>JAQWLN010000205.1 GCA_029247265.1 Fuerstiella sp.
CTGCGGCGCAACATTCACGCACAACAGACCTCTGAACCCAAAAATGAAGATCGACTCACCACCACTCGGCCTCAGTCGTCGCTAATGCTTACAACGAATGGGAACTGGCATCGGCATGCTGGGGCTGGCTGGCATACTTGCTCAGGACGGAACGCGGGCTGCTGCAGCTCCTCCGTCATCGGGCAGCCCTCTCGCGCCGAAGCCTGCCCACTTTGCACCACGGGCGAAACACATTATCCACCTGTTCATGAATGGAGGACCATCACAGGTCGACACCTTCGATCCCAAGCCCGCTCTTGAAAAACATAATGGTCAGCGTCCGCCAGCCGCCAATCTCAGCACGGAACGCAAGACCGGCGGACTGCTGATGTCGCCGTTTAAGTTCAGAAAATACGGCCAGTCAGGAATTGAAGTCAGTGACCTGTTTCCCAACGTGGGAGATTGCATCGACGACATCTGTGTCATCCGCTCGATGCACACAAACATTCCCAATCACGAGCCATCGCTGCTGATGATGAACAGCGGAGAAACTCAGCCCACGCGACCTGCCATGGGTTCCTGGCTGCTATATGGACTGGGCACTGAGAACCAGAATCTACCGGGCTATGTTGTTCTGTGCCCGGGAAAACCGGTCGTCGGTCCACAGTTGTGGAGTAACAGTTTTCTGCCCGGTGTCTTTCAGGGTACTCACATTAATCACTCCAACAGCGTCGACCCTAAGAAGGTGATTCGCCACATTGACAACCAGTATCTGACGCGCGGGGCGCAACGACAGCAGCTGGACCTGATGAAACAGATGAATGAACTGCACCTTGAAAAACGAGGTGGGCAGGATAACCGTCTGGAGGCGCGTATTGAGTCGCTGGAAATGGCCTTCCGAATGCAAACGGAGGCTCAGACCGTCTTCGACCTTGGCAAAGAAACAAAGGCAACTCAGGACGCATACGGTTCCGGCCAGTTCGCCCGAGGCTGCCTTTCAGCACGACGGCTGGTGGAAAGTGGCGTGCGGATGGTTCAGGTCTATTATGGCAACGGTCAGCCGTGGGACGACCATGGCGACATCAAGGCACACGCAGACAAGGCAAAGAACGTCGATCAGCCTATCGCCGCGCTCATTAACGACCTGAAAGAACGTGACTTACTTAAAGACACCCTGATCGTCTGGGGTGGTGAGTTTGGCCGGACGCCTGTGGCAGAGAACGGAAACGGTCGCGATCACAATCACCACGGCTTCACGATGTGGCTGGCAGGTGGCGGCGTTAAAGGTGGCATGACCTATGGTGCCACTGACGAATTTGGATTCGCTGCCGTCGACAAAAAGGTGCACGTGCATGACCTGCACGCCACAATTCTGCATTTGATGGGACTTGATCACGAGAAACTCACATTCCGCTACAGCGGTCGTGACTTTCGCCTGACAGACGTTCACGGCCGAGTGGTGAGGGACTTGTTCGCCTGATGCCACTGATGGTCGGCAACGCGACGCTCGGCTTCGTTTGAACGCAGCGGTCCGTCGATATGATCACTGCATGGTTAATCAGTGACACTCGCGTGATTCACTACATTCGAGGATGTGATATCAGTCAGCCACGTTTTTCGAATCTCACAAATCGCCCCGGAAATTGCGAACCGCCATCGGATGGAACTGGCTTTCCTTCCCGGACAACTGGTGTTCCGCTGACGAACACGTCTGAGATACCGGTCGCGGCCAGGTGCGGTTGGTCATAGGTGGCATGGTCCTGAACCATGTCCGGTTGGAACACCACGACATCCGCGACCGCGCCTTCGCGAATGACGCCTCGATCCTTGATACCAAACCGATCGGCAGCGTGCCCCGACAGCTTGTAGACCGCATCTTCGATTGACATCAAACCGTGTTCGCGCACGCACGTACCCAGCAGCCGAGCGGCTGAGCCATACTGACGCGGATGAATCATGCCGCCGTCAGCATAGATACCGTCACTGCCCATCATGTACAGGTCGTGCTGCAGAAACGGATCAATCAGGCGATCGTCTCCTTCCAGGTAAACGCACAGAACCGCCAATCGTTCTTCAATCAGCAAATTCAGCAGCGCTTCTTCCGCCGACAGTCCCGTGTATTCAACGTATTCACTCAGCAGCCGTCCCTGGTGCATAGAATTCTCTTTGCCCTGGACCCACGCGATGCGAATGCCGTCGAGGTCCAGCTTGTACTGCCGCAAGCCGTCTCGAAACCGTTCCTGAACGTCTTTCTTCTGCAGTTTTCCCAGTGCGGCCAGCGGACCGTTTTCCCAAACTTCGTATGGCAACAGATAATTCAGCATCGTCGAGCCTGGCATGTACGGGTAAACGTCGAAGCTCAGTGAGACTTCTTTGCGGGCGCGTTCAACCCAGTCGAGAACCGTCTCTGCAGCATCACCTGTGCCGGCTTTTAAATGCGAAATGTGCAGATGTGCTCCCGATTCCCGCGCTATATGCAACGCTTCGTCGAGCGCAGGCAGCATGCCGAGCTTGTAGCGGATGTGGGGGACATAAAGACCATCAAACTCGGCCACCACCTTGCACGCTTCGATTAACTCCTGCGTCGTCGCAAAACACTGCACGATGTAATCCAGCCCGGTCGACAGACCCACCGCTCCCGCTTCCATGCCCTTTCGAATCTCCGCCTTGATCGACCGCATCTGGAAGTCATCCACCGGCCGATTGCTGAATCCGCAAACCAGTGACCGCACATTGGCGTAGGGTACGTGCAGCATCGAATTCTGAGTCGTCCGTCTGTCCAGTCGGCGTCCAAACTCCTCCATGGTCTGCCAGCCCTCGTAGTCACTCAGTCGCAGACCGTCCAGCGCTCGCAGATAGAAGAACCATTCCCGCCAGGTCTGCTCATTTACTGGTGCGTATCCAATGCCGTCCAGCAGCACGACTTCGGTTGTGAATCCCTGCAGCGTCTTGGCCGACTGCAGGGGTTCGCGAATCATCCAGCCGTCGGAATGGTTGTGGACATCGACAAATCCAGGGGCGACAACCTTGCCAAAGGCATCGAGGGTATCTCGTGTTTCGGCAGCAGAAAGGTCACCAACGGCCACAATTCGGTCATCTGAGATACCCACATCGGCTCGAAATGCACGCGAACGAGTGCCATCGACCACATTTCCACCGCGAATGACTGTTTCAAACATGAAGACAATTACCTTGAAAATACCGGATTATCGCGATAACGGGCGATAATCGCGTGCCAAACGCGGGCAAAAAGCAGGCACACCGCCAGATTTTAATAAAATTGCCGCCATCCATTGTCTGGAAAACAAGGCATTAGAGGGGTTCGGCTGGACTTGATTTCATCTCGTCACGAAAATGCCTGACTTCATTTCTGAAGGGCTTTCGGGACCTGTCTACCCGAATCGTGATGTGCCAGTTCCGGCGCCTGCCCTTCCGCCTCATCTTTGGCGACCTAAATGTTACAACGTGAAGCGATGCTGCAACACCTACGGCAACACAGCCCGGTGATTGCACCATCCATGCTGAAATGCGACTTCGGGGACCTGCGCAGTGAGGTTCGGAAGATTGATGCATCCCAATTGCCACTCTATCACCTGGACGTGATGGACGGCCATTTCGTTCCGAATCTGTCGTACGGCCCGATGGTGATTGAACGGCTGCGGAATCTGACAGAGACACCATTCGACGCCCATCTGATGATCTCAGAGCCCGGCCGGTACCTGGATGACTACGTCAAGGCAGGCTGCGAGGCGATTACATTTCATCTCGAAGCTGTTCCGGACCCTACGGAGTTGCTGCAGGCAATTCGCAGTCAGGACGTGGTCAGCGGACTGGCGATCAACCCGGACACCCCGTTCGAAGCCGCCGAACCGTTTCTAGACCACTGCGACCTGCTGTTGATCATGAGCGTCAATCCTGGTTTTGGGGGCCAGAAATTCATGCCTGACGTGCTGCCAAAAGTACAGCGAGCTCGTCAAGTCGCGGGAGACCGTTTGATTATCTCCGTTGATGGCGGAGTTGCGAGTGGAACCATCGGTCAGTGCGCGGCTGCCGGAGCCGGACTATTCGTTGCCGGGAGTTCGATTTTCGATTTCGATGATTATCGGAAGGCGGCAAATTTAATGCTTACCGAGATCGACAGTGGTACGGAAACAGCATCGCAGAAGGAGGCGACCAAATGTCGACTGTAGTTCTGATACGCCCGGGCCTCACGGATTACGATGAACAGTCCAGGGTTCTGGGCACTCTTGAAATGCCCATGAACGACAAAGGCATGGAGCAGGTTGAGGGCATCATTCGGCATCTTCAGCGTGAAGGCGTGCAGCTTGAGGCAGTTTTTGCTTCGCCGTTTGATCCATGCTGCAGTACGGCGAGGGCAATTGCCGAAGCGCAGAAGGGTGTCAAAATCAAAGAGCTCGAAGAACTGAGAAACGTGGATCAGGGTCTCTGGCAGGGATTGCCGGAAGCAGACGTTCGCAAGCGTTATCCCAAGATTTTTCGGCATGGACGCGAGAGGCCTCAAACAATCTGCCCGCCGGAGGGGGAGACACTGAACGACGCATGTCAACGAATGCAGAAAGTATTCAAAAAGGCGATTCGAAAATATGACGTCTTTGCGGTGGTCGCGTCTGACCCGATAGCCACCGTAATTCGCTGCACGCTGGAAGCACGGTGTCCCAGCGTCGGCGCGTGTTTGTGCGGAGAAAATGATCGTGCGGCCGTCGAATTCTTCGAGACCGACAGCTTCGATTCGTCTCGGTTTCTGGAATCGGGGCCGTCCGATGACACGACGGAAGTCGGTGTCGAGTCGGCTTCCTTGGAAACAACAACATGACAACGACTGATAAGTCCGGACAAAGAACCTGGTTACAGGATATGAAACGGCCAAAACGCGGAGTTCCCGAGGGTCTCTGGATCAGATGCGATGGCTGTGGGGCCACGGTCTTTCGTAACCAGGTGGAAGAAAACCTGAACATTTGTTCGGAGTGTGATCACCACTTTTATGTGCCAACGGCCAGTCGCATTCAGCAACTGCTGGATCTCGACAGTTTTGAGGAATGGTATG
>JAQWLN010000210.1 GCA_029247265.1 Fuerstiella sp.
AGGAAGCACCAGCGCACGTGATCGCAGCGTGGATGGGCCACTCTGTCGACGTTCAGAACAGCCACTATGCGATGGTGTCAGACGGACACTTCGAGGCGTTCAACGAAAGTGGACCATTTCGCGGACCAGTAGAGAGCGGTACCGCTTCGCAATCGGACGCACCCAACGGAAGTGAGTGGTCCAATTCGCAGAGAAATGCTTCTGACCCAGCAAAAACGTTGTCCAAAAATGCTCCCACAAGGACTTGAACCTTGAACCTACTGATTAAGAGTCAGTTGCTCTACCAATTGAGCTATAGGAGCGTAGTTTACAGACGTTGGTTTTCCGTACTCCGTCGATCTCGGAAAAACAACAGTATTTGCCCTCCGAGCGTTTTCAGCAGTCAAGGACAAACACGACACTCAGGGACCAAGTGTTTCAACGAGGTCGGATGATAACAAGAAAACGTGGCCTGATAAGTCGCACGGCAAGTTTCCTTCGCATGCTCATCCAAATGGCCAAAGCGTCTGGATAAAAATGGACAAACAACGCTGTTTTATACAGTTGGAAGATATGAATGCGGCACTCCGAACATGACTGAGCGGCAAAATTCGTATCCGTGCTGGCCAACCGCCTGAGCACAAACCGTATCCGATCCCATGACGGTCGCTGTGACACCGAGAATGTGTGCCGTGGTTCGCACAAGAATCAGAGTAACCGTAAGTAAAGCCAACATCGCGATCTCCACTGAATTTCGAGCGGTACTCCACGCCAGGTCGGTCATTGCCCCGGCCGATTCAAAGTCCAAATCATCTGACCAACCTTCCCGATTCACCGTCCATTCGAGACTCCTGAGCCCGCAACTTTTCGTGCGGATCTGTCCGCCAGCTATAGCTGGGACACTGAACCGATTCCGCGACGTTCTGATGTTCCCAAACGGAGTCCACCACTCAACGACCAATTTTTCAGTGCGACAATTGTGTTTTCGGCCGCAAAGTATAAGAGCACAAACACAGTTGTATAATGAGTACAGATCGACAGACTAGCTAAAGCGGAACTCAGCCTGACGTCAGAAATGCGTTCATCGTGCGAGCACGACAGAGAAAACTGGACACCGAACGCTGTGTGGAATCTCGATTCTCTCGCAAAGCCATCTTTGCCGCCTGCCTGATTCCCGTGTTTTTCTTCTTTGTCCCATTGACCCTGGCGCCCGTCTGGGCTCTGCGATCAGAGACGAGCGTAGGCACACCTCCACTTTTTGCGATTCTGTTGATCGGCATGCCAACAGTATTGGCTCCGTTCCTCACGACGATCCTGGGATTCATGGCAGTCACTGACATCCGCCGTTCAAACGGACAGCTAACAGGACTGGGACTGGCACTGGTTGATGCGGCGTTCTTTCCAATTCTATCGCTTAATGTACTGATCTGCGGTGCGTGCTGGTTTGGCCTTAAGAGTACCGGAGCCCCTGATGCGACGCGGGAGATGCTGGTACTGGTCGTCGCTGTCATGCTTGCGTTGTGGAATGCGCTGGCGGGATGGTGGCTGTGGAAACAGCTTCAGATCCGGTAAACGAACACCGTGACTGAACCGTTTGCCGGAAATCGTCATCGTGTTTGGCGTCCGTTGCTTCTCAGGCCAAGGTGAATGTTCCTAAGATGTCGGCATCGCGGTGGCGTTCTCGACGCCAATCGCGTTCGCGTCCGACATTTCTCGATCACTGACCTGCTCGCGCTGCTACAGATTCCCAATGAAAACACTGATTCGAAATGCTCAGGTCGTCCTGCCGGACCAGACAGCCAACACCAACGTCCTGTTCGAAGACGGAATCATTTCTGCCGTCAATGCCGCTGATGACACTGTCGCGGACGAGGTCATTGACGCCACGGGACTGCACCTGATTCCCGGAGTGATTGACGACCAGGTCCATTTTCGTGACCCCGGACTAACTCACAAAGAAGACCTTGCGACGGGCAGCAGGGCCTGTGCGAAAGGCGGCATCACGACCTTTCTGGAAATGCCCAACACAAACCCAGCCACCATCACAGTGGATGCGCTGCACGACAAGCTGGATCTGGCCGCCGGCAAGTGTCTGGTCAATTACGGCTTCTATATCGGAGCCACGCCCGACAATGTGGACGAGTTGAAGTCCGCTGAACGAACTCCTGGCATCAAGATCTTTATCGGGTCCAGCACGGGCAATCTGCTGGTCGACCAGCAGGCCGCGCTGGAACGGATATTTTCGGAAACAACCTTGCCCGTTTGCGCACACTGCGAAGACGAAACGACTGTTCGTGCGAATGCCGCAAAAATAGACGGAGGCAAGTCGTTCCAGGATCACAGCCGCATTCGAGATCACAAGGCGGCAATCATTGCGACCAAGCGGGCAGTCGACCTGGCAGAACGGAACAACCATCGGTTCCACGTACTGCATGTTTCAACGGCTCAGGAAGTGGAATTCCTGCGCGGTTGCAGTAATCTGATATCCGCCGAGGCCTGTCCGCACCATCTGTTCTTCAACCTCAATGACTACGAAAAGCTGGGATCGCTGGTACAGATGAATCCATCGGTCAAGAATCCGGAAGACAACGACGAGCTCTGGCGTGGCCTGCTGGATGGCACGATTCCAGTCATCGCAACGGATCACGCGCCCCACACGCTGGAAGAAAAGGACCAGCCGTATCCGAAGTCTCCGTCGGGACTGCCGGCTGTCGAGAACTCGCTGGCCCTGATGCTGAATTCCGTCAATCAGGGACAGTGCACATTGCAGCAGGTTGTCTCATGGATGTGCGAGGCGCCCGCGCGAGTATGGGATATCGTCAACAAGGGCCGCATTCAGGTGGGATTTGATGCGGATCTGGTCCTTGTGGATATGAATCGCGAATCAGAAATTCGCAACGAACAACAGGTCACAAAAAGTGGCTGGAGTCCATGGCACGGAACTCAACTGAAAGGCTGGCCCGTGCGAACGATTGTTCATGGACAGACGGTGCACAACGACGGCGTTTTTGATGAAACGGTTCGTGGACACGAGGCCAAGTTCGATCACGGCGGGTAAGCACGAACGCTTCCCTGGCGACCGCCTGAACATTATTGCTGGATCGGCTGCCAGCCTCGTTGTACCGGTTTCACCCGGATTGCTGACACGCCGGCAGCATGTGGCAGACGTGTGCACGCCAGCCACCAACCGTTGCGATCACGTTTGTCACACACCCAACGACTACTTGGGCCGAATGCTGCCGATGGGCTGCAGCGGACATTGAGCCGCAACAAATGTTTCTTCTCGATCGTCAGCTTCAAACAATACCGTTACGGTGGCTCGGCTGGATCCTTCTGACGAGTCAATAACGACGCCACGTCCGTAACGTGGGTGGCGAACGTGGGTCCCGGCGGTCAGGTAATGTGCGGCGGAGGCCCCCTTGCCGGACGCCGCCGTTGCTGCGGATGCGACAGCACGAATGACACCGGCCTCCATTCCGCCCACGCTGTCCAGCACAGCTGGCACCGGGGAAGTTTCATCATCCTGCCAGTTCCCCGAGTCCGTCTGGTCATCGTCCTTCGCCTGAACAGCCGCCAGTTTCTTCTCAAGATCGGCGGCGGACATCAGCAGAGATCTGCCAGGCAGATCCTGTGCCGCGGCATAACGATCGCGGGCCTGCTGCACATAGCTGTCGAGTCCGTTCGAATTGTGAACGGGCGGCGCCGGAACATCATCGTCGCAAACAACATCCAGAACCATCTCAGCCAGAAACGGACTGGCAATCGTGTAACGCCGCGTACCCCGAAAAAACCGCTCGCGGGTCTGAGTCAAATGCAGTTCCTGCATCGCTCGCGTGACCCCCACAAACAGCAGGCGGCGTTCTTCCTGAAAACTAGCCGGATCTCCGTCGCGAACAGCTCGTTCATGAGGGATCAGACCGGATTCAACCCCTGTGATGTAAACGACGGGAAACTCCAGTCCCTTCGCGGCGTGCATTGTCATCAATGTCACAACGCCTTTGGAATTGTCAACGCTGTCCGCTTCGCTGGTCAGTGAAGCCATTTCCAGAAAGCCCTGAAGCGACGGCGGGTTCTCGGGATCATCATGTGCGTCCTCGTAAATTCGTGCGGCTCGCACGAGTTCATAAACGTTGGCCTTACGGTCCTGATCGACTTCGTCGTGTTCGTCAGCCCACAGCGCCAGATAGTCAATCTCGGCCATCAGTTTTTCGATCAATGCCGGCACACCAACTGCAGGAGCCCGCTTATGCAACTTGTGAATCAGATCCACAAAAGCATTCAGAGGCTTATGACTGCGGGCCGTCAGCTTCGGCACGTCATCGCTGCGGTCGGCAGCCTGCATCATGGAACTCCCATGCTGCGGTGCGAAAGCATCCAGACGTTCGACAGTCGTCTTCCCAATTCCACGGGCCGGTCGATTCACGACCCGTTCAAACGCGGCGTCATCCGACGAATTTTCAATCAGCCGCAGATACCCCAGCAGATCGCGGACTTCCGTGCGTTCGTAAAAAGAAAATCCGGCGGCCACCTGGAACGGAATCCCATGCCGCGACAAAGCCGTTTCCACGGATGCGGATAGCGCATTGACACGATAGAAGACCGCGAAGTCTGAGTAGTTTCGTTCGCCCGAATTCACCGCGGCAGCGATTTCCAGAGCGATCCCGTTGGCTTCCGCTTCTGAATCGGCAAATACTCGCAGCTTGACCGACTCACCAGTTTCGTTGTCCGTGGTCAGAGCGTTGCGATGACGGCGAGGATTACAGGAGATCAACTGGTCGGCACAGCGGACGATAGACGCCGTGCTGCGAAAGTTCTGGTCGAGTGCCACAATTTTTGTGTCGCCGAAATCCTGTTCGAACTGCAGAATATTTTCCGGTCGAGCTCCACGCCAGCCGTAGATCGACTGATCCGGGTCACCCGTGGCACAGACATTGGGAAACTGCTGCGACAACGCTCGCACAATGCGATACTGTGCCAGGTTGGTATCCTGATATTCATCCACCAGTACAAAACGAAACTGCTCGTCAAGAATTCCCCGCAGTTCGCTGCTGTTGGTCAGCAGGTCCACGACATGCAGGAGCAGGGCGTCAAAGTCGACAGCATTCTGGTGCAGCAGACGCTGTTCATACTCCGGAAAAACTTCGTAGACAACCGCATCCAGTGGATCACCGACCCGTTCTTCATAGCGACGGCGAAAATCTTCTGCACTGACAAGATCGTTCCTCGCCTTACTGATGCGATTCAGAACTCGACGAGGCACATGCATCACGGTGTCGAAACCGATCTGCTTCATGATCTTACGCACCAGCTGCGACTGATCGGATGAATCCAGAATTGTAAAGTTATCCTTCAACCCCACGTGATCCGGGTACACTCGCAGCAATCGAGAACAGAACCGATGAAACGTGCTGACCTGCACGCGTGTACCGCCCAGCAGACGTTCGACGCGTTCGCTCATTTCCCGAGCGGCTTTGTTCGTGAACGTTAAAGCCAGAATCTCGTCCGGACGAACACCCCGCTGCAGCAATCGAGCGATTCGGTGCGTAATGACTCGGGTCTTGCCGGAGCCTGGTCCTGCAAGAACCATTAACGGCCCTTCGAAATGTTCGACGGCAGCCTGCTGAGGCTCAGTAAGATTGGCGGACATGAGAAATCATCCATGACAGACTGGTTCCGGGCACAGAAGCATACCGGGAACCTGCATCACCTGGCAGCGAACAGTCGTCAAAGATGCGAAAAAACACGCGGCATGTGACATTCCACGCCACCAGGAAACAATCAGGCCGCGCCGCGTACCTGCGTGCCGGCAGGGCGGTCGCCAGCACACACATTCAGCGCGTAGACGGTGTGCAGTCGTGAACAGCAACCTGATCTGATGTCCGATCTGCTTTGAGCAGCACGCTCAGGATGATGGAATTGAGACCGCGGACCGGCCGAACAGGCGACCCGGCTGAGGACATTTCGCCCTCAGGGTCTGCTTAGCCCACATCGATCACTGGCACAGTCGACACAACCGGCCCCTGAGTCTTCAGAGAGGAGACTGTTGTTCGGTATCACTTTGCACGGGAGTTGAAGAGATGAACCTGTTATCGAAATTGTGGCATGATGAAGCGGGAGTACTTCTTTCCGCCGAAGCGGCGATTGTCGGCACTGTCGCGGTTGTCGGCATTTCTACCGGGCTGACTGTCGTGGGGAAGTCCGTTAACGAGGAACTCAAGGACGTGGGGCTTGCCATTCGCAGCCTCGATCAGAGCTACAACATTCCGGCTCGTAGAGGGTGCGCCGGGGGAATGACAGCGGGTTCGGCGTTTCAGCAGGAGCCAGTGAAGAAGTCGCTGGCCGAGCTTTGTGAAGTTGCCAGAAAATCCGAGCAGGCTGAACAGGCGGCGAAAGAATGGGCCCGTAAATCCGATGAGCAACGTGTCCGAAAAACGCCGCAGTCAGAACGCATGAAACATCAGATCGAACAACAGAAGAAACGTCGGGAATCGGCTCCTCCGCGAAAGAAGGCCCGTCAGATTTGACCGCACAATACTGAAATAAACCGGGAACCGACGTAAGGCAACGTTGCTGAAGAATCGATGGGGCCAGTCAAGGATTGTGGTACTGGACGGGTGGGTGGCCGGCGGCTGGATTGAGCCTGCGAAGGAAGTCCCGGAAGTTCCCTGGAATGGCACGTCAGCGCACGGAACCGACGTAAGGCGACGCTGCTGAAGAATCGATGGGGCCAGTCACGGATTGTGGTACTGGACGGGTGGGTGGCCGGCGGCTGGACTGAGCCTGCGAAGGAAGCCCCGGAAGTTCTCTGAGATGGCACGTCAGCGCACGGAAGCCCCGTGTGACCGGGGCTGGACTAAGCCTGCGAAGGAAGCTCCGGGGTTTCACTCGTTCCTCGCTCCAACCACCGGCCACCCTCGGAATTTCACCACATTCTGCGACTGCCCCGAAACAATCGCCGACATCGAATTCTTCGGGTACGGAACACAACGAGCCACCTGCAGGTGGCTCGTTTTTCATGCCGTCTACAGCGTTTTACGCTGACTTATGGCCGCGGCGAACGGCTATCCGCCTATGAGAGTGGCTCTACCACGAGCCCCACGACGACATCTTTTCGACAACTGCACTAAGCTGATGGCGCCGGAGCGGCGGACATGAACTTCCAGCCGGTCAGGTACCCGTCCTCACCGTATGAGTCGCTCCAGCGCAATTCGCACTTCAGGTGCACGGGTCTGCCGGTCGTGGAATGGATTTTCAACACAGCGACTGTACCGGACGCCAGCTCAAGATTCGTAATCAGTCCGATTCCCTGCTTGGACATGTCTTTGGAAAAAGCCAGAATGCTAGGTTCTCGTCCAATATGAATATGCACGGGCCGCGCAAACGAATGGCGAGGCTCCGTACGACGCTCGGTAAACCTTGCCCTCTGAGCTTCCATGAGAAGTCGGTCAACATCTGCCTGCATGTGAATTCTTTCTCTGGGCGGCCATTATGCCGTGGGCAGTGAACGCACACGGACCAGCAACAGCCAGCAAGGGTGGTTCCAGAAAATACAACTATAGTGTATGACGGTGGCTCTGTGGCAATCAAACAGCAGCCGACCGCGTAGCCTGTACCTGAAACATCTCGAATTCAGCAACACCAGTCTGTTGAAACCCTCATCCATCGGGCCTTTGCGGATGCACCCCGGATCACGGCTAGGGGTTCGATACCGTTCACGGGGACCGAATCAGAGAATCGGCAGCTGCCGCCACCCAGACTCTGCTGCATCGCACGCTGCGAATTCCAAAATCGGTTGCTGATATCAACTATTCCCCTCGCAAATACTGGCTGCGCGCCGGATTGGGGCCTAGAATCGGCGAACGCGAAACGTCAACTGGACACTGATGCAGGGGCGTCGATCAGATCGTCAACAACGCACTCTTACCTTCTCTGTTGGAAGTCCTTCATGGCCCTCAATCGAATTCTAATTCCTGTCATCTGTCTCCTGGCCCTGATGGCCCCGGGGTTCGAAGATCAACTGATTGCCGCCGATGCGCCCCCCAACATCGTGATGATCATCAGTGACGATCAGACATGGACCGACTATGGTTTCATGGGACATCCTGATATCCAGACACCTCACCTGGATCGACTGGCGTCGCGGAGCGCTGTATTTCGCAGAGGTTACGTGCCGGTGGCGCTGTGTCGTCCATCCCTTGCAACAATGATCACCGGGCTGTACCCGCATCAACACGGCATCACGGGCAACGACCCGTCGCCCGACCCGTCGATCCCTCCTGCCGAGTACGCAAAACTGCGAGCTCGCGTGATTGCAAAACTTGACCGTTTTGACACCGTGCCGGAGCTGCTGGCGAAGAAGGGTTACCTGAGTCATCAGAGCGGCAAGTGGTGGGAAGGCAGCTACCAGCGAGGCGGATTTTCTCATGGCATGACGCGAGGATTCCCGAAAGAACGTGGCCGCCACGGAGACGATGGCCTGGAAATCGGCCGCAAGGGAATGGCTCCCGTACTGAACTTTGTGGACAGTGCCGTGGAACAGAAGAAACCGTTCTTTCTGTGGTACGCACCGTTTCTGCCTCATACTCCGCACAATCCTCCGGAACGCCTGCTGAAAAAACATAGTCAGGACGGGCGGAATATTAAGTTGGCGAAGTACTACGCCATGTGCGACTGGTTCGACGAAACCTGCGGCGAGCTGATTGATCACCTGGAAACCGCAGGCGTGACGGACAACACCATGATTGTCTATGTCACGGACAATGGCTGGATTCAACGAACGCCCGATGTTCACGTGCCCGACGGCTGGCGACCGTCGTTCGCACCAAAATCAAAGCAGTCTCCCAATGACGGGGGAACGCGAACGCCCATCATGGTCAGCTGGCCGAAGACCATTAAGCCGTCAGAACGCGACGAAGTGGTCAGCAGTATCGACCTGGTTCCGACAATGCTGAAAGCGGCGGGCGCAGACGTGCCTGGCGAACTTCCGGGCATTGACCTGCTGCCGGTCATCAATAACGAAAAGCCACTGGGCCGCGATGCGTTGTTTGGCGAAAGTTTCGCTCACGATATCGCAGACGTGGATAATCCTCAGGCGTCCTTGCTGTACCGCTGGGTCATCCAGGGAAAATGGAAGCTATTACTGACGTACGACGGCAAATTGAATCGTTACAAAGTCGTTCACTCCGGGGGCGACGGTCGCCCGCAGCTGTTCGATCTGATTGCCGATCCAATCGAAACAAAGAACCTCGCCGGCAATCATCCGGATGTAGTGGCTCGCCTTGCCGAAAAGCTGGATGGCTGGTGGAAAGTCACAGAACGCAAGGTACTGACAACGTATAAGCCGTGACACGTATGCTGCTTGATCTTCGGTCTCCAAATTGGTGTAAGTTCGCAGCCGTCTGCGTTTTGGCCGGCACGGCCGGTGTAAGCGCGGCTGAGTTTCCAGAAGCCCCGCAGGGGACGTTCAGCATTGCCGTCATTCCGGACACGCAACACTATCGCGACGCCCAGGAGGGCGCGGACAACCCAGACAAGACGACCGTCACGAATGACGTCTTCCGATCCTACGTCGACTGGATTGCCGGCAACATAGGGCGACAGCGAATCGTGTTTGCAACTCACGTTGGTGATATTGTTGACGTCAACAACCATCAGCAGTGGTCGATCGCGCGACAGATGATGGATCGGCTGCACGGCAACGTTCCATACGGAATATCGGTCGGAAATCACGACATGGTCCGGTCGGGTGATTCAACTCTGTTCCAGACGTACTTTCCGGCTTCGCGGTTTGAAGACTTCGAATGGTACGGCGACTGTTTCCATAGTCCGGCCGGTCGTTCGGCAACATCCGGGAACAACGCGAACAGCTTTCAGTTGTTTTCCGCAGAATCCCTCGACTTCATCATTCTGCACCTGGAATGCAATGCCCCCGATGATGTGCTGGCGTGGGCGAATTCCATCCTTGAACAGCATTCAGATCGGCGAGCCATGGTCACGACCCACATGGGACTTGGTCCGCGTGACAAACCCAAACGGGCGGACGATTATTTCACGGCACCGAAAGGCCGCATGACATGGAAAAAGTGTCACGGCGACCGAGGCAACTCGCCGCAGCAAATGTGGGACAAATGTTTCTGCAAACACGCCCACCTGTTTCTGATCTGCTGTGGAGACCAGAGCCGCACGCAGGCCATGTATCAATCTTCAAAAGGCAACAACGGCAACATCGTGCACGAAGTCCTGTCGGATTACGGAAGCCACGGCCAACGCCTGATGAGATTTCTGCCCCGGCAGAACCGGATCGAGGTCCGCACCTGGAATCCGCAGGTCAGTGAATTCTGCACCGGAACAAAAATCGTACCGGACGTCAACCAGCACCAGTTTCAGCTGGACTATCGGATGATGCCCTGAATGGTGTGCAAGCAGACCGAAACTTCGCGTCACGGGCTACGCGGCAGTGACCTGTTCTCGACGTGCGGTCACGGAGTCTGCCAGTTGCTCAAGAGTGTCCTTCAACAGCGATGAACGCTGATTGAGTTCGGTGCGCAGACGCCGGCACCTGAGTGATCGTTCTACCGGTTGGTCGGCATTGAACTTTGCCACGACTCGCCGCGCGTCACACTCCAGGTTCGTTGCCAGCATGGTCACCAGTTGAAACGGACTGGTTCGCTCAGCCCCCGCGATGTTGACGTAACCGGTCATGCCGGCCTTCAGGCACTCGGCCAGTGACGACGCGAATTCGTTCTGAACAACGGGTGTCGCATGCGTGCTGGCGTCCACTGAAACCGTTCGTCCGTTCTCCACTGACCGCAATGCATGCTCAACAACGCCCTCGCCGTCGAGAATATGTGTTCGCACGATCAGCGAATTCTTCAATGCCTGAACCTGCGATTCAAATCCCCGCAACTGTCGAGCGAAGGACTCTTCGGAATGCGACACACTGTCATCATCGTGGAACACCCAGGGGCCGGCAAAGACGGCGTCGCTGGAGACAAACACCAGGCGGGTGCCGGAATTCTTCGCTGCCAGCGCGCACGGCTTCAGCCACTTTTCTTCCGGACGAAACGTCCCAAAGCCGCGATTCCATGACGACTGCGATGCAGCGCCGCAGAAAACAACCGTCGTCGCATGAGCGACATGTTCACTCAACAACTTCCTGTTGACCCTGGCGGTCGCACAGCCGGACACGATTGTCGGCGTACCGAACCACAGCCCCTCAACGTCACATGTGCCGCCAAGTTTTTCTGCAAGCGAACGTCCGGCAACGGTGTCAATTCCGACAATCAGAATTCGGTTCACGATCAGCCTCCGGCAACAGGTGAACAATGAGAGAACGCGTTCATCCATGAACGCTCAACACGGCGTCTGAGCCGATGCGTGAATTCTATGAGACAGCCGGTCTTCAGACCAAGACAAGTTCCGATCATCGCCTAAAACCGTCTCAGGACAGCAGTATCGGCGACGTCACACAGTGTCAGGACGGATATCCAGAGTCGTTGTGATCGGAAAATGGTCGCTGTATCCACTATGATTTTCCCGTTGAAATTCACGAGGCCGCCATTTGCGGGTCGACATGATTCCCGGACGAAAAATGTCGACCTCAGGGATACCCGCATCAGCACAACGCACCTGCAACCCCTGCCGCCCATACAGCAGCCCGCGCGACAGCAGAAACTGATCCAGCATTTTCATCGACTGCGTGGCCTGAGAATAATAATACGTCCCCCGATCAGGCTGGTCCAGCAGCGACCACATGGGGTTGTACAGACTGGGCGACCGAGATGCATACGATTTGAAAGATGGAAGACTGCCCCTCGAAAACCGGATGGGTTCCTCGATATGGTCAAGTGAAAACCCTGCGTTAAGAAAATCCATCACGCTGCGGTCCCACGGCTCGTCGTTCAGGTCGCCCATCACCAGCACGTTTCGATCCCACTCGACATTCAAACCATGCAACGACGTTTCGTTGTCTTTCAACTGCAGATAATCCCGCCGTGACACCTTCAGAATGCTGTCGACGATCTGACCACAATGGCTGGCGACGGTCATTCGAAAGGGCTCCGTTTCCCAACGCCCACCGCTGCGAGACGGCCAGTGATTGACCAGAACAACCAGGTCTGAGTTGTTCTGCCTGACCTTCAGGTGTACTTCAAAGATATCGCGAGTTGGATATCGCAGATGAACAAGATGCCCTCGAGTCTTCGATTCGTCGATGTCAAAGTATTTCGTGGAATAGATCAGTGACGTATCGATGCCCCGGATGTCCGGGTGCTCCACGTGTGCCAGGGCATAATCATCCCGCCCGATTGCATCGATCAGCACCTCGGCAACACGTTCGTTCTCAATCTCACAAAGCCCCAGCAGGTCCGGTCCCTGCCCGTCAAACATCAGTCGAATCACTTCGGCCAGGTTGGAAACCTTGTCCTGAAAAGCCGGCTTGTCCCATCCGTTGACGGGAGTGAATTCCAGATCGGTCGCTATCGCCGACGCTTCGACATCAAACAGATTCTGCAGATTCCAAAAGGCAACATTGATGGAAGCCACGTCTTCAGATGCCGGCAGGACACCATCATTGAATTGAGCCGTTCCGTCAGCCACCGAACCTGGTTTCCCTGGAAAAACAAGGCAAAGATGTGGTCCATCACACACATTTCTGATGGTCAACCCGAGCCACAGCACACCGCCGTATTTCAACAGAAAATGAACAACACCTCAAAGCCAATTGGCAAGGCGTTCTGCGTGAACCACCGTGTGCCCGGGAAGCGGAGTTTTGCCGCGATCGACAAATCGCATGAAGTACTGATTCCTGCCATCAGCACCGTTGCCAAAGTGTCCTAGAACAGTCTAGGCACCAGCCAGCAACGTGAAAACCGGGGACTGCTGAGATTACCCGGACGACTGTTTGACAATGCATATCCGGGACCGGTAAAATCAGACAGATTAGGCAGTTAAAGGGGTCTTCCAGGAACCCGCAGACTGCCAGGCAACCCAACACCTGGTTCTGTCGCGGTCGAGGCGTGTTATGAAACAGATTTACTTTTCAGCCATTGCACTGTGCCTGCTGATGGCCCCCTCTGCGTCTGCCTGGTGCCTGTTCCCGTACTATCCAACATACGGCGCCGGGTACGGTGGCTGGGGAGCCAGCTATGCCTACGCTCCACCTGCCTTCTACGGCAGCAATTATCGCTACGCCGGTTACGGATACCGAGGTTACAATTACGCTGGGTATGGCAACTTCAATTCGGCATGTGGAACGTGCCGACCTGCAGCAGCGTGTAACACCTGTAATTCAGGCTGCGGAGTGTCAAATTGCTGCACCAACTCGTGCTTCACAAATGCCAGTTGCGGAACCTCGACCTCAGGGAAACCTGCGACAGATAACGTCAACACTGGCGATGTCAACACCGACGAATCGGATCGCACCTTTGCTCCAGCAGGCAATGACGCGGCGGACTCAACGTACGACGATGCACCTGCTCGTGATGATGCGGGGACAGGCGGTGATTTCTCGGCTCCACCATCATCGTCGGGCATCGACTGGACAAAACCACGAAATCCAACCACCAGCCAGCCAGCAGAGGGCGACTCTTCAGCTCCACCAGCACTGTTTGGTGATGACAATGCAGACGATTCAGGGCTTGTTCCGCCAAAAACATTTGACCCACTGAATCGTGACACCAACAAGCCGCCGATCAGTATTCCGATTGATGAAGATGGTACGGATGGGTCGCCTGACGAAACACCGTCCGCCGAACAGGGCGGCACAGGCAGCAGCCTGGAAGGCGGAGCGGACATCAAGGACTCCCTGAGCCCGGAATCATCTGTTGACCGAGCAACCACGTTCCGCTCGTTTCGCAGCAGCCATGCCGATGTGATCTCAATGCCACGACTGGCAGGTGATGCGCGAGTCGTTCGCGGCAGCCGCACGCTGGTTTCGTCCAGCCGAAATGAACAGCGACCTGCTCGCTGGATCTCAGTGCCACCGCCAAATGGTCGAATTCGACTGTAAGTTTCAGACGATTCGGCACGTCAATTCGTGAGGATATGCAGAGGCGACTGCTGTATCAGTCGCCTTTTTGCTGCGCTGCGAAAGCTCGCTTCACAGAGTGAACTTCCCGTTTGCAGGGTTCCATGGCTCCACACCGTTGTCTGTACGGATCGGCTCAGCTATCTTTCCGACGCACCACGCCCTCTCCGTCAGGTTTGGACACTATACATCGACTGATACGGCTGCCCGGCAGTCAAATCACAGGGACGACAGCATGACAGAACGAATCACGATCATCGGGTCCGGCCCCGCCGGCTGGACAGCCGCCATTTACGCCGCCAGAGCGAATCTGGAACCGATCGTCTACGAAGGTGCCTTCAACGAAGACAATCGCCTGAAAGGGACGCTGCCGCTGGGCCAGTTGGCATTAACGACGGAAGTCGAAAACTACCCCGGATTCCCGTCGGGCGATCTGACCACGTTTCTGGACACTTCGATTGACGAAAAGAAACGCAAATACATGGCGCCGCACGCCAAAGAAGGCGTGTCCGGACCGGAACTGATGGAGTTGATGCGGCAGCAGGCGATGAATTTCGGTGCCCGCATCATCACTGATGACATCGCCGACGTTGATCTGTCGGGACGGCCTTTCAAACTGAAGAGTCTGGGCGGGACCGAATTCGAAAGTCACGCCGTCATCATCGCCACCGGCGCACGAGCCAACTACCTGGGCCTCGAGTCTGAAGAGAATTTCAAGAACATGGGTGTGTCCGCCTGTGCCGTCTGCGACGGGGCTATGCCACGATACCGCGACAAACCGCTGGTCGTCGTCGGCGGTGGCGACAGCGCCATGGAAGAAGCCACGTTTCTGACGAAATATGCGTCCACCGTGTACATCGTGCATCGCCGCGACGAATTCCGTGCCAGCAAGATCATGGCTGACCGAGCATTGGCGAACGAAAAGATCACGGTTAAGTGGAGCTCAAACATCGATGAAGTCTTGGGCGACGACGAAAATGGTGTCACCGGAGTTCGTATCCGCAGCACGATCGATCCGGATAAAACCGAAGAACTGGATGTCACCGGATATTTTGCAGCCATCGGCCACACTCCCAACACGGACTTCCTGAAAGGTCAGCTGCAGACCAACGACAAGGGATACGTGATCTGGCCGGTGTCGCATCGCACAAACACCAGCGTCGACGGCGTTTTTGCCGCGGGCGATGTGGCTGATGACCACTACAAGCAGGCCATCACAGCCGCGGGAACCGGATGTGCCGCTGCTCTGGATGCCGAACGCTGGCTGGCCGCGCAGGGGCTGGAATAAGAACGGCCATGAATGCACCGGGTGGCCGGGGCTGGACTGAGCCTGCAAAGGAAGCCCCGGAAGTCCCCTGAGATCGGCACGTCAGCGCGCGAAGGCTCCGGGGTTTCACTCGTGCCTCGCTCCAACCCCGGCCACCCCAAGCAGGCCACCCAAAACAGTGAACCTCAGTCCATGAAGATTCGCTGGTAGTCATTAAAAATGACATCCAGCAGGTCACGGCCCGCTTCTGTCGCTTTGTAACGAACGGCGTCTTCGCCTTTTTCCGCGTCCTCCTGCACGAAGCTGACGTTGTCTTCTTCGCTGTACATCCATGCCTCTTCCTGCAGGATGTGGAAATAGCCATTCATGGCTTCTTCGTCGGTTGGGATGAACACCTCACCGTCCAGGAACAGCTGATAGGTGTATTCTTCCAGCTTGGACCACGGCATTTCCGCCGTTGATCCCCGGTAATAGGGCTCCAACACTGAAGTTGCATCCGGCTTCACGTTGGGATTGCGAAGCATGTCGATAGCGTTCCACGGGCAGATCGTCAGCTGATAGAACTCGCTGCTGTCATTGGGCGATCGATAACACATCTGACAGCCGATACAGCGAGCCGTGTCGATCTGGTGATAGCTTTCCGATGGAACAGGGCTGACGACTTCATAAATGCAGTCGACCGGGCAGACAGTTGCACACGAATTACATGACGTGCAGCTGTCCTTGTTGATCACATTCAGATACCGAGTTTCCTTTTTCCGGTCGGCTTTACGCGTTCGGAAATAGTCCGTCATGGAAATCGTCATCGAATAACCTGCTGAAAACGGCTCGGCGTCAATAAAACGTTTACAATCTGCGAAAGGCGAATCTGTTGATGAACGTCGGCAGAACACACCTTCGGGCTTGGGAATGTACACCGAAATTCAGGTCTCAACCAGTGGTTCCCGAAATTGCCGCCCGTGTTTTTGCGCAATCCAGCCGCATTTCCTGCCTCTGAGAACACTCGTCAGAGGCCGGATCCAGCCGCAACAACCTCAGACGCAAAGCGCCCGGGTGGCCGGGGCTGGTGGACTGAGCTCGCGAAGGAAGCCCCGGGGTTTCGCTCTGACGACGTCAGCCGGCCTGAGGCCGCTGGCAGAGGGTCCATCCAGGCAGCGGGCGGCAGCGATTCGTGGGCTTTGATGCGAAAAAACGGGTAACTTTGCCCTGGCCATCCATTATCACAGGGCCGTAAAAATGCGGAGAATCCTCGAGAATCCGAGTGTCTTCGACACTGGATTTTGAAACAGCACTGGACATCCGTCGTTCAGCGATCACCAACGACCTGACAATCAATATGAAAAAACACACGTCTGCCGAAGCTGCAAGGCTGGCCACGACATTCGCCATCCTGTTTCAGCAGCTTGTTGGTGGTTCATTGGCCTTTGCTCAGGATGGCGCCGTGGTCGTGGGAGGAGCTGCCACGATTGCTCAGCAGGGAGCCGATCTGAATGTGACCACTCACACAGATCGCACCGTCATCAACTGGGACAGCTTTAATATCAACGCGGGCCATTCTGCCAACTTCAATCAGCCCGGAGT
The DNA here is from genome assembly GCA_029247265.1 of Fuerstiella sp. Classification (GTDB taxonomy): domain Bacteria; phylum Planctomycetota; class Planctomycetia; order Planctomycetales; family Planctomycetaceae; genus Fuerstiella. The sequence goes on from JAQWLN010000210.1 coordinate 16,854, forward strand.
CAATTCTGCCGTGCTGAATCTAGTGGTCACGCCCAATAATCCGTCGGGCATTTACGGCACGCTCAATTCCAACGGCAACGTGTATCTGGTGAATCCGTCGGGTGTGATCGTGGGTCCGTCGGGAGTCATCAACACGAATGTTTTTACCGCTTAGGTGCTGGACATTTCCAACAAGGCGTTTCTGGACGGCGGACCGCTGCAGTTTTCCGGATCCAGCAATGCCAGCATCATTAATCAGGGAACGATTCATACCGGCAGCGGTGGAGTCGCCCTGATTGGCGGGCAGGTTATCAATGAAGGCCTGATCAGATCTGACGGAGGCAGCATCAATCTGCTGACCGGCGGCACCGTGCAGCTGAATGCCGGAGGCACGTATACGCAGGCAGATCAGGATACGCTGCAGAACGGCATCAGTCAGACGGCAGGTTTGATTCGCAACAGTGGCACTCTGCGAGCCACCGGAGCCCTGGAAGTGGGGGGCGAGGTTTATCTTGTCAGCCCCGGCGGCACCGTTCTGCAGGAAGGACTGATCGCCGCGGCAAAACAGGACAACGCCGGTGAAGAGTCCGGTGGTCAAGTGGTGATCACCGGCGATGCGTTAGAACTGAAGTCCGCCACGATTGATGCATCAGGTGCCGATGGTGGCGTCACAGTCAACATCGGGGGAGGTTTTCAGGGCGGTGATCCTTCGATTCCAAATTCGCAGTCGACGCTGGTAGACGCAGCTTCAGTTATTACGGCCGATGCCAAAAACACTGGTGATGGAGGCACAGTCGTGCTGTGGTCCGATGGCAACACATCGTTTGAAGGGCAGATTTATGCCTAGGGTGCTCCACTGGGCAGTGGCGGGTTAGTCGAAGTGTCCGGCAAGCAGAACCTGAATTATGCAGGGACGGTGGATACCGGTGGAGGCCACCTATTGCTGGACCCGTTCAGCTACATTATTGACGCAGCGCAAGCACTTCACATTGTCAATGCATTGACAGGGAACGATGTCACGATTCAAACCAGTGCGGACGACCCCGACCAGGGATCCTCGGGAAACAACACCGATCCCGGCGACATCGCAGTTAACGCCGCCATTCTGTATGACTCAACACATGACCTGACGTTTCTGGCTCACCGCCACATCAACTTCAACGCCAGTGTGCAGAACGGTCATGCGACCGGTGGTGACGTGAATGTTGTCGCCGGCTGGGACGGCGTAACAACAGATCCCGCCGCATTTGCCGCCGCAGATGTTACTACCACGACCCTGTTCGGTAACAACAGCGGCAGTGTGTTTATCGGCAGCGATTCCGCAATCTCTGTAGTGGCGGTCGAGGCAGTTCAGGGAACAACCAACGTGCTGGCGCACGATTTGGTCCTCCGCAGCAGTGACTCCAACAAGGCGTATGCCCAGCTTGGGTTCCATCATGTCAGCGGTGGCACGGCAGGCTCGACGATCACCAGCGGAAACATCAATGTACTGGCCACAGGCAGCGTTTCCGCCGTTGCTGGCAGTCAGGGCGCGTTTCACGATGTTTCGTCCTACGTGCAGATCGGCCACGGTGGCAATCGTGACGAATCTCAAATCTATACCCCATGGAATTACACGGGCGACGTTGTCCTGGCAACAAACGAAGACATCCTGATTCAGGGCGGCAGAGGGTACTCGACCTACGCCCAGCTGGGCAACGGAGGATTTTCGGCCGACGGCAGCCACACCATAACCATGGCGAACGACGTCACGATTCAGGCTGGAAGCAGTGACTATAGTTACCGAACGCTGCGGCTGTGCTCTACTGAGACTCCGGGGCTTCCTTCGCGGGCTCTGTCCAGCCCCGGCCACCCATCGTGCTGTTATGGTCGGGGTCCGAATTGCCAGACGACGCCCAGATGCAGTCGATCATTCGCCTGGCCGGGAACACTCTCAAAACCATAGCCATAGTCCAGACGCACTGACAGGTCTTCGTCCACGGACATCTGCATGCCAACGCCAACGCTGCTGAGGAACTGATTACCCCGCTGCGCCGGAAGTGGGTTTTGGATATAGGCCTGACCCATGTCCAGAAATGAATAGTATCGCAGACGTCCGGGCCGAGCACCGACACATATATCGGTCGGCCGCGAACCAAATTCCACGCTGGTCAGCCAGCCGTGGTCACCGCTCAGAACTCGCTGGTCATAGCCTCGAATTGTGTCGTAGCCACCAAACCCCAGCATTTCACTGAACAGCAGGCGTTCGGATGCCAGTTGGCCGGTCGCTCTAAGCGTCAATTGCCAGTCGTTGTCGGCGCCGACATTGGTGGCTTCTTCGTAGCGAATGCGCCCGTAGATGTAGTCGGGAGACGTATTCGGGCGAATGGTACTGAATGCCTGAGCCGTATTATTTGAGCTGAACCCATCGCCGGGGCCGACAAAGAAATCGCTCTGCCAGCGAGAATACTGATCGCAGTTTCCTCAACGCAGGTGGTCATGGCCAACACGAATCTCAAACAGTTCAGCAGCCGAGGCCTGAACATTCGCCCCGCCAAACTCCAGGTTATTGTTGGTCGATTTAAAATCCAGGCCGAGGATGAAGTCACTGTTTATCCAGCGAGATTTCTGCAGATGACGGACCATGCCCATGCCCAGCTGCCAGCTGTCGCCGGTCTGATTCAGACCACCACCCACTGCCGGAGTCAGGCCGGCCCAGCTGCCGTATGCCCGAAAACTGTGCTCGCAATCAATCGGCTGATTCCAACTTAAGGCGTGAGCGTGCAGCAGCCTGAGATCTCCATCCGTCGTGTATTGATAGCTGAGTGTGCCATCGTTACCGAAGGCATTTCCATAGATAAAACCTGCGGAAAGACGCTCACGTCCCAGCGTCTGAACACCCGTATCGTCGTAACCAACATAGCCTCGAACGGGTGCGACGTCCGTGACTTTGTAGTAGACATCCGTCGTTCCCGGTTGCGCACCGGGCTTCAGATCCACGCCGACATTGCGAAACGGATTTTGATTCAACCAGAACAGATCATTCTCGATCCACGGTTCATAGATTCGGCTGCCACGTCGAGCACAGCCAACCCATTATGAAACCAGACACGGGTCGAAGTAGCAGCCGCCCTGAACAATTACTCGATCAATCTTCGATTCAGTGACGACGATCTGCACCGTCCCGCCGGTGATTTTCTGTTCCGGTTACAACGTCGACGACCGGCTGCTTGTTGTGGCGATAGAAGTTGATGATGTCTCGGGAAAGCTGATTCAGACTTCGCAGCGAAACCGGCTGGTTCAGATGCTGCTGCACGACACTTGCGAAGGCAGCAGAATGCACCAGTGACGAATGGTCGCCGAATCGGCGAACCAAACCGACAGCATCTGCATTGGCTTCCTGCGGTTCGACGCGGGAGACGTCGTCGACGACGATAACGGCGTCAAGTGCATCCAGCAGCACTCGGTCACTGCCCTGCACGGGCGCCGGAGCAGCCTGGAGGTGCGGCCGTGTAATCGGCCCAGGCGGCAAAGTCTGCGGCCGATACCGCTCAAAGTTCTGAGCAGACGCGCAATTACAAAACACGATTGCCGCCATCAGTGCGGCAAACTCCAGTCGTCGCGGCAACATATTGCCCTCCCTGCCGTTGATAAGCATCACTCCTGATGCTTTGGGCACGAGACGTGCCCCCTGGGCAGCCACATCGACGGTGTTCAATGCGGATCCGTGGAATATTCCAGTCTGCCATGTCACCCGATACGTCCGTCGCCGTCGGTACGATTGGGCTGGCCGAATCGACCGTTGCTTTCGCTGCAGCCGACAGCAAACACCCGCCCCCCGGCGGGCCAACCGTCGTCCTTCACTCAGGGAGGTGCCGTAGTGCAGTTGATTTTTGCCGGCGCACGGACCACATTTCACGTGGCCCAGCAAACGCATTCTGCTCAGGTTTGGCCTTTCACTGACGGTTTCTATTCACCAATCGTCAGCAAAAGGCGTATGAATCGTCGGATGTGAGCAGTATTTGCGTCAGCAACGCAGCACTTTCCCCAGGAATAATCAGTTAATGACCGCAGAAGACGATTCAGCAGAACCGGAAATCCCCGACAACGACGATGTCGTCGACACTGCTATGAAGATTTCGATGTCACTGCTGGCCGTAGTCGCAGCCATCGGAGGAGTTCTTTTCGTGCTGCAGATGAATGAGGTCGTGGTCGTGCCTGAAGAAGAGGAAGCCCCGGTGTTGCCTCAGGCGCGTGAATTGCCGGCGTTGGAAATCCCTAAAATTCACTTTGCCGACATCACCGATTCTGCCGGTATTGACTTCGTCCACGAAAACGGTGCGGGGCAGGGAGCCGCTGCCGAAAAGCTGCTGCCGGAAACAATGGGCGGCGGCGGGGCGTTCTTTGACTTTGATGGCGACGGCGACCAGGACATCATCTGCGTGAACTCCACCGTCTGGCCGTGGGCACCGGAGCAGCCGGACCCCAGTCCCACATCTGCGCTTTACGAAAATGATGGCAGCGGCAACTTCACGAATATCACCGCCGGATCGGGGCTGGATGTTTCGTTTTATGGCAACGGCGTCGCCTGCGGTGATTTCGACAACGACGGACGGGGCGATCTGTACATCTCGGCCGTCGGCCCGAATCGATTATTTCGCAACACGGGCGGGGGAAAGTTTCAGGACATCAGTGCTTCAGCGAAAGTGGCGGGAGCGGACAATGGCTGGAGCACCGGTTGCGGCTGGTTCGACTATGACCTGGACGGCGACCTGGATCTGTTCATCATCAATTATGTCGAATGGTCTCGTGAGAAAGATCTGAGTTTCGGCTTCAAGCGAGACGGAACAACTAGGGCCTATGGCCGGCCGACAGAATTTCGTGGCACGTTTCCTCAGCTGTACCGCAACGACGGCAACGCAGAATTCACGGATGTGTCGGAGGATGCCGGCATACAGATCACAAATTTTGATACCGATGAACCACTCGCCAAATCACTGGGCCTGACATTCGCCGATGTCAATTCTGACGGACGTCTGGACGTTATCATTGCCAACGACACCGTGCAGAACCTGCTGCTGATCAGTCAGCCGGACGGTACGTTCATGGAAAATGCTCGAGCCTCAGGCATCGCCTTCGACAACAGTGGCAAGGCGAGAGGCGCCATGGGCATTGACGCTGCGTGTTTCCGCAATTCTGATGCACTGGGGATCACAATCGGCAACTTTGCCAACGAAATGACGGCTCTTTATGTCTGTCAGACCCCCGGCCTGCCGGTGCCGGTCTATCGAGACGAAGCTGTCAGCAACGGTATTGGTCCGGTCACCCGCGTTGAACTGACCTTTGGTGTGATGTTTGCCGACATTGATCTCGACGGTCGCCTAGATATCCTCAGCTGCAACGGACACCTGGAAGACGACATCCAGAAAGTTCAGGCCAGTCAGTTCTACGAACAACCACCTCAGCTGCTGTGGAACTGCGGTGCTGATTATGACAACGAGTTCATGGTCGTGCCGGAAGACAAAATCGGGCCCGACTTTACGAAACGAATGGTTGGTCGAGGTGCTACCCGAGCTGATATCGACGGCGACGGTGATCTGGACGCTCTGCTGTTTTCTTCCGGCGGAAAGCCTCGGCTTCTGCGCAATGATCAGCAGACGGGCAACCACTGGCTGCGTTTTCATCTGACGGGAAAGACGTCGAACCGCGATGCCATCGGGGCCACCGTTCGCGTCACTTTGCTCGACGACACGGTAATGAGTCGTACTGTCATGCCCACATGCAGTTATCAGTCACAGGTCGAACTTCCGCTGACCTTCGGACTGGGAAACAACGAAAACGTGAAATCGGTAGTCGTCACCTGGCCGGATGGTCAGACAGCGGACGTTTCCGTCACGGCAGTCGATCAGCTGATCGAAGTGGTTGAGTAATAACTCATCGAGAGAAACGGTTTTCAACGTCCAATCACATACGGCCCGGCATCAAGATGTGGCGTCTGCTCGGTGATCATTTCTGAGATCAACTTACCTGTGGCGGGGCCCATGCTGAGTCCCAGCATGTTATGCCCCGCCGCGACCCAGACATTTGCATATCGCGGTGTGCGGTCGATATAGGGCAGCCCGTCCCATGTCATCGGGCGCCAGCCGAACCATTCCTCTTCCACCGGCTCAGCTGTCGGTTCGACAAGATACTCGGTGGCCCCGTCACGCAGGTACTGCAATCGTTCCTGATTGAGTTCGGAATCGTAACCGGCAAACTCCATCGTGCTGCCAATTCGGTATCCGTTTTCAAACGGCGTGATCCCGACGTGAGCTTCTTCCAGTAACATCGGATAACGCGGACAGATTTTCGGCCGAGCCATCGTAATCGAATACCCCTTGCCGGGCTGAATCGGAATCCTGCTCCCCAGCGCCGAATTCAGCATTGGAGTCAACGGGCCCGTCGCCACCACAAATTCATCGGCCTCGATATTTCCTGAGTTGGTGGAAACGGCAGCCGCAGCCCCAACGGCGGAAGCCACAAATCCCTTCATTTCATGCTGGTTCAGAATCTGTACGCCACATTCCTGCAACGTCCGGTGCATTTCTGACATCAGCACGTCAGGACGCAGATGAGCATCATTCGTGTAGTGCCACGCACCAGCCAATCCCTGTTTCAGTGCTGGCTCCATTTTCGAGAGCTGTTCGCCATTGATGGGTTCGGCGGCCACACCAAATTCGTTCCGCAGCAGATTGTCAGTCGCCGCGTATTTTTCGAACTCCGGCTTATCGCGATAGACGAACAGCAGTCCATCCGTCGTCCACTGCACCTGCAGCCCCTGAGACGTGATCACTTCATCGTACAGCTTGCGCGAAGATTCCAGCAAAGCCGTTCTTCCTTTGCCGGCCTGCAGCATGTCTTTGCGGTTACAGCGCAAGGCGAACCTGGCCATCCAGTTCCAGAACGACGGCGATAGGCGGGGGTGAATCCGCAACGCCGTGTTCCGACTGATCATACCCTTCAAACCGCGACGAATCTGCCCCGGCGCAGTCAGCGGCAGAACATGGCTGGGCGATACATAGCCGCAGTTTCCGTGAGAACACCCCGCGCCGAATTCTACCCGGTCAATAATCGTGACTCTGCGGCCTGCCAACGTGAGATACCATGCGCAGAAGGCGCCAATGACTCCTCCCCCGATTACGACCGTGTGTTTCGCGCCGTTGTTCATCAGCAAATTCCGTTACGGAACGGATCAGAATCGTCCAGAATCAATTCGCTCTCACCCGTCACCCATGCCGAACCGATAATCGAAGGCACAACAGCACGTTCTTCGCCCGCCATGCCGGGCGTCAGATCGTCGTTCGCAGCAAATTCGAAGCTACCCTCAAATATGCTGCCAACAATGCTTTCCTGCCGCCACGTTTCGCCCGCTGACAGCTTGCCGTCGGCCGCCAAGCAAGCCAGTTTGGCGCTGGTGCCGGTGCCACAGGGAGAACGATCGTAAGCGCCCCCCGGACACAATACAAAGCTACGACTGTCAGCCGTTTCTGAATTCGAAGGCGGTCCGAATAATTCGATGTGATCAATCACACCGCCACCAGCACCTGTGATGCCATCTCGTTTCAATCCGGTGGCGATCCGTCGCGCGAAATGTGTCAACTCATCACAGCATTGCAGGTCCAGAGACTGACCGTGGTCGGACACCAGAAAAAACCAGTTCCCCCCCCACGCGATGTCTCCTGCGACTGGCCCATGACCTTCGACATCGACAGACACCGCAGCCCGGTATCGATACGAAGCGACATTCCTGACAGCCACTCGGTGCGAGTCCAGCAGTGTTGCTGTCACAACGCCGACCGGTGTTTCAATGCGGTGCTCACCAACCGGCAACCGCTCCATGTGAGCCAGTGTTACAGCGAGTCCGATCGTGCCGTGGCCACACATCTGCAGAAAACCGGCGTTATTAAAGAAGATGATGCCCGCGACACATGAGGCGTCCACGGGCTCATACAGCAGCCCACCCACCAGAACGTCGGAACCACGTGGTTCCAGAATGACGGACCTGCGAATGTGATCGAACTGTTCGCGAAATCGAGCCATCCGCTCGGTAGGTGAACCCGGACCGAGATCCGGAGCGCCGCCGACAATAATTCTCGTCGGCTCACCACCCGTGTGCGAATCAATGACGCTTAGTCGTTGCATGGCCTGATGATGGGCAAAGATGTGTCGGTCTGTCCGGAAGACCACAGCATAGCCCATTCAGCTCACAAATGCGGCGAAGAACGGCTGTGTTTCGGAAAGACGGAAAGCCCGTCTTCTATTCCGTCGCACACACAGCAGCAAAGCCCACCTCGGTATCCAATGCTTCGTCAGCATTCGACCGTCTGGCTTCAATGCGAATTCCGTACGACTGACGAACGGGCACCTTCAGCCGCAGCGCCTCATCACCCACACATTCACACTCAACGTCAGGCATACCTGCAAGCGGAGGCGAAAATGGCACGTGCAGGTTGGCCCGTTTCTGCCCTTTGTCGAACCGAACTTTGATCACGCCTTCAACCACTTCGCTGCCGCTTTCGTCCTGCGTCCGCTGAAGTCCTGATGACGATGGATCGTCAATTTCCCGGGCATCGGTTTTGGGTGACTCAGCCTGCGGCGTCTGGACTTTGGGTGACTCAGCTATGGGGGCTCCGAGGCTGGATGGTGACACCGACTGCGTTGGCATCGCGTCGTATCGAGACGCTCGTTTTGGCGCAGGCCGGGGTTCCGGCACTTCAGCCACAGTATGCCGGGCCTCATTCTCGGTGTCGGTATCGATGTCGGTGTCGGTGTCGGTGTCGGAATGCTGCAACTGTTCCCACGACGTATTGTCACGCAGAGCAGCGTCGGCAACATCATCCCCTGATGGCGGCAGAGTCGGTTCGGCAACGACACTGTGCAAGGACGACGGCACGTGCGGCAGGACAGGTGGAAACGCAGGAGGCTGATCGTCGACAACCACTGCCGCTCCCATGCGTGGGCTGGATCCGTCGGAGCGTTTGGGATCTGCGCTGTCAGAACGACCAGGGCCTGAACGCGGTTGAGAGTCCTGCGACCGCTGACGCTCTGACTTCCTTCGATATGTCGGACGAGTGGGCTCTGCCTCAACATCCGTCAGTGACTCGTCCAGAAAGCCCAGATCCAGATCTGTCCCCAGAATATCGTCAACGTCTGATGCTGGACGAATCTTCACCGGCGGACGCGTATCCGAACGGGGATTTTCTCGCTGCAGATAGGACCTCGGTGCCAGGGAAGGCCGTTCGGTGTCGGCCACAATCTGCGACAAATCCGTAAACCTGAACCATGCCGCATCCGGATCCATCGCCGAGTCTTTGACCCGATCAAACGCGGGGATCGGGATCAGATAGGTATGCCGACCACGCGGAACGCCAAAGAACTCGTCAGGAATGTGACTCAGTACGGCAATCACGGCCAGCATGAACACAGCGAACGCCAACCAGCCTCGTAGTGGCGAGTCGGCCGGCATCAGAAAGAAGCCGATGATCGGAGGCGGAAACAAGGTCGCCGCTGCTGCAAAAAACAGCGAACCGGATTCACGTGCAGATCTTCGATTTGGGTTGAACAACATCCAGGCAAAAACGCCAACCAGTGCAGCGAATGATGCCAGCAGGAAACATATTGGCTCTGCCACCAATGACCGAATACTGCCGTTCTGACGCGCGGACCACAAAAAAGCTGTCGTCAGCAACAGCCCGGCCCACGCCATCGACGCGACGATTCTGCGATTCCGCGACGCTCGGTTGGTCGACCCCGGTTCAGTCATGGCTCCCTGCCTTGTTGATGCGGCATGGCCGCAACCCAACCGTCTGCGACGGAGAAATCGAGCTAACGCTCGGAACTGTTGATCCGCTCCCGCTGATCGCTATTGAGATACGTCCACTCAGAATAGTCTTCCCAACAGCAGTCCTAACTCACGGCAGACTTCAGTTTATCGACCATGTCTGTGGCTTCCCATTTGAATTCTTTTTCGCTGCGACCGAAGTGCCCGCCGTGCGCCGTATGACGGAAGATCGGCTGTCTCAGCCCAAGGTGTTCGATAATCCCCTTCGGATTCAGAGGGAATATTTCCTGGACTGCCTTTTGAATATTTTCTTCTGCAACCTTTGCCGTACCGTTGGTATCAACTCGAACACTGACAGGATCGGCGACGCCAATAGCGTACGCCAGCTGCACTTCACACTCGCTCGCCAGTTCAGCGGCGACAATGTTCTTGGCGACGTACCGTCCCATATAGGCAGCAGAACGGTCAACCTTCGTACTGTCTTTTCCGGAGAACGCTCCTCCACCATGACGGCCCCAGCCGCCATACGTGTCGACAATGATCTTGCGGCCCGTCAGACCGGTATCACCGTGAGGTCCACCGACGACAAATCGACCGGTTGGATTGATGTGATACTTCGTGTTGTCATCCAGCAGGTCATTGGGGATCGCTTCCTTCACAACCTTCTTCACATAGTCAGTAATATCGTCCTGACTCACATCGGGAGAGTGCTGCGTGGAAACGACGATCGCGTCGATCCGCACTGGCTTCGCTCCATCGTATTCAACAGTCACCTGACTCTTGCTGTCGGGACGCAGCCAGTCGACTTCGCCCTGCTGACGTTTCTCGGCCAGAAGATTGATGATGCGATGCGAAAACGCGATGGCCACGGGCATCAGCTCCGGAGTTTGATCGCAGGCATAGCCGAACATCAAACCCTGGTCGCCGGCACCGTCGCGATCGACGCCCTGTGCGATATCACCACTCTGACTGTGCAGAGCGCAGAACACTCGGCAACTGTCCGCGTTGAATCCGATATCGTCGCTGGTGTATCCGATTTCTCGAATGACCTGCCGTGTGACTTCGACGTAATCAATTTTTGCCGCGCTCGTAATTTCCCCCGAAAGCACGACCAGATCGGTGGTACACAGGGTCTCGCAGGCAACGCGAGACATCGGATCCTGCCGCAG
>JAQWLN010000215.1 GCA_029247265.1 Fuerstiella sp.
AGGAAGGGGGTGCCGATGCGAACCGGACACGGCACCGTCGGTCAACTGGTCGCCAAATGCGAAGGTGCGGGGTGCCGGCTGAAAGACCTATCGCTGCAGGACCTGCAGCAGGCCTGTGAGCTGATTGAAGCCGATGTGTTCGATGTTCTGGGGACCGAGAACGCCATGAAGGCGCTGCAAAGCTTCGGTTCAGGCGGAGCAGAACGAGTGGCGGAACGAGTCGCTCACTGGCAGCAAACGGTGGGATAATGATGTGAATCGCCGACAGACGGTGTGCCAATCATCAGTTTCCAAAACCCAGTACGCCAAGCCAGCGTCGACCTTTGGATCCACGTTTCTTCACAGAGTCGATCTCGCCTTCCAGCAATCCATCTTCACTGATCGTCAAACCGAGTCCGCGTGCATTCGCCTCCAGTTTTTCCCGAGTCTCTTTCAGAGATGACACCTGCCGGGACACTCGGGCACGCTCAAGGCACAGCTCCAGTTGCCCCAGTCGTTCCTGCTGAGTGAGCGTCGTAAGGCTTCGTTCCACCCTTTATACCAGCTCTTCCGGCAGACCGTCTTTCACTTCGTTGAGTTGTTCCGCCGACAACGTCTGCGTCGAACGTACTTTTCGGAGCAAACGCTGAATCAGTGTCGCAATCAGTGCTTCTCTCGCAACGAGTGCGGGGCGCAGTTCCGCATCAGAAAGACTGTCGATGTCCACCAGTTCGGGAACCTCGAACGGCTGATCGGTCTCCACCGATTCGTCGGCATTTACAGTTTCAATATCACACTCCGGTTGCGAAGGTGCGGACGCTTCGCTGCTGACGACAACCTCGTCAACACGGCCTTCGTCCTGCTCCATCAGGAAGGCAACCTTGATCTGATCCCACGCACTATCTGACGCAACACCGGTTTCGTCAGCGGGGCTGGAATTGTCATCATTCGCCGTCGGCTCTGTGTGAGCGGAATTTTCCGACTGCGACTCCGGCGGTTTCTCATCAGACGATCTGGTAGCAAATTCGGTAAACGATCCCGCCAGGGATTCATGCAGTCCGCTCAAATCAGAAGCGATTCCGGCAATGGCCTGATTCTGCTGATTCAATGTATCACTGAACTGCAGCGCAAGGGCGCTTGTGCTGTCAGCGATTTCTGCTGCTAACACATCCAGACGCGCAGACTCCGTCGAAACGGCCTGTTCGCCGGTACGCGACGCCGCTGCCGCTAACTGCTGTACTCGTGAGTCCAACTCGTCCAGCCGACGCAGAATCCGATCAGCGACAGTGGAATGATCTGCTGATTTCGAATCAGAATGCGTCCGGGGCTTTCGTCGACGTGCGGACTTCCTGGGCTCAGCGGGTCGACTGCCCGGCACGGACTCGCCATCAACATTTCCAACGGCTGTTTTAGACGTTTTCATGGCACCGTTTCGGGGTCGACGGCAGATGTCTGCTGTTATTGCACGTCAGAATTGATTTGCCTGCGTTTTCAGCGTTCATGGCAGCGACAGGCTCACAGAATTCACTGAGCCCTGGTGAACATCGCCTGACATTTCTGTTGAGTAGGCAGTAGCATTCTCAGGAAGTAGCATCTTCCAAATCCTAGTTCAGCAACTGCAGCGAGTTCTCGCAGCACTTCCGGCCTCAGGATATTCTCACATTCCCCCATTCCAATTCTGCCGATTGAAGCGACTATGCTCTGCCGCAGACTGCTGGACACCCGACGACAAGCCAACCTGAGATGTACCACGATGCGTGAGAAACAGACGTGAACAAATTAATCTTGGTCTCACCGAACCTGCCCGATGGACGGATTGAGTTATTGCCATCTCGCCTGCCTGTGGTGCTCGGACGCAGCCAGCGCTCCGATCTGACCATCGACGACGATCTGCTCAGTCGACGTCATTCCGAGATTCTATTGAACGGTCGTGACCAATTCGAAATTCGTGATCTGCAATCAACCAATCTGACAATTGTCAACGGTCACGACGTGACTTCGCACGTGCTCCGATGCGGAGATTTGATATTGCTTGGAGATACCGAGATTAAAGTCAGAATCGAATCCCCCGATGGCGATCTGAACGAGAAAACCACCCGCGACCTGAACATGCTGCCGAAGGACGCCGACAATCCGAACGATTGACTGGCCCGAAATTTCATTGAAAAGTGCAGATCGTCTTCCGTCAGCAAACTTCGGTTGCCAGCAGGCCAGACAGTGATCGCTCCGCCACAACGCTCCCCTTACCACAGAACACCAACAATGAAATACTTCCTGTTTGTTATCGGCTGCATCGCCCTGTCAGCCCCGGTGAACAACGCCGACGACTGGCCAATGTGGCGACAGAATGCCGGACGAACCGGTGTCACATCAGCGGAACTGCCCACATCCCTGAAACTAAGCTGGGTACGGCATCTCCCAGTGATCACTCCCGCGTATCACAGCAGCCGATTGCAGTTTGATGCCGGCTACGAACCAATCGTGGCAGAGGGCCTGATGCTCATCGCGTCATCCCGCACGGATTCGGTGAGCGCTTACGAAACTGCCACCGGCAAAGAAACGTGGACATTTCGCACAAATGGACCAATACGCTGCGCACCAGCGGTCTGGCATAACTCCGTCTGTTTCGGCTCGGACGACGGACACCTGTACTGCGTCGAACTGCAGACCGGCAAATTGCGATGGAAGTACCGCGCGGTTCCCAGCAAACGCAGGTTGCTGGGAAATCAACGCCTGATTTCTGTCTGGCCGGTCCGCGGAGGACCAGTCGTCGCGGACGGGCACGTGTACTTTGCGGCAGGCGTCTGGCCGTTCGAAGGTGTCTTCGTATACTCAATGGATATCGAAACGGGAGAAGTCATCTGGCGCAACGACCGCCTGGGATATATGTTCGGGCAGCAGCCGCATAACACTCAGGCAATCGGAGGTCTGGCACCGCAGGGTTATCTTGTTGTCAACGGCGATGATTTGATTGTGCCATGCTCGACTGCATACCCCGCCGTGTTGAGCCGACTCACCGGAAAGCTGGTCGAATTCGAACTTCCCGGTCCCGGACGTTTTCCCGGTGGCTGGTTTGCGGCAATCGATGAAACGTCAGCGCGAGCCATTCGGCGAGGAAAACTTACCTTCGACGACGTCGTCAATCGCCAGTTACACGAAGACAAAGTTCATAAGGGACACGGTGTCACCGGCATCAGTCGCATGATTCGTACTGGTGAACGATCGTTCAAGTTCGACGATGGATTTGCTGGTGTGGACGGCACCGTGCATTCTATGATCTCGGCAGACGACCGCCTGTTCGTTTCCACACGCGAGGGCCGGATTTACTGTTTTGCAAAGGCTGACGCAGAGAGTCCGGTGGCGGCGACGAACTGGCCGCAACCAGTGACCAGCATGACAAATGTTGATCGATCGACCACACTGGCAAAACAACTTGTGGGTGAATCTGCCGGACCACACGGATACGCCTTCGTCGTCGGTCTAAAGGACGGATCACTGGTCAGGGCGCTGCTGCAGGAATCGAAGTATCACGTCGTGGCGATTGACGACGATCGTAGTCGTGTTGACAAACTTCGGCAGGAACTGGATCTCGCCGGAGTCTATGGTACACGAGCGGCGGTGATTGAAAGTGATCCGCAACAACTTTCACTTCCACCGTATATCGCCACCATTGTAACGACGGAACGACCAGACCATCTCACCGATTCCTGGTCCGGACTGCTGCAGACCTTGCGACCATTCGGAGGAATCGCAGCACCTGGAATCACAGCCGAGCAGGGCACAATCGACGACGACTTACTGAGATCGATGAAACCCGGTAGCTTCGAACAGTCGCAGGTAGGCGGTCTGACACTGTTCCGTCGAGTCGGTCCGCTTCCAGGAGCCACTGAATACGACGGACACTGGCAACCCAGCGAGGACGCGCTGGTCCGGTTTCCGCTGGGAGTCCTATGGTTCGACGATACTCTCGCCCATTTCAAGAGATCACCGCAGCCGCAGTTTACTGGCGGAGTCATGATTTCCCGGCCTAAAGACTGGCATGCGCCGCGAGTCGAAGGAGATTACTCGGTCGACTATCCGCTGCTGCCTCCCGTCCTTTCGGACATTTACACCGGACGTGTGCTGGACTCTTCCGAGCAGACAGACCTGCGTGCGAGTCTGACAAAAACTGATCCGGCGAAACACGAACAAAGTCAATATCGTCCGCCTCGGCAGAAAAATGCGTGGAAACCGAATCAACCTGTCGTGGGCGAACGCATCAATCCACTGACTGGTAAACAGGAACCCCGTTCGTTCCCCAAGACCTATGGCTGCGACGGTGGCGTGGATTATGGGTCATTCTTCACGCTGCGTGCGGGGACTCCGGCCTTCTACGATAAGACTGCGGAAAGCGGTACCGTCTTCCTGAGCGGTCCTCGCAGCGGATGTACGAACAGCGTTATTCCGGCAGGTGGCTTGCTGAACGTCCCCTATTTTTACGAAGGCTGCACCTGCAGTTATCCATTGCCCACGGCTATGTCGCTCACAGCAATGCCGGAAAGCCACGAACAATGGTCCGCCTGGGGGGACAGCGAACCCGGGCCGGATTCCATCGAACGCATCGGCCTGAACTTCGGAGCTCCCGGAGATCGGATCACACGCAAGGGAACTTTGTGGCTGGACTACCCGTCAGTGGGAGGCCCGTCGCCGAAAATCACCGTCAACACGTCACCTGAAAAACCATCGAACCGCTATCGACACAGCGTCTGGATGAAAGCGGGCGGAGAATGGCCGTGGGTTGCGGCGTCAGTGGTAGAAGGCCTTGAACAGCTGACGCTGCACAACCTCAAACATGGCACGTACACCGTGCGGCTGTTTTTTGCGGAACCGGACGATCTGCAACCCGGCGACCGACTGCAAACGGTTTCACTGCAGGGCCGCGTAGTCCTGAGTGACTTTGACGTGGTTGATCAGGCGGGCAGTACGATGCTCGGAATCGTGCGGCAGATCGAAGACGTTGAAGTGGAAGACGTGCTGATTCTGAACCTGCTGGCGACCAACGGTCAGTCGCTCATCAGTGGACTTGAAGTCATTCGACAACGTTGACTGAACGATAGGAAATGATGTCTCGCCGGAAGGGCGGCCTGACATTTGCCACGGGGCGTCGATCCCGGCCCAGGCAGGCCGGGATCTTATACGAACGCGGTCAGCATGTGATCAGTTCGTCAATTCCGTCGATGAACAGAGTGTCCAGGATGTCAAACTTGATGATGTCGACTTCACCGTCGATAGCATCAATCGTGTCCGCACCGGCACCGCCTTCCATGTAATCTCGACCTGAACCACCAGTCAGAACGTCGTCGCCGGCGTTACCCAGTAGACGATCATTGCCCGCGCCCCCGTCAAGCGTGTCATTTCCGCTGCCACCGATCAGTACATCGTCACCGCCGCCGCCCCACAGAGCGTCATCGCCGGGACCACCGAACAGCGTGTCGTTGCCGGCCCCGCCGTGGGCGCGATCATTGCCGCGCCCCGCATAAACTACATCGTTGCCGAAACCGGCATCGATCGAATCGTTACCACGACCAATGTGGCTGACTCGCTGCAGGTAGGCCCGAGTGCTCAAGTCTGACTGAAACGGCAACACCTGCGGAAGCGTGTTCGGACCGTCTCCCAGAATGAGATCTGCACCACGACCACCGGACAGCCTGTCGTCGCCACCGCCCCCTACGATAATATCGTTGCCGGCGCGTCCCAGAACCCGATCATCTCCCGCACCGGCAAACACGATGTCGTGTCCAGCCACCGGTGTTGCAGCCTTGTCGCGATGTGAGCCAGCCTGAGAACCCACGAGTGTGGTCGCGACACCATCAAGTTCACTGGCGGGGT
The DNA here is from genome assembly GCA_029247265.1 of Fuerstiella sp. Lineage (GTDB taxonomy): Bacteria > Planctomycetota > Planctomycetia > Planctomycetales > Planctomycetaceae > Fuerstiella. Next base: position 5,848 of record JAQWLN010000215.1, read on the forward strand.
CAACAAGTGCGGGATCACCGGGCTGAGGCGCAAGTGCTGCATCCAGCACGGGATCGGCCACGATGCCGTCGTTGCCTCCGCCACCGAGGACGATGTCGCTGCCAAGACCGCCGTGAATGCGATCATGACCGGTGCCGCCCGCTCCGAAATCACGGGCGTAGACCACCGGATCAACATAACCAGCCGGATAGTGGTTGGTGGCGTCACCAAAAATCCAGTCGTCACCGTGACCGCCGGACAGTCGATCGTCTCCACTGCCACCGATCAGGTAGTCGTCACCCAGACCACCCAGTATGTTGTCATTCTCAGTACCACCAAACAACACATCGGCTCCCTCGCCACCGTGTACAAAGTCCTTGCCCGCACCGGCTTCGATCCAGTCTCCGCCCCGACCGCCCAGCAGGTAGTCGTTGCCACGGCCTCCGGAAATTCTGTCATATCCATGACCAGCCAGGACGATGTCATGGCCGGCACCAGCGTCAATTTCATCGTTGCCATCGTTCACAGTGCTGAATCGCAGCACATACGGAATCAGGTTTTCGGGCAAAGGAAGCACGGCGGGAAGGGCGTTGCTGCCATCGCCAAAGACCCAGTCGTTACCATGCCCGGTGTTCAGCGAATCATCTCCGGCACCTCCCACAACGATGTCGTGCCCGTCCGCTGAATCAATCGCATCGTCACCACGGCCACCGAAGACGAGGTCATTTCCGTGGCCGCTGTAGATCTGATCGTCACCATCACCACCTTCAATATTGTCGTGGCCGGCCCCCAGATCTCCCAGCCGAACCAGATAACCGGCAGCTGACATCCCGTCAACCGGCGCCGGCACCGGCCAGAAGTTCGGACCGTCTCCCAGCACAATATCGGCTCCGTCGCCACCACGAATGATGTCGTCACCGTCGCCGCCGGCGATTCCATCGACTCCCGATCCGCCGTGGACTTCATCGTTACCGCCGCCCCCCAGAAGAATGTCGTTTCCCGTACCTCCCCCAATCCTGTCAGCATGCTGACCAGTCACGATCAGATCGTGTCCCGCGTCTCCGGAAACTCGGGCGGGACCACCCAACACATAAGCGACGTCATTGCCGTGCCCCAGCGTGACGGATGTCGGATGGTCAACAGAGGGAGTGACACCGACCAGATCGTTGCCGCACTTCGCATCGATTGTGATCCGACTCACCAGCGAATCCGAAACGGCGAAGGACACGTTGTTAACGTTCACCGTAAGCAATCCGTTGCCACCAACATTAACAATGATCACATCGTCGCCGTGGGTGCCGACGACCGTCACCCGACCATTGCCATCGACCGTAAATGTCGGCGATGGTGCAAACTCGCAGACACCTGACTCCGCGTCCATCAAGCTGGCATCGACCGACAGTCCGGCGCCGGCAAGCAAAGTGCGCTGTTCCAGCGATTCCATCTGCTGAGCAGAGGGCCGAAGCTTCGTGCGACGACGTGATTCGCGAAAGGAATTGAGAACGCTGAGTAACGCAAGTCTTCGATTCTGGCAACGTAACATGGTCTGAACTTTCTTTGCGACAGGTCAAAAAAGAGAAGCGATGAATCGGACCGGAAACGAGCGTCCCTGACAGATTCACCGGAAGTGGAATGGTTTTGGCCTAAGCAGTGCTGATGCCAGTCCATCAGCGCCACTTCGGGAATTGCCGCAACATGAAAAGCGAAAACCACTTACGGACGCCAACGTTGCTCTGTCCGCACAACTGTCCTGTTTCAACGCGCCCTGAGTCAGGACGATTCATTGCCTGGCGCGCACTGAAAGAGTACGCTAAGAGAGGTTCTTTCAGGGCAGGCAAGGCAGTCCGACGTAAAGGTGCAGCACAATGAAATATGGCCTGATCATGTTGAACGGGCCGACGCCTGGAGCCGGCGTGTCCATCGCACCGGACGTGGAAGAGGTGACACTTGGGCGAGACGGAGCCAGGGACCTGCCTGTGGATGACGATCACTGTTCGCGCCTGCATTCGCGAATCTGGTTCGATTCTCAGCGATGGCAGATCGAAGATTGCGGCAGCAGCAACGGGACATTCGTCAACTCACGGCGTATTGAACGCGCAATGCTGCGCCCCGGGGATGTGATTCGGATCGGCGAAACGCTGATTGTGTTTGCCCGTGAACATGATGCTCACGAACCGCACTGGCAGGCGCGGCGGCTGGCCTCCAGTACGTTCATGATGCGTGTCTCGGAGCCGTCTGAGCAGCCCGCCTTCACAGAGAAGCTGCTGGACGCAGGTGATGGGTTGGCGCGGTCTGTCGCGGTCCTTTGCCAACTCGCTCAGAATCTTCAACAACAGGACAATCGAGACACCATCATTCGCCTGGTCAGCGATTCCATCGCGGAGGTGACCAAAGCTGACACAGTCACAATCTGGCTGACCGGTTCGGACGGGCGCCTGAATGCGGTTGGCGGACGCAACATGAGTGCCGAGCTAAACGAGGTTCCGGTTTTTGCCAGCCTGGCACTGGAGAATAACGAGGCCATGCTGGTGCAGAATGGCGCCGTTCAGCCTGAGAGCCCTGACGGCACAGATACACATTTGCCGTACAGCACAGACATGATCATTAGTGTTCCGGTTCCGGGACGAGTCGAACGATACGGCGCGATCGAATGCGGACGTACCTCTTCACACGGGCCACTCACGCAGGATGACCTGCACGTGGTGATCGCGATTGCCAACCAGACGGGGCTTGCGCTGGAGAGTTTTGATCATCGGGAACGCCTGCAGATGGCGAATCAGCAGCTTCGGACGGCTGTTCACGGGCAGCACAGAATGGTGGGTGACAGCCCGGCCATCCGTCACCTGTTCGATACAATCTCACGAGTCGGCCCCGTCAACAGCACGGTTCTGATCAAGGGAGACAGTGGCACGGGCAAGGAACTGGTGGCGCGCATGATTCACGAAGCCAATCCCAGGCACGCCGGCCCGTATATACCAATCAACTGCGCCGCGTTCAGCGAATCTCTGCTGGAAAGCGAGTTATTCGGCCATGAGAAGGGTGCCTTCACCGGAGCGGATCAACGTCGCACCGGACAGTTTGAACGGGCACACACAGGCACGCTGTTCCTTGATGAAATCGGAGAAATGAGCGCTGCGTGCCAGGCCAGGTTGCTGAGGATTCTGGAAAAACATCCGTTTGAACGTGTGGGCGGCAGCGAATCCATTCAGGTGGACGTTCGAGTGCTCGCAGCCACACATCGCAATCTGCCGGAACTTGTCTCCAGCGGACACTTTCGTGAGGACCTCTATTTTCGGCTGCGCGTCATCGAAATACAGATTCCACTGCTGCATGAACGTGGCGACGACGTTCTGATTCTGGCGGAGCACTTTCTGCACCACTTCCTGAGGCAGATCGGTCGAGGGCCACGTTCGTTCTCGGCAGAAGCGACACAGACGATGCGTTCCTACTCATGGCCAGGCAACGTCCGAGAACTGAAGAACGCAGTTGAGCGTGCCGTCGTGCTGTCGCAAAGTCATGAAGTACAGGTCGCGGATCTGGGCCTGCCTTCCAACAACACGTTGGGTCCGGCGGAAGGAGCATTGGTTTCCCTGGCGGTGGCCGAACAACAACACATCATGACTGTGCTGGCACGCGTCGGCGGCAACAAGACGCAGGCCTGCAAAGTCCTAGGAATTGGCAGAGGCACGTTGTATAAGAAGCTGCAGGAATACACGGCCGCGGGGAAGTCAGAGACGGACGCGACTTCGTGACGCGTTCTTTTTGGCGGCCATGCTTTTTGCCAGTTCCGCATCATACACTTTCACAATTTCCAGCAGCTGGATCTTCTGTTCCTCGGGTGCGAAACTGTGTGACTGCTTTAGCCAGTGCCCGGCATTTGCAAAGTCTCCTGCCTCTGCGTAACTGGCAGCAAGAGTACTGAGATGTGACCAGTCCTGATGGTCGGTCAGTTCGCATGCCTTTTGAGCATGAATAACGGCCTGCGCGGGATCGCGAAGTTGCGGATCTTCCGAAGTCGCCAGTAGCCAGGCGTAGTTATCGTAGGCTCGTGCGAATGCAGGATTGAGCTCCAGAGTTTTCTTGTAGTCGTCCTTCGCCTTTTGCAGTTCTCCCAGCTGAACATGCGCTGCAGCTCGATTGTTGTACGCGCGAAACAAGTCGGGCTGAATCATGATGGTCCTGTTCCAGCTTTCGATTGCTTCTTTGAACCGTCCCACGCTAAACAACATGTTGCCGTGGTTGTACCACGCGGCGGAATGATCGGGGTCATGCTGCACGGCCTGTTTGTAATCTGCGATGGCCGCGTCAGCCTGCCCCTGACCGGCATGGCAGTTACCGCGAGAATACCAGAAGTCCGGGTTTGAAGGATCGATGCGGATAGCACTGTCAAGGTCCTCGACAGCCTCTACGGTTCGGTTCAGCTGGTGCTGTGCCAGTCCGCGTCGGTAGTAGAGCGTTGACTGCTGCGGATCAAGCTCCAATGCCCTGGAAAGATCCTCAACGGCTTCCGGCCAGTGTGCCATTCGGTGATGGATCGTTCCGCGACGTGCCCACGCCGCCGCGTCGTCGGGACGATTTTTCAAAAGTACAGAAAGATCAGCGACAGCAGCCGCGAATGCACCACCGCCTTCTTTGAGGCGGGCACGTTCGGCCAACGCGTCGTGGTGCTGCGCGTTACGCTCAAGTATCAGGTCAAGGTCCCGAAGGGCAAGCACGTCCATGCCGAGATTCAAACGACTTCGACAGCGTTGCCACAGTACGTCATCATCCGAGCTATCGGCCTCCAGAACCGCGTCGTAGTCCTGTAGAGCGTCTGCAAATTGCTCACGTGCGAAGTGTGCGTCAGCTCGAATGATAAGAGACTCGCGATGCTGCGGATTATTGCTGAGTACAACGGCGGCGTCTTCCATGGCGGAATCCTGGTTGTCCATATGGCGAAACGTGGCTGCGCGTGACATGCGTGCGGCGACATTTTCCGGCTGCAGCTCCAGCACACGTGTAAAATCACTCGACGCGGCGTTCCAGTCATCGCATTCCATAAGGGCGTTACCGCGCTGCTGGAGCAGTTCGGGCTGTTCACCATTGATTTCAATTGCGTCATTAAGGTCGGCAATCGCTTTGCGGTAGTCTCCGACCGTTGTGTGAATCTTTGCTCGCAGGACAATCGCCTCATAGTCGTCCGCCTTTACTGCAAGGACATAGTCCAGGTCTTGTAGCGCTGCTTTCGATTTGCCCGTCTGCTCAAATGCACGGGCACGCATGAACACAAGTCCAGTACTGGCGTCCCCGCTTTCCACAACCGGAGAAAGTACGCGAACTGTCTCTGCAGGCTGACCGAGCTGCACGTATAAATGTGCCAGGCGTTCAGCGATGCGGTGATTATCCGGCTGATACCGCAGCAGACTGTTCAGATCTGAAACGGCCGCGCTGGTCTCACCGAGTGTGAGGAAGGCATCGGCGCGTGCTTCCATGGCCTCCACGTTTGTATTGTCGACCAGACCAATCTGGGTCCAGTCCGCAATCGCCATTGACCACTGAAACTGTTTTTGAAGTGCCAATGCCCTTTGTTTCAACAGTACAATATTGTTGGGATTCTGTAGCAGCAGCTCTGACAGATCCTTTGTCGCCTCGGGCCACTGGCCGGCCGTCATGCGCACCTTCGCCCGTTCAAGAAGAACGCCATACTGATCTGTTCCCAGCGATATCAGCTGGGTGTAAACATTGGCAGCGGCTTCCAGCTGATTGCTGTCTCGCAGCAGGTCTGCCTTGAATCGAAGCACCTCAACATTTTCGGGTGCATTTCGGAGAAGTGTCTCAGCCTCAACCAGAGCATCCTGCGGACGGTCATGTTCCGCGAGAACGGTCGCGTAGCGAAGCCTCGCATCTGTGTGCTCCGGTTTTTCCGCCAGCAGCAGTTCAAGTGCGGCAAGACACCCCGGACGATCATGATTTCGATGCGATTCCAGGGCTCGCTGGTACAGCAACTCACAGTCGACAGGCTGGCCGAGCGCATCGAAAGTAGCTGTGCCGACCTCAGGCAGCGGCTCAGTGACCGGAGGCAGTATGCTGCCGGACGCAAATCCCGTGAGTGGTGTCGCAACATCCGCTGCCGTGTCAGTTTCTGTGGAGACATCAGATACAATCGGTTCACTGTGAGTCACAACTTCCGGAACGTCAATTTCTGACGCCGCTTCTCTCGCTGACATGGCAAACGGATTTTCCGTTTCCTCCTCCTTCGAGAGCAATAGTTCAGTCGTTGGCAGCAACATCGGTACCGCAAGATCGGCGGCGGACAGTTGCTGATCATCGCCAGACGCCAGCAGAGGCTCGACCGGCGGAGCGAAGTCTTCAGCCGCCACAGGCTGGTCTTTGTCATTATTCAGCGGGAACAACGCAAACGGCCTGGCCGCGCCGGCATCGCTGACGGCCGTGTCAGCAATAATCGCCGCCGCCTCAGGTGACGCTGGTGACGAATCTTCTGTCGGAAACAGTTTGAACTGGCCAGACAATGCTAACGGCTCATCAGCCACAGACTTCGGTTCCGCAACCGGTTCGGCAACGGGTTCGGGTTCCGCAACGGGTTCGGCTTCCGCTGAACCAGTCGGAAACAGACGAAAGCCATCTGCAGCGGCCAGCAGCGGATCTTCCACAGTCTCCGGGAGGCTTACAGCTGAGGCTTTCGTCGCTGCGGCCCCAGGTGCCGCGACATCAGTATTCGCTGGCAACATCGCCACGGAATGCTCATCGTCCACTTCTTTCTGAGCCAGCAGAAGAGCCGCCCGAATCCGGTGATTGTCAGGATCGAGTTCAGCGGCCCTGTTAAGATCATGCACGGCCTCGCCCGGCTGTCCAAGACTTTTCAAAATCAATCCACGGTGGTACCACGGAGTCCCGTCTTCTGTCAACAGGCGGCAGGCCACGGTCAGGTCAGCAAGAGATCTTTCCGGGGCTCCGTTGGCTTCGTAGGCAAGGCCTCGATGCAACCAGATTTGTCCGTTGCGCCGGTCCAGCGACAGGGCTGTGCTAAGTGTCTGCACAGCGAGGCTCGGGCTTTCCTGAATCTGAAGAACTCCGCACTGAAGATGCGCTTGCACATGATTCGCATCAAGCCGAATGGTCACGGCGAAATCGGCGAGAGCTTCTTCACGGCGTCCCAGATGCTCGCGAACACAACCGCGGTCGTAGTGAGCATCAGCAGCCTCCGGGTTGAGTCGAATGGCACGCGATAAAGCATCCAATGCGTCATCGTGGCGTTCAGCAGTGCGATACATGGTTCCTAATGCCCACCAGCCGCGGTCCCAATCCGGTTTTTTTCTGGTGGCAAGCTGCAGGTCACTGATCGCTGACTCCAGATCCTCCAGCACGGCATACGACGTGCCGCGCAAATAATAGGCTTCCGCAAAATCAGGATTCAGGGCGATGCTGCGCGTCAGACTCTGCACGGCATCTTCGTATCGCCCGTCCTGCTGCTGCTGCAGCGCGTCGCGCACAATATCTTCCGACTGATTCTTCTGACTGGAGCATCCTGACACCAGCGACAGAATCAGGGCCAAACCAGGAATCACTGCGGCATACAGATACGGCAATCGAGCATCCGATTGATCGGTAGTCCGCATGGAACACTTTGCTTTGTTCAATCCAAACATTTTTCACCTCAGTGACGACATCGTGTCGCGACCGGTTTCGTACCTGCTCGCCGACTGAGTGAACCAGTCTTCGACCTACGGGGAACGATCTGCGAATCCCGAGCGCGAACAGTCTCCACAGAACCTGCCTAATCAGCTTCATCGTCATTTGGGGACTTACAGTTGTGTCCTGTTCAGGTCGGCCAGACGTTTTTATCGGTCTTGTCAACCCAACCTGACACACACAAACCGGCAACCTCTGCCGCTTCGGGCGGTGTTACGTGACAACCGACACAATCGTCAGTCTGCCGCGCAACTTGCCAATCCCACGCACTCACTGCAATTCCGGCGGACACAGGCCCGCCGGACGGATCCGAGACACCTCGCCTGCAGGACTCAAAGTGGATCGTCCGAAAATATGAATGACGCAGGTAATGCCGAAAGACGTCTCCTCAACAGCCAACACCGTTCATTTTTCATGTCACCGGCACATCACCGCGTGACACCTTCCCGTTCAGAACGGAAACACACATGGATCTTTCCGCAATTTTTTCAGACGACCAGATCGCCGTAATCGGATGCTTCGTCGCGCTTGCCTCGTGTGCTCTCGTGGCGGCTGTAAGCTTCCAACTTGGCCCAGCCGGCAAGTCATCAGGGCAGGGTAGTGAAAACCTGAGAATAGACGCCATGCGCGAGAAAAATTCTGAGAGCCATCAGAAAAAGGCTGCGTAAACGACGCCGGTGGCGGACAGAGAATTGCATTCAGGCGCTCAGTCAGATTCCCTCCTGCGGTCAGTAAGGTCAGCGGCAGTCACCATTGGACCCTGACGTTCACGATGGCTGATCAGACAGGATCGCCTGCAGCGCAGCAATTCTGGTGTGATGCGTCTTGCGATTCGGGTGTAACCAGTGCCATAATGTACCTGTGTTTCGCTGAAAAGACTGACTCATGCGCGGCAAACCGCGACCGGTGGTCTGGAGGTTTGCCGAGCCCGATCCTAAGCAACGTCTCTCACTGATGCAGCGATTATCGATTTCATTCGCATTATATTGCCGGTGTTCAGTCCTATGAAAAGAATCAAGCGGAGCTTTGCCACCTGCCCTGTCGTGGTGCTCGCTTTCCTTCTGGCTACGTCGGCTCATCTGAATGACGTTCAGGCGGACGAAAATAACGGCAGTAAGAAACTGTCGGGCGATACACTTCTCCTGTATGGCCGCGTCGAAAGGGCACTCAAGGATCTGGATGGATTTCTACAGGCGATCAACTTCGAGAAATCTGCCGTCATCGGCACTAACTACTTCGCCGTGTCGGTTGGTGGAATTGATGCCATTCGAGATCTCGAAGAAGGTCGCGGAGTGGATCCGGAGACATTTGCAGCACTGTACGCCGGGTTTGCCAGGCCTGAAGTCGCAAAGCATCTGAATCTGCGTAAACTGGAGGGCACGTCGGGAGCTGTGATACTAAAGATCGAAGACGCGGACGGGAGGCTGCGTTATAAGGGAACAACAGTGCGACTCTACTCGCCGACACATTTGCGGGAACTGTTCCTTCGCCGTGAGAATTTCCGAAACGAGAACGATCAACAACGCCGGGCCGTGTTTGCAGAGTATGTCTTCAAGCGTCAGCGACGGCTGGGACGAGTTCGCAACAAGTCGGATCGCAGCGAAGTACAGGAACTGTCAGACCGTTATCGAAAGCTGCAGCCGCTGTTGAATGATCTTGATTCTGCGTTGAGGGGCGAAGCTGCGACCAGCTCTGTCCTGGCAGGTTCGAACAGTCAGCACTTTTTTGGATACTCTCTGGGAGGGATCGATGTTCTGGCCGACCTGAGCGAACGTCACGCCGTAGACCCTGAAACACTGGCTGCAATTTATGCGGAACGGATTGCAGACGACTATGCGGACGCATTTCGATTTCTGCCTGGTGGCGGCGTCGAATACAACGGTGAACAGATCAAGCTGTATTCGTCCGACTATCTGATCAAGTGCTTCAAGCAAAGAGACCGATTGGTTCTGCAGTCATATCTTCGATGACGTCGACGTATTATGTGCCGGACAGCAGTGGATTCATTCTGCCGAGAAAAAGCTGACGGAAACATCCAGGCGGCGACCGCTATTTTCGCGGAGTCACAGTTGGTAAGCGGTCTTCCCCCAGCACGGTAACCTGCAATCGACAGTCGGCAGACGACGTGATGGTGAGCATTCCGTCGGACATGACTGGGGTAGTCCACGACAGGGCGGTGCCCGTCAATGGCCGGACAATGGCCTGCCCGGCGGTCACCTTCCAGCGGGGAAGATTGTCGCCTGCGGCGATCATCTGAAGTCCCCATTCTCGGAACAAATCTTCAAAGCTGCGCCCCGTCACGTGTTCCAGTCGTTCTACGGCGTCACCGGACGCCGCAATAAGATCACCGACAGTACGTCTCGGCAGTTGCGACAATACGCTGCTCAGAAACAGGCATCCTGCGGCACGCGAGGGACCACGTCGCAGAGAAATGGAAGCGTGATGATCAGGCACGAACACCGGAAAACGAGCCGGGCGACGTCTGAACTCTGCAAGCCGGGTTGCCATGTTGCGACTGCGAGGATTAACCTGCCGTTCGACATAATGGGCCACCGCTTCATTCAACCATCCCGGAAACTGCGTGGTTTCTCCTTGCGCACACAGTGTTGAATACACGGCCAGGTGCGTGAGTTCATGTGTCAGAATTGCGTCCAGTTCAGCGTCGACTGACAGGTCTTCACTGAGATAGATGATGTCGCCACCGAATTCGGAGGGGGCAAGAAGGTCAGCTGCGCGAACACACCCTCGAACGGGTTCGCCGCCTGTAAGAACCTGTTCAGGCGTCTCCAGTTGTGCCAGAACGACAGTCAAATACGCATCACAATCAGAATCGGTCAATACGCCGACACTGGATTCGACAAACTGAATCAGCCACCGCTCAAGACTTTCGACCACGGCAGCAGCCAGCAGTTTGGTGGAATCACTGTGACCTCTGGCGTAAATTCTCACTCGCCTGCCATGGCCAATTTCGTGAAGAAGCATCGTACGATCACTGACGCCAACTTCTGAAAAAAGCGGCACAGAAAATCTACGTGGACCGCCTTTGGGGTCCGATTGTGC
>JAQWLN010000244.1 GCA_029247265.1 Fuerstiella sp.
CTTCATTTAATCAGATTATCTTCTCGCACCATCAGTTTTTGTGGAAGAGTTCTAAAGTCCGGGAGGTCGGGCTGGTGGAACCATGCACATGGGATTTGTGAGGCATTGCTGAACTGCAAATAGCCCCCAGCCGTGTTGCCCACTCTCAACTGATGAGAAGCCTTCCGCTGAGAGATGTTTGTGGCCTGTCTTGAATGGTCACACACGAACTCCGTTGTCCTCAAACGCGAGAGAACTGATTCATGATTGAAGTCGAACCGGACGTATTGGTCACAGATCGCCGCAGAAATCGGCGCAGAAATGTTGTCCCCGAAAAGGCTGTTGCTGCCCCCGAGGACACCTTCCTGGAAGAAGAGGAAGAACGCGCTCCCGAAGTCACTGACCGTCGCAAACAGGATCGCCGGCGTCAGATTGACCCAACCACGTGCGAGCGAGACTATTCAGGTTGTGAAGTTGAATTCATGCGAGCCATGGACAACTACAAACGCAAGAGTGGCCGGCCGTTTCCAACGTGGAGCGAAGTACTGGAGGTACTGATGAGCCTTGGCTACCGAAAGGTCGCGGAGCCGACCACGATGGAGTGGCGTTCCAGCGGTGACTGACAGACGACAATGACCCCGGTCTCTTCTCACGAGACCGGGGATTTCTACACGCCGAGAAGACTCACGGGGCTGGTGATTCCCGTCTCAGCCTTAGCTGTGAACACGGGGCAGTTCACAGCCATCAGCGATGATCTTCGCTTCTGCCTCAGCCAATGCCTCAAGTCGGCTGCTAACTTCGGCATCATCGCCGTACGATTGCGCCAGACGAACATATGTCGCGTGGTGCCGCGCCTCCGATTCGTAAAGGCTGCCGTAAAAATCGCTCAACTGCGTGTCCTGCAGATGATCCCGCAGCAGAACGAAACGTTCGCAACTGCGGGCTTCAATAAGCCCGGCGACAAGAAGACGATCGACCGCCTTGTGCGGTTCCTGACGGCGACATAATCCCATCAGTTTTCGCCCGTAGGTGCCCGGCTTCATTTTGTAAAAACGAATATCACGCTGCTTCAGCAATGCCAGCACCATATGGAAATGTTCAAGCTCCTCGGCGATGATCTCCGTCATTTCCTGACGCAGGTCTTCGTTTTCAACGTACTCAAACATCAGGTGCATCGCAGTCGAGGCTGCCTTTTGTTCACAATGGGCATGATCAATAAGAATATCGTTCAGGTTCTGATCGACCTGAGCAAGCCAGCGGTCAGGAGATGTCGAATGTAGGTGGAGCATGCGGTGATGATATTCGGGGCCGGCCATCTGGCAAACAGATAGGGCCAGGAGATTCCGTCGAACGCGGAAACGCGGGCAGAATGGCCTCAGATAGTAAGAAGATCAGAAATCTGTAGAGAAGCGTGTTTTCCTGATCGAACGCCATTCCTGAATCAGCGGATCCCAACCCGTACTCCAAAATTCGCTGACGCCTGCTCTGACGTGTTTTCACGGGTTCGGAACGCTACAATTGAGTGTTTCAATTCCGTCCCAAAACAGACTCGTCGTGGCATCCAGAGATTCTGCCCGACCGGTACATCGCGATATGGACGAGCGTCTGACAACTTATCTCCGAGCCCCGGCAATGCGTCGACGACAGGTGGTGCAGGCAGGTTCGTCAGGCCTGTTAGGCATGTCACTGCCGCAGTTGCTTCAGGCTCAGGCAACGCCCGAGCCTGCGCCACCGAGAAAGGCGAAGGCCGTTATTCTTCTGTTCATGTGGGGCGGTCCGGCCCAAATGGACACATGGGACATGAAACCCAACGCGCCGGCTGAGGTCCGCGGAGAATTCAAACCCATATCAACCAGCGTTCCGGGAATTCAGATCTGTGAACATTTCCCACTGCTGGCTGAGCGCACCGACCAGCTGGCCATTATACGTTCAATGACGCACACGGACGTCAATCACACGTCCGCGACTCATTACCTGTTGACTGGAAAGTCACCTCCTGCCAGCCCGGATCTGCGAAATGACTGGCCACACATGGGCGCCGTGCTCGCAAAGCTCGGACGCGGGCAGGGAGCTCTTCCACCGTTTATTTCCATGCGTCCCAAACTGGAAAACACGGTTCCTCGATTCGTTGAACAAAGTCACGGCCAGTTTGCAGGATGGCTGGGACCAACGTGGGATCCGCTCACGATTGATTCCGATCCGGAAAAACCGGATTATCGCGTTGGCGACATGCACCTGCTGCATGGCCTGAACGACCTGCGCTTGGACCGTCGGCAATCTCTACTCGGACAGCTTGAGCAGAAACTGGAAACGCTGGAGGGAAGTGATTCGGTCACGGCGATGAATCAGCATTACTCTAAGGCATTTGAACTACTGGCATCAGCCGTAGGACGAGAAGCCTTTGACCTGACAAGGGAGCCGCAGACTGTGCGAGACCGTTATGGTCGCCACCCGCACGGCCAATCGGTGTTGCAGGCGCGTCGACTCGTGGAACGTGGAGTGCCTCTGGTAACCGTTTTCTGGCCAAATGACGGAATCAAAAACGTCAGCGTCTACTGGGACACCCATAGCCGAAATTTCATTGATCACCGCGATCGTCTAATGCCTCCTGCCGATCAGGCATTCTCTGCACTGCTGGACGACCTGGGAGAACGTGGCCTGCTGGACGAAACACTCGTCATCTGGACGGGAGAGTTCGGTCGCACGCCAAAAATCGGCCAAAGAAACAGCGATGCGGGAGCCGGAGCCGATGGCCGAGATCACTGGCCGAATTGCTTTACCAGCGTGCTGGCGGGAGGAGGAGTTCGTGGTGGCCAGGTCTATGGTTCGTCAGATCAACATGCTGCCTATCCCGCCTCAAACGCAGTAAATCCAGTCGATCTTACAGCTACCGTCTACGAACTGCTCGGCGTTCCTTCAGACCTTGAACTTACGGACAATCTCGGACGTCCGCTGGTCGTCTGTCCGGGGCAGCCAATTCACTCGCTGATCAGTTGATCCGACGGATCTCCGCGTCTCTGATAGAACATGTGACTCGGCACATTTACATAGCGACACCGGAAGCGGTCCAACAGTTCCGAGCGTCAGCGTGCATCGGCCGGCGGGCCGTCCCGCTCTAACGGAGAAGCATGCCGGCGTAACCGACGACTCGACTTTTATCACCGGAAACGTCGGCACTGGTCGCGTAACCGGCGCGTTGAATTTCTGACAATTGCCCCATCGCCCGTAGCGCTTCCATAACGATAACGGCAGGCCGAAGACCACACATGCTGATATTCTTCTCTGAGACAGTGTTAAACAGTTCTGACGGATCGAGCGATTCCATTGCGACCAGGGCGATCTCGTCCAGTTTCCGATTTTCGTCGTCGGTGGCAAAGTGATTCATATCGCTGGAAATGATCAGCAGCGGCGCCGACGGCAGCTCGGCGATAACCGCCGCCAGTTGGTGACCGAACAGCTGGCAGCGTTCCAGACTGGCGCTACCAATCGCGACGCCGACAACCTTTGTGTCGGGTGCCAGACGCGAAAGAAAAGGCAGCTCGACTTCGATGCAGTGTTCCTGACTATGAGCAGCCGAGTCCAGATCCAAACCGTCGATGCGTGCCGCCAGCCTCTGCGCGAGATCACGGTCAGCCGACACCGTTGCGCCCGGCAGCTGCCACGTCGCATGCGGCGCAATGGCCCAGTCGACGCCGTTCCGAGTATGCTTCGGCCTGATGATGATCACCGTGTCGGGCAGCTCAATTCTCTTCAATACGTCAGCGGCGATCCGTCCGGAAAACTGTAACCCGGCATGCGGTATCATGACTGCCGGCCAGGTCTCTTTCTTCGCAGGAATCTCGCCAAGGCAGTCCGACACGATCTTTGCCAGCGTCTCCCGATCCGCCGGATAAAATCGCCCCGCCACACCGGCAGGCCGAACATCAGTTCCGGGTTGAGCCACAGGTACGTTGCTGTTGTCGATGGCCCCCGTGGTGGACCTTACGGCAAAGCTGAACACCTGTGCGGCCGCCGGCGTGCCGACCCTGGCCGCGGCAGCAACCAGATCCTCAGCCACTGCATCCTTCTGGAACCGCCACGCTGTGCGTCCGGATTCAGCAACCATCACCGCTCTGATCTTCGGATCAATGCCGCCAGCGTCGCATACCTCAACAGTTCCGTGCATTGCCGAATCGGCAAACAACACGACATCCACGACCATTCGACCGGTCAGTTGAGCGTCAACCCGCGACGTCCGCAACCAGTTGGCCGCCGCACCAGTCAGCTGCAACAGGGTTGTCTGCAGCGGAAATCCGTGGCGAATCTGAATCCGCGAAAACGTTGCCTGCAGGTCCGTGCCGGGAAACAATAATCGAATAGCAATTCCGTCAACTGTGCCATCGGAACAATTCGCCGGAAAACATCCCGGTACGGCGCCCTGATAGGCCGCGACGATGTTCGTTTTCGCGAAATCCGCCAGGGTAGCCACATCACTCTGGCTAAACGGATGTTGAAGGTCGGCGGCGTTATCATCCAAGACCGATGCGTCGAACTCACGCTCAATTAATCGACCTTCAAAACGCGTCAATTCCGTATCCGGCTGCTGCCATGCCGTAACCGGCAGTCCGGCTTTGTGGCACACTTGATCCAAAAATGTACGAGAATCCCAGTTGCGTTCGACTGCCACAATCGGCAGCAGCAATCCAGCCCTGTCGCCGCGTGCGATTCTGAGTCCATGTTTCCCGATTTCAACGGCGTCAGCACGCCGCTCACCGATCTGAGTTACCGGTTCAAAGTTAAACAGCAGCGTAACGTCCAGTGTCAGGTAGGGCAGCTCAGACGCCGACACCGGCGGAAACCGATGATCCTCCGTCGCTGTCCGGATACTCGACTGCGTCAACGCCGCCAGCAAATTCATCGGCTGCCCCAGACTGCCACAACAGCCTCGCAATTGCCCCTGCCGTTTCAGTGTCACGAACGTGCCCATGACGGTTTCGTCCGCCGCGTTCAACAACGTGGGATCGGACAGACACGTTCTTCGTTTATTCACGGCGGCGAGCACGATTTCGCTCGCAGCCTTATGTATTGCGGACTCCTGCTCCGTTGTCAGTGCTGGACTTTCCCGAACTGTCTGCATCGTTTCATTCGCTTTAGAATTGAGGCTTCGGCTGTCGTTCGAGGTTCGCACGGGGGGCCTGAAACTGTTCCCAATTGTACCAGACCACCAGGATCTGCAACGGGATGATTTGCCACAGAGGCATGTTCGCCAATGCGAACTGGCTCACGCTTTCGGCCCCATGTGCCTGGCGATTGATCAAAGCGTCCCGCGATGTCAGTACCGCAGGCACCGCAGCGACGTCCCATCATTTTGTAGCGGCCCAGCTCATGCCAATTACGTTCTATCAGCAGTTCACCACACTTCGGACACCAGGTGCTCTGATTCTGTACATCGTTGACGTTGCCCACATAGACGTAACGAAGTCCCTGTTCGCCGGCAATCTGCTTTGCTGTCAACAGCGTCTCGTGCGGAGTGCGTCCTCGATCCAGCATCCGAAAATCCGGATGAAACGCCGTAAAATGAACCGGAACGTCAGCTCCAACACAATCAAGAATCCAATCGCACATCTGACGCAGTTCATCTTCCGAATCGTTGGCATCCGGGATGATTAAGTTGGTAATCTCGAACCAGACGTCGCTTTCATGCTTCAGCCACTTCAACGTGTCCAGAACCGGTTCCAGGTGCGAATAGGTGATGCGCTGATAAAAGTCCTCCGAAAATGATTTCAGGTCGACGTTGGCAGCATCCATCGCATGAAAGAACGCCGGCCGGGCAGCTGGCGTAATGTAATCCGCCGTGACAGCCACTGATTTTATGCCGCGCTCACGACAGACCTTCGCTGTGTCAATCGTATACTCGGCCCAGATAATCGCATCGTTGTACGTATACGCGACACTGCGGCACCCGTTCTTCTGCGCAGCGGCGGCAATCATGTCCGGCAGCGCCAGTTCGCTCAGCCGCTCAACCTCCCGCGATTTGGAAATATCCCAGTTCTGACAGAACTTGCAGCCCAGATTGCAACCGGCTGTTCCGAACGACAGCACTGCCGTGCCTGGATAGAAGTGATTGAGCGGCTTCTTTTCGATGGGATCAATGCAGAAACCAGTGCTCTTTCCGTACGTCGTCAACTGCATCTGCCCATCGACGTTCTGCCGCACAAAACAGAAGCCTCGGTCACCGGGCTTCATTGAACATTCACGAGGGCAAAGATCACAGATGATACGGCCATCCTGCTCCGCCGAATGCCACCAGCCGCCGGCAACATTGCCGGCGCTGCCGGGCGTTGCAGGCGGAGGTAGAGAAACAAATGTCATCGTTTCAAGGTGATGCGAGTTCAGCGACGTATGCCCTAAATGTGGCTCCGTGCGGTATCATGCCGGATTTAGTGGTCGAGGAACAGCAAACATCGACAACTCGCAGTAGGAAGTGTTGCTGCCAGCCGGCCAACGAACGGTGGATGTCGCGGATTATCAATACGCTGCATCGTAGTCCAGGAAATGCATGAAGGTCGCCACGTTGAATTCGTGCGCCCATGACCTGTTTGACGAAAGCACCCGGTGAGCCTCATTTTTTCGTAGAGTTGATATGCAGCGCCGGATTCGATGCAATGCTCAACCAGCGGCTCCGGCCGGTTGCAAAACTGACTCACCAGGAACGTCATCGGGAAGATATTGAATGCACAATTTTCGCACAATCATTGCAGCGTTGGTCCTTGTCTCTTCGGTTACGACCTTTGCGGAAGACACCCCGGGCGATCTGCCGCTGCCAAATGTACAGCATCTAATCGACACTCACATTCACCTGTTCGACCCACGGCGGCCGGACGGAATTCCCTGGCCGCCGGCAGATGACAACGTGCTATACAAGCCGCACCTGCCTGACGAGTACTCGCGGATCGCCAAGTCTGCTGGTGTGACGGGCGTTGTGATCGTCGAAGCCAGTGATCGACTGGAAGACAACAAATGGGTCCTGGATCAGGTGGACGGGGATCCATTCTACGTTGCTCTGGTGGGTAACATTGATCCGACAAAGAAAAACTTTGGCAAGCGATTGACACGCCTGCGCAAAGACAAACGATTTGTGGGCATCCGAGCTCGCAACAACGAGCCGATCGATTACACACACCCGCAGGTGCTGGCGAATTTCCGATTGCTGGAACAGGCGGGCCTGTCACTCGACATTCTGGCGAACGGAAAAGGAGTCGAAGGTGTGAAGGAAGTCGACGCCCTGGCGGCAAATGTTCCAAAACTGCGAATTGTTGTGGACCACGTTCTGGGCTATGACATCGACGGCCAACCACCCGGCAAAGAATGGCTCGATGCCGTCGCCAGCCTGGCAAGACACCCCAACGTTTACTGTAAAGTCTCCGGGCTTTATCAACGCTGCACTCAGCAACCGGCCCCTCATGATCCGAAGCATTACCAAACAGTGTTGGATCCGTTGTGGAAGCACTTCGGGCCAGCACGACTGATCTACGGCAGCAACTGGCCCTGCACAAAGAAAAGCGGAGACTACGCAAGCTTCGTTCGTCTCGTGAACGCGTACTTTTCTGCCAAAGGACAGAACGCCAGCGAACGATACTTCTGGAAAAATGCGACCACTGCGTATGGACTTCCACTGCAATAGCCACGGGGCGAAGACACGCCTGATGCAGTCAACGCCAGAGGGTCGGGGGCTTTGTCAGGCTTTGTCAGGCTTTGAAGATCATGTCACGGCCCGTCTTTACTTCGCTGGCCGCATTTCGGGTGTCCAGCACCATCGCAGAATGTTTCACGATGAATTCGTAATCGTAGGACGAATGGTCTGTGGCAATCAGGACACAGTCCTGCCCGCTCAGAAACTCAGCTGTCAGTTCCTCGCTTTCCATCGGCGGGACATCGCGATGTCGCACCTGTGGCAGCACAGGGATGTGAGGATCGTTGTAGGTAACATCGGCGCCGCGTTCCAGCAGTACCTCCAGCAATTCAAATGATGGACTCTCTCGCGGATCATCAACGTCTTTTTTGTAAGCCATACCCAACAGACAGATCCTGCTGCCGTTAATCGGCTTGCCGACCTTGTTGAGAAACTCGGACAACTGACTGATCACATAACGTGGCATTCGCGAATTCACTTCGCCCGCCAGTTCGATAAATCGAGTACTCATACCCTGACGACGCGCCAGCCAGCTGAGATAAAACGGATCAATCGGAATGCAGTGACCACCAAGTCCCGGCCCCGGATAAAACGCCTGAAACCCAAAAGGCTTTGTCTTTGCCGCGTCGACGACATCCCAGATGTCGATGCCCATCTGATCAAACAGTGTCTTCAACTCATTGACCAGCGCGATGTTGACCGCACGGTATGTGTTTTCCAGAATCTTGCAGGCTTCTGCCACTTCAGCGCTGGCCACGGGAATGACCTGAACAATGGCCTTGGAATACAGACTGCAGGCCAGGTCGCAGCCTGCCTGATCGTAGCCACCAACAACCTTCGGAATTCCCGCTGCTGTGAAGTCAGGATTTCCGGGATCTTCACGTTCGGGACTGTAGGCCACGAAGTAATCTTCGCCGCATCGAAGTCCCCCCGCGTTGCGTTCCAGAATGGGGACCATCACGTCACGCGTCGTGGTCGGATACGTTGTACTTTCCAGAATCACCAGCTGGCCTGGCCGCAAAGTTGCAGCAATCGCCTGAGCAGTCAGTTCCACGTATTTCAGATCCGGATCACGGCTTTCGGTCAGCGGAGTCGGCACGCAGATCAGCAACACATCTGCATCGCCAAGACGTTCCATGTCAGATGTGGGCTCCAGCACGTCACGTTCAATCCAGTCAGCGACCGTCTCTGAATCCACGTGCTTGATGTAACTGCGTCCGGCCAACAGAGCGTCCACCTTGCTCTTATCGACGTCGTAACCAATGCAGCGAAATCCGGCGTTCGTAAAAGCGCTGATCAAAGGCAGGCCCACGTACCCCAGGCCGATCACACCAACCTGAGCGGTCTGGTTTTCGATCTTTTGAAGAACATTCGCGGAAATTGAATTAGGAACAACAGACTGGTTCATTGAGAAAACTCAAGACAGGCATCATCCGGCAGCGAAACTGATACAGCGGGACACGGGTCAGACAAAGCGGCAAATCCTGACGCTCAACCGAGCGAAATAACACACTATTTTTCAGGATTTTCGACTACGTACGGTAACTCATTCCCATGTTGATCATAAAGCCCAATTCGAGGCGTTCAGAGTTTACGGTGTTCCGCCAACAGGCCTGTCTTGACATTCCGAATGGACCGGGTGAACATCCGGCATGAATTGCTACGACTGGCCGCAGTACTGGGATCTTGCGTTTGATGACGACACACATTTGGAAGCCGATTTTGTTGAAGCGGCCAGCCGCAAATACTGCAGCTTTCCGGTAAAACGACTTCTGGAACCCGGGTGTGGTGGTGGTCGGCTGGTGCTTGAACTGGCACGACGCGGATACGACGTATCCGCCTGCGACCTGAGTGCTGCCGCTGTTGACTACGCACGAGCGCGTGTGGCCGCCGCGAATCTGACCGCAGACGTGGCAGTCCATGACATGCGTCAGTTGTCGTGCGACCCAAAAGCCGATGTGGCCTATTGCCTTGTCAACACATTCCGTCATTTGCTGACAGAAGAAGATGCGGCCCAGCACCTTCACGCCGTTGCTCAATCGGTCCGAACTGGTGGACTGTATCTTATCGGCATGCATTTGCTGCCACCCGATGCGGACGAAGAGGACAATGAGGAATGGAGTGTTTCACGAGATGGAATGACGGTCACGATGCAACTGGATGTTGCAAATTGTGACCGCACGACGCGTTTGGAAACACTGAAATTCCGCATGGAAGCAGTGACCGCCAATTCGGACTCACCGCAATGTTTCGAAACGGATTACCAAATGCGGATCTATCGAGCTCATCAGTTTGAAGAACTGATTAAGCGAGTTCCGGCCTTCGAACTCATTGATGTCTACGATTTCTGGTACGACATTGAGGAGCCACTTCGGTTATCCGATGAAATGGGCGACACCGTCTTCGTGCTCCGGCGTAGTTAGCGAATTACGTCAGCACAAGTTCCACGATAACTGCAATCAGGTGCACGGCAGGGCTATGCACCGTCGTGATTCAGAGGAGCGGCTGAGGCCGTCGCGGAAACCGCTTCAGGTGGAGCAAAAAACGACTGAATCATGAGCATGATGGCTCCGGTCACCAGACAGATGTCCGCCACGTTGAAGATAGCCCAATCCA
This sequence comes from Fuerstiella sp., assembly GCA_029247265.1. Taxonomy (GTDB): domain Bacteria; phylum Planctomycetota; class Planctomycetia; order Planctomycetales; family Planctomycetaceae; genus Fuerstiella. Next base: position 10,268 of record JAQWLN010000244.1, read on the forward strand.
GTGCAGGGTGCTCCGGCGTCCCGCCGAACTGAAAATGGAAGAAGTCGCGAACCGCCTTGATCGGCTCAGTACGCCCTGGCAACATTATGTCGTGCCATCCCAGACGATCGTAGAGATTACCGAGTGTCCCTCCCGAAACCACCGCCAGGCAAATGGTCAGCCAAAGACTTTCGGCGGCCCTTGCCACAAACAACCAGTAAACGATTCCGCAAAAGGCGCCCACACTCAGCAAAGCAAAGACCCAGGCAAACCCCTGCCCCATCCCCCACAGCGCGCCTTCGTTCAGACTCGTAAAGAAGCGAAATCGGATCCACGAGCTGTCGATCAACCAGAAGCCACCATACCGCACGCCGTACGTCTCGAATGCCAACGACTTTGAGTACAGGTCGAGCGTCAAACAGGCGGCAGACAACGTTCCAAAAATGGCGACACGATTCCGAGGCAACTTCTCCATCAGTCCTCGTCTTCTCGCTTTCGTTCACATGCGACGCAATTCCGCGCATAGGGAATCGCTCTCAATCGAGCTTTCGGGATCCATGACTTTGACTGAGGTTTCTGAGCCTCCAGGCACATTTCACACAGACCAAAAGTGCCTTCCTCAATCTTGTGAAGAGCCGTCGAAATTTCCTTCATGGAATCCTGATCATTCTCCACGATACGTAGAGAAAAGTCGAGATCCCAAGCGTCACTACCCATTTCCGCCATATGATTGGAGGATCCGTGGTCGCCACCACTCTTGCCGGAAAACGCCTCTTCTTCAATCTGCGCGACATCACCACGGAGTCGTGACTGAATCATTTGGAGCATTTTTTTGAACTGCTCAAGCTCGTCTGCCTTTAGCATCGATCGCCAAATCCTCTGTACTTCCAGCTGATGTCGACGCAAGGGGAGCGTCTGGGGAGCGAGAATTATGCGGCGAGATCCCGGCCTGGTCAAGCAACCCTGACATTGGCCGAAGTCGTTTCAGGCCGCCGTTCTTACCTGATCCCCCTGCTTTTGCCCGGTCTGATAGGACCAAACATCAAGGGCGTCCAGGACTGATTCCGCAACAATCATCGCTTTCAGCCCTTCCACGCCCGAAACCTTCGGTACCGATCGGTTCCGGATCGACACGATAAAATCATCCAGTTCCAGCGACATCGCATCGTCAGAATTCGCCTGTATTTCATCCGCCTGAATCCATTGGCCGAATACACGATCCTTCAGTGTCCTCGGATCAGGCGTGCTGGCAGCAATGGCATGCACCAGTTGCGGCGTTGTGCGGAATTGTCCTTTCGGCTCCCACGTCCGGACGGTCCGCGACTGCAGATCCGCATGAACACAGCCATTTGTCCCCCAGATCTGCAAACTTCGTTCTGCTTCCGGACTCATCCGACTGGCCGTCAGATCGATGACTGATCCGCCCGGCATCTTCAAGCGTGCGACGGCCATATCCTCATGAGGACCAATACCCACCGCCCCGAAGGCATCCACTGAAACCGGCATTTCGCCGGTCAGCGCGAGAGCCAGATCAATGTCATGAATCATCAGGTCATGAATCACTCCGATATCCGTGGACCGGAACGTATAAGGACTGACCCGCTGGCAGCGAACATACAACGGATATCCGCAGCGTTCCCTAGCCAACGAAAACGCCGGATTGAATCGCTCGATGTGCCCAACCTGCAGAATGGCATCGTTTCGCTCTGCCGTCTCGACCAGCGTCCGCGCATCAGCAACATTGGCAGCGAGTGGTTTCTCTACAAATGTGGGGGTGCCGCGCTGTAAATAATGCCTCGCCGTGTCCAAGTGAAATACGGTCGGCGTCGCGACGACAACTCCGTGAAGCTCGTCAGCAACATCGGCGGGCGACGACGCCCAGCGGGTCCCATGCAATTCGGCAACGCTCCGCCCCTGCGACTCGTTCGGGTCAACCACTGCGACCAGATCAACGCCGTCAAGATTTGCCAGTTTCCGAGCATGATGCTGCCCGAGTGAACCTACTCCAACGACTGCCATTCGTAAGTTTGTCATGCTGCTTTTCGTTCCTCGGTGCCCTGACCCCGCACAACCTCCCGTGCCCGCCCGAGCTTGCCCGCTCGCTGAGCCTCGATGAACTGCAGCAGTTGCGCCAACTCCATCGGCATCACTCCGTTCAGCGTTTCATCGAAGTGCTGGTGAACGTCCGCCAGACTTTTACGTTTCCGATACAGCATCCTGAAGGCCGTGCGAACAACCTCGATGGAATGCTCGGAAATGCCCGCCCGACGCATACCGACAACATTTATCGTCTTCAATGTTGGATTGTCGCTTCCGGCAGCAAGCATGAACGGAGGAATATCGTGTGGAACGCGACATCCACCGCTGACGAAGCTCAGCCTGCCGATCGTGGAAAAATGATGAACAACGGTATTTCCAGAGACGATTGCGCGGTCATGAATGTGTACATGGCCACCCAAAAGAGCACCATTCACCAGAATCACATCGTCGTAGATTCGGCAATTGTGCGCAACATGACTATTGGCCATAAACATATTGCGATTGCCAATCCGCGTGACATGGTCTTCCTTTTCCGCACCACGATTTACTGTGACACCTTCACGGAAAACATTCTCGTTACCAACCAGAACCTCTGTCGACGATTCCTGATAACTGACATCCTGCGGCTCGCAACCAATCACACACCCCGGATACAGCTTGTTGTGGCAACCGAGAGTTGTCCTGCCAGACAACACAACATGGCTGGTCAGTTCCGTGAAGTCTCCGACAACCACATCCGGACCAACCAGACAGAAGGGCCCGACGACCACACCTTTACCCAGTTGGGCGGTTGGGGCAACCTGAGAAAGTGGAGAGATTTGAGGTTCCATTGTGATCATCCTGATCAAGAGACGCGTCGCAGAATCCAATTCCGATGATTTTGGTCGTATGTTGTTCTAAGAAAGTGTCGTCCCGAGCCGATCGCCCGGGACAGCAGCTGTCCCAATCTGTCCCAATGCAAATTTTCAAGACAATCGAGCCGACAAGAACTGCCGTGTTTACGCCATTGCTCGATTGAACCGCTGTCTTTTTACGAGTGACGTAATGGTCCCTGCAAGTTTCTGGTTAAGACGATGACCGCTGCGATAGGCTGTGACGTGGCCGTAGACGGGAGTCCCCGCGAGCGCCAGATCACCAACACTGTCCAGAATCTTATGACGTACCGCTTCGTCAGGCCACCGCAAGGTATTATTTTCAATCCCGTCGTTGCCGACAATAACAATATCTCTTGCGGTCAAGTGCCCACCATAACCCATCTTTCTGAGCATTGAAATCTCGCTCTCCAGCACAAACGTCCTGGCCCCCGAAATCTCCGCATAAAAGAACTCGGGCGAAATCTCAGCCGACATTGACTGTGGCAACAGGGGAGCGTGCCGACCGTAATCCAAGTGGTACGTTACAGCCAGGCAAGAGTACAAATAGGGGCGCAGAACGAGTGTCTGAGCCCGGTCAGCACTCTGCACTGTGTGAATGCCGTCCACAACAAAGGAATTGACGACTGCATCGATAGCGACTGTCCCCACAGCCAGAATCTCGTCGCAGAAAGGTCGACACGAACCGTCGAATCCGGGCAGCTCCGGAGCATTGATCTCCACGATACAATTGTCCACATGCAATCCGGCGAGTGCCGCCATGAGGTGTTCAACCGTTTCGATCCGCACACCCTCGGCGGCCTCCAGCACTGTGCGCCTCGGCTCCCTGGCAACGTATTCGCACGACGCCCCGATCAACGGCGAACCTGCCAGATCAGAACGACGGAACACAATTCCGGTATCGGCCGGAGCCGGCAGCAATACAACCGTAGCCTCAATTCCGTGAAACATTCCACGGCCACGAAACTCGACTCTCTCGGCGACGGTGTTCTGCGGCCTACCCGCAGGGATAAACGATTTCGACTCGGGCCCTGTATCGCAGTCGGAGTGCACGTGAGAGTCGTCCATGAAATTGCAAAAAAGCAGAAGGCTCCTGCCCTGCAGGAGCCTCCGTCAGACTGGCTTCATTGAGAAAAAACTGAATGCAAAAGACGCATCCAAGCCATCTCATTACTGCTGCCGGGTACGTCCCGCTGGCGCCACAACTGTACCCTGAGGCTTTGGAGCCGGAGTCCCTGAGGCGTACGGCTTGTTCAGATACTGCAGCACGACATCAGTAATGTCGTTTTCACTAGTCGTATAGATGAACGTCTTGTTCATTGTCTGCACAGCTTGCTGAGGGTCTGTAATTTCGTCGATGCCCTTTCGATTAAACCGCATCACGTGGTCGAAATGGGCGTATTCAGCATAAAGCTTCACAGCCTTTGTGACATCTGTGTAGATAACCTTAAACGTTTCCGACTCCTTCCGAGCCAGCCGTCGCTGCGTAGCTGCACGAAACGCGTCAAATTCACCCTTCAGGTCGAGCAACTGTTTTTCACGCTGCTCGTACTCCGGACTGCCGGCGTCGAATTTTTTGATTTCGACCTGCATCTTCTGAAGCCTCTCGACCATTACCTTGGCTTCAGCATCGCTTTTTTCGATCTCAGCCTGCAGGCCCGACCGCAGCTCCTCAAACTTCTTGTAGTGCTGAAAGACGTGTGCCATATCGATCAACCCGACACGATGTCCTTTCGTGGGGACTGAACTCTGAGCCTGAACGACACCGGGGGTGGCTGTGACTGCGACAGCCAACAGCGTAAGAATCAGCTGTTTCACGGTAAGGGCACTCCTTTGCCAAATGCGGCCCCGATCCATGGGGCAGTGGATTGTTGAATTTGCGATCTGCGTGAGCAGAGCCTGACTGTCTCAAAGTTCTGCCCGATGGTCAAGATCTGTCGCCACGTAGAGCCTCGGAAATGGTCATTCCTGCACTATTCCCTTTCCGCCCGGGCAGAGATCGGCATATTCTGCAACTGCCGCGATCGGTATCCCTGGAAGTGCCCGAATGTGCTATAGCCAATCATCATGAGCCGGTGCGTTCGGACCATGGACGCTGGATCCATTCAGACGGTCATCGGGGACCGCCATTGAGTAAGGCTCAGATTGAAACCAAGGTGCCATCAGGCCCTCCGGGATGTTCATGAGACCGTTGACCATTGACGTTTAGAACTGCTCTCAGATGAAGATCAGAACTCGCTTGTTAACGTTGCAGGTCCGTTCAAAACTGCGGTCCGGGGCGTCGGGTTTCATGCACCAGCGATTAATATATTTCTGCAAAACCAGCGTCACAGGGACCATTGCCGCTTGCGCCGTTTTGTGCACATTTCTTAGCATGAAATGTGCCGCCCAGCATACCGGCCCGGAGCCCGACGAGGGCGAACTGGCAATCGTCTCGGAAGAATTAACTTCAGTTCCGTTCTTTTCGGGTCCGGTTCCCAGGCGTGCCGCAATCGCGGACGACGCGTCGCTCAACGATGTCTGCTGTGTCGGCCATGATGTTTGGGCCGTTGGCGACCGAGGAGTCATTGTTCGCAGCAATGACGACGGAACCACCTGGCAGACGTCCATTCTTCCCCTTGAGTGCAGCCTGCAAAGCGTTTGTTTCCTGACGAACCAGATCGGATTTGTGGCGGGGTCTCGATTTGATCATTTTGCGAGGCAATATTACGGCATTCTTTTGAAAACCAGAAATGGTGGCGACAGCTGGCAGCACGTTGCCACCAAAGACGAAGCTGCCAGGGAGCCTCGCACTTTACCCTCCGGCAATCACTCGGGATTTGATCTGCCACCACTCAGCTACGTTCGGTTCTTCGACCTGAATAACGGAGTCGCAGTTGGTCGACTAGACTCGACAGTATTGCGCACCAGCGATGGCGGCCGCACATGGCGCTCGCTAAAAACCGAGAAAACGAGTGGACGATGGACTTCGGGAGCATTTCTGACCCCTGAGGACGGCATCGTTGTCGGCGCCGGCAGCTCGTACGGAACGGTTGTCGGCGAACAGCTGGTCACACTCGCGCAACCGCTTCGTACTTTTCGACGAGTCAACGCAGCAAGTCTCGCACGTGACCGACAGGGTTGGTTAGTCGGAGACGGAGGATTTCTGCTTCAAAGCCAGGATGGAGGAGTCTCGTGGGTGCCGCCCACGGGACGCCTGCCGACGCAACTTAACGACGTGTTTGATTTCTTCTGCGTTGACAGAAATGGCACAAACGTCTGCGTTGCCGGAAGCCCCGGCGGCGTTGTCGTTCACAGCCATGACGACGGCCGCTCATGGACGTTTCGACAGGTTTCTTCGTCGGCCCCTCTGCGACAGATTCGATTCATCGACGCGACGACAGTTCTGGCCGTGGGAGCATTTGGCGTCATCCACCGATCACAGGACTCCGGAAAGACATGGGCCCCGGTCCGTAACGGCAATTACCGAGCGGCGGTCATGTGCCTGGTCACCGACCCGGAAGACGTGCCAATGCGAATGCTGGCCAGTATCAGTGGCGACCAGGGTTTCCGGTCCGTGGTCGTGCAACCGTCCGCCAGCCTGGTCGGCGAAAAAACTGAAGACCAGGTCGCCGCTTACGAAATGCAGGTCGCCATAGCACAGGCAGGCGGAAACCAGTTCGTTCAGGATTGGATGTTCGCCCGTACGCAGCCGCTGCAGGAACTCGTGCGAGACGAACTGCTGACGTCATGGGCCCGACAAACCGATGGTCGCGTCAGCGAGTTACTGCCACAACGGCTGGCAGAGACGATCCGAGTTTGGCGACCAGACGTAATCTGCATCGAACGCCACTCTGACACGGACGAAGTTGCTCAAATCTGGCTCCAGGCCGTCCATGTTGCCATGAACATCGCAGCCGGGCATGATCAGCGAGGGGCTATTCTTGACACGGCCGGACTGGCACCGTGGCAGGTTTCCCACGTATTCCGGGGACTGGCCAGTCAGGAAACTTCACCACTGACTTTCCCCGGCGATGCGCTGCTGCCAAACCTCGGGACCACGGCTGATTTGATTTCCAACCACTGCCTGCGACTGACTCCCGCTGTCGAAGCCGCGCCTCAGGCAACGCTGACGTCTGCCACATCGCGTTATGCTGCTCATTCGCGATCTGCCGCAGCGACCGCCACGCCCACACACTTTTTTTCCGGGAACCTGGCAACGCCTAGATCGCCGTCCCGGCGATCACTGAATCATGCCAGTCCGGAGGATCGCAGACGCCTGGAACAGATTAGCCAGCAGGACAAAACGCTGCGAGCAGCCCTGACGGGCCATCTGAGTCAGCGAACGACGCCACTCGGCCTGATCGCCCATTTAAAGACTCTGGGGGCCGATCTGCCGGACAGTCTGGCGCTACAGCAACTGCAGAACCTCGCAGATCTGTACAAATCCAAAGATAATCTCGAAGGCATGATCGCGGTACTGAAGGAGACGATCAATCGTTTTCCTCGGGCGCCGCAATCTGCCCATGCAGCAGAGCAGCTCTTCCAGTTCTATTCATCAGAAGAACTTCGTTTCCTACGACGCAACGGGAGTGAGAAAAGCGTCCAGAACGGCATTCAACCCATCAATTTCGCGCTGCCAATGTCGGCCTCAGGCACGGCTCCCATCGTTCGCGCCGGGCGAGGCACGCTGCTGGCCAATCCATCCGGTTCTGATCGACGCGCAGTAGACGCCCAGTGGAATAAAAATGCACAAAGAGCGTTGCAGGCCCTGCATTCGCTGGCCCCGGAAGTCGCTGATTCTCCCAGGCTGCAGTTGCGGCAGGCCGCCAATGTCCGCAGAGCCGGTGAGTTTGTCGCAAACAGCACCCTGCTTGCCAAAGCAGCAGCGGGCAACGACCTGTTTTCGTTGCTGGCACGAGCCGAACAGGGAGCGGTACATGGGGCTGCAGCAACGTCCGTTCCGACGATCAATCTACCGAAGGTCAGAGCCAAACCAGTACTTGACGGACTGCTGACAGAGAAATGCTGGCTGGATGCGATCGAACTTCACCTGGCACCATCGGCTGGTGCCCTGAATGCCCCGCCGACCGACTGCCTGATGATGCTGGCATGGGACGACGACCATATCTACATTGCCGGCCGAATCGAGCATTGCCCCGGTCATTCGAACAGCATGGACCACACGGCAGATCGGTTTCACGATGCAAAGCACGGTATACTGGACCGAGTGGTAATCGGTTTCGATGTCGACCGTGATTACACAACCAGTTTTGAATTCGTCATCGATGAAAGCGGACAGACAAGCGAACGGTGCTGGACGGCTCGAAGCTGGAACCCACAATGGTTCGTCGATGCCGAAGCTGACGATACGTCCTGGCGGTTCGAAGTGGCCATTCCGCACGCCGAACTTCAGGCAACACCTCTTCGTGCAGGCAGCCTGTGGGGCATCCGACTACAACGCCTGGCGCCTGGAATCGTGGAGCAATCGCTGACTGACCCGGAAGCGGAAAATGGAGCTGCGCATACGAACGGCCATGGTCTGCTGAGATTCATTCGTAATCGAAAATAGCCATCGCCTCAATTGCCCTGTACGACATTGACGTACTTAAACCAATTTTCGAACGTTTCCACGGGCTTGAAATACTTCATCCGCGGCTGCACCAGATAAAAACGCGTTCGTGCCATTGATCCCGCATAGGGACAGTCGTTGTACAGCATGTCAAGCATCTGTCCGTAAATCACAGTGCGTTCCGGCGACGGCTGCATCTGCACGATCTGCTCGTACAACTTGTCGTACTCTGCGTTCTTGTAGTTGAAGTGATTCGCTCCAGGAGCCTCGTTTGGACCGTAAAACAACGCGAGGTTGTTCTCTCCGTCGGGATAGTCGGAGCCCCAGGCGAAAGCGAACATCGAGGCATTCTTGTTGTCAACGGTCTGAATCAAAGTCGAGAAATCGACAAGAATCACATTCACATCAACGCCGATTTCCTTCAATTGGCGGGCCATCAGTTCTGACTGCCCCTTGCTGTTCCGGCCCTTGGACATATGAAAGTCAATTCGCGGCAGCCCTTTGCCGCCTGGATATCCGGCTCTGGCCAGCAGCTCGCGGGCTCGCACCAGGTCGGGACCTCGATAGGCGTCAGGACTAAAACCATCCTCTGGATATCCGGCAAGGCCGGGAGGAATGGGGCCATCGAAAACAACATTCAGCCCGTTGTAAAACGCTTCATTCAGCTCATCCCAGTCCAGAGCCAGGCACATCGCCTGGCGGAGGGCTCGTTTTTCATCCGTGTAGCCACCCAGTAATTCGTCTTCCATGTTGAAGCCACGAAAGATGAAGTCCATCAAGGGCACTGCATGTCCGGCAATCCCCTTCTTGCGAACTGCAGGCAGCAGCTTGCCCGTACGTTTATTGAACACCTGCTCGTAGAATTCGGCCGGCACCTGAGTGTAATCCAGCTCTCCCTTTTCAAACTTCAGCCAGACCGGCTGGTCCTGCTGCAGAAACTCGACCTGAATCTCGTCCAGAAAAGGAAGGCGGCGACCTGCAGGTTCGGTGAAACCCGCCTCCACGTCCTCCGGCATATGTTCGGCCGGATAGACGCACTGGTGGTAGTTGGGATTCCGCCGATAGGTCAACTTCACACCTTTCTGCCAGTCTTCTTCAGACATCAGAAACGGCCCGGTGCCAACCGGACGAAGCCCGAATTTGCTGCCGTACTCTTCGACGGCTTCACGAGGAACGATGGACGTCTGAAACATCGCCAGTGTCCACAGAAAGCGACTGACCGGTTTTCGGAGAGTTACGTCAAATTCATAGTTGTTCAGAATCTTCAGACCCTGAACGTCGGCCTCGTAGTCAAACGTGGCTGCGGCGTTCTGCTGTGCGTGATATTCGTCAAACCCCTGGATCGCGTCCTTGAAGATCCACCAGACTTTGGAATCTGACTTTTGGTCGGCCATCCGCTTCCACGAGTACACCACATCCCCGGCCACCATTTCCCGACCCGTTCCACCGGGGAAACAGGGATCGTCGTGAAAATGAACACCCTGCTTGAGTTTGAAGGACCATGTCAGGCCGTCCTCTGACTGAACGGGCATTTCTTCCAGCAGCAGCGGCTCCAGTTCGAAGGGGCGAACGAGATATTTGTACTGCAGCAATGTCTCGTAGACCTGGCTTGCACATCGATTTTCGTAGACGGTCGAGCCGCGAATCGGGTCAAACGACTTCGGCCCGTCCGAACGCATGACAAATCTCCCTTTCCGCAACCGACCATTTGCAGCACGCTCCTGATACGTCGATGAATCCAGAGAATCATCTGTTCCGACCGCATCCGATGTGTCCATTGCGGTGTCGACACTTCCGCTGCCACGCGAGGGGACTCCGCCATCACCGCACCCGGCCAATAACAACGTAACTAGCAGAGCTGCGGAACAGCTGTTGATAACGTTGTTTCCGGTTCGTGAATTGGTCTGTTGCCGATATGCGTGACGGAAATTGCTGTAACTGTGCACTTCGTTTAACTCCACGACTGGCTGTCTACAAACGGGGGAATGGAACGGTATTGGCAGACAACGGGTCCACGCAAGTGCAGCTGTGCTGTCACCTTCCGTTTAAGTGCTTTCCGGCAGCCAGATCGACCGCGGTCATGATGTGAAAAGACAGATAGGATTTTCGACCAGCATGCAGTTTTCAGCCACAAGGGTGACCGTGCCAAAGATTAACGGTGCGAACGAGGCTGAATTGAGGGCTCTGCATCAGAATACGACCACAGGGTCGGTTTAGGCCAACGAGGCCGATTAGCCCGACTTGCAGGGCAAAAAACACTGGTTTTACGGCATCAGAATGGCTTATCACCCCCGAATTCGCGGGCCTTCAGCATTCCATGACCGAGCTGTCCACAAGAAGGTGAAATTGAGGATTTGCATCTCAACCGATTTGCCGCAAAACTATGCGAACGCAATTCCCCCCCTTAAGTGGCCGCGTTCTGTTCCAACTGCGTTTTCTCTATTTCCTCCTGATTCCTCATAATCTTCAGTCAGTATGTCCACATCATTTCAGAGTTGCCCGGGCTGTGAAGCCTTTATCCTGTCTGGCACCAAGGAGTGTCCCCAATGTGGTCACGAGATTAAGGCCGAACGTGTCGTCGCAGAGGATACTTCGAACACAGTTGGCGACCGCAAATTCAGGGAAATGTTCGACCCATGCCCAAAATGCAACGAAATGGTCCGCTACGGACTCGTTCGCTGCTGGAACTGCAATGCGTTCATGCGGGCTGATGTTGAAGCGAAGTACCGGGAAATGACGGCCAAACCTCAGGCCATAATTTTCAGCGACATCCAGCTGGAAGATCGCACCGAAATGCTTCCCGCCAGGGAAGCGTACGATCGGGGCGAAGGGCATGAAATGTTCGACGCAGAAGAAGAGGACAACGCAGAATTCACATTGAATCACCTTCCGGCGGGTAATCCCTCCGGTGCTGAATTCGAACTCGATTCGCCCGCGGCGGCTGCACCGCCGCAAAGTTCCGCTCCGGCTGAGAAACCTAAACCACAGGAAAAACCCAAGGATACAGCTCCCGCAGAAAAGGTGGCCGCTTCCTCGTCAGAGACAAAGCCCGCCGACGGCGCTACAGCAGCAAAAGGTGTTTCCGATAAACCAGCAGAGGCAGACTCGGAACAGCAGGCGGCGCCCACCGACATCAATGACGACGAGCTTCTCGGCATCGCCATGCAGGACGAAAAGGACGTCAAACGTCGCCAGCGTGACAAGGTCAAGGAGTCTCACCGTAAGCGCATTCTGCTGCCCTGTTCATGTGGCGCCTGGATTCGCGTCAGAGAAGACCAGGGCGGTCGCACTCTGCGCTGCAGGCAATGCAAGAACCCTTTCATCGTGCCTGACATCAAGAAGAAGGAAAAAAACACTCAGGAAGCAGGTGGCACCAAGGCACCGCAGATCAGCGTCAACTGGATCGAGAATCTGCAACTTCACATTATCACACCGACGGATGTGGTTCTGAAACCCGGGAGTCTGGAAAAAACATTCGAGGACGTAGACGGAATTTTCCACGAAACGGGGCTGTACCTTGTTAAGTATGCAGCCCAGGCAAAGAAAAGCATGTTCGGAAAGGCCGCCGACGGCCCTCCCGCAGTTGAACAACAACGCGCGCAGCTGCGGGAACACATTCAGAAAACCGGAGCCGTTGCTGATCTGCCATTCGGCGAATTACATACAGTCACTGCAGAGCAGACGGCAAAAATCCGACTGATTCAACCGGTTGCTGAGGCTCACGAGAGCATGTTCGCTGGTGTGCCGGTATTTGGAGACGGACGAATCGCAGTTTACCTGCCGCTTGAACTCCAGGAAAACCGGCAGGCCTTTATCTCGATGCCGTTAAGCGTTCATCGGCAATTCTCAGAGCATGTCAGTAACCTGTTCGGCCTGAAGATTCCGGCCGAAGACAATGGAGTTCCGGCAGCTGAAGAAACAGAAACTCTGTTCTGCTTTCTGAGCGAAGTGAAGATTGAGGCTGTCAAGAACCTGGCCTACTACGAAAACGATCCCGGATTCGATACCGAACTATCGGGGTACATCTGCGAAGCCTGCGGTGCGGCAATCACCGAAAGTTCTCGCAAGAACAAGAAGCTTGGTGGAGCCGCCGGCAAGGGACTGGCGAAGGCCAAGTGTCCCAAGTGCAGCAATAAATTCGGCGGTCAGAAGGCCTATCAGGTATCCAGGAAGGCAGACAGTACGGAAGAAGTCGAAGAAGATGTCGACGATGTGCTGAAGCCAAAAGCCGAAACGGCTGCGGCCGCCGACGAATCGGCATCCTGAAATACGAACAGGTTATGCCGCGTCACGAGCCGTCGCTGCCGAGCTGAATCCGGAGACTGCATCACTCAGCAGCTGCGTTGTTTTATTCAGAGCACCTTGCTGCGCCACAACCAGACTGCAGGCATTTTCACCCAGCAGCGCCCGTGAATCCGAATCCGACAACAGCTTCTTCACCGTCGGCAGAAACTGATCCGGGGTCTCCAGCTGAGTGGCAGCATTGGTGTTATGAAGTTGCTCCACGATATCCTTGAAGTTCCACGTGTTGGGACCGAACACCACAGCGGCTCCGTATGCGGCCGGTTCCAGCATGTTCTGACCCCCGCGCGGCCCGAAACTTCCTCCCACAAAAGCGATGTCCGCCAGTCCCCAGCAGGCCGATAGTTCACCAATCGTGTCCAGCAGGATGACCGAATCTCGTGGCACGACACTGTCATCGGTGCATTCCGAACGCCGAATCAACCGACATTCCGCGGCATGAACCATAGCCGCCACATCATCAAACCGTTCCCTGTGTCGAGGCACAAGAATCAATCGCAGATTGACATGCTCAGCCCGCAGTTCCTTCCAGGCATTGAGTGCCAGTTGCTCTTCCGGGTGCTGCGTGCTGCCGGCCATCAGAACAACATCGCCGTCCTCAATGCCAAACAGTTTTCGAAACTCTGTGGTTGCCGCATTCCGGCGATTCGTCGTAACGCCGTCAAATTTGATCGAACCGGTAGCCTGAGTTGCCGCGGCTGCTGCCCCCAGACTGCGCAGCCGACCCGCATATTCCTCTGTCTGTGCGGCGACGACACTAAACTTTCTGAACAACGGAGCCATGACCGACTTCACACGTGAGTAGCCTCGAAAGCTGCGTTCACTCATCCGGGCATTCACAAGCGCCGTTCTCACGCCCGCCTGACTGCATTCACGCAGGAAGTTGGGCCACAATTCCAACTCGACAAGGACCACCATCGCCGGCTTCACACGTCGCAGAGCGTTCGAGACCGCCCATGAAAAATCGAGAGGAAACCAGGACACGCTGCAATCAGTAAATCTTGACGCAGCCAGTTCGTACCCTGTATCGGTCGACGAAGTAATGACGATCTGAAAGGCGTCTCCCGTTTCGATGCGAAAGGCGTGTACAAGCTTTTGTAACTGCACAACTTCGCCCACACTAACCGCGTGAAACCACACGACGGGTTTGTCATCACTGCTGATCGGCAGGTCACCAAGCAGTTTTTCCCGCCATCCTTTGCGGTAACGACCGTGACGAATATTTCGCCACAGAATCACTGGTAACAGCACCGACAATAAACAAGCGTAGATGCAGTTCAATACCCACGTCATAACGGAATCCGTTCCGGACTGTGCAAACTACTTACCGCAACATTTCTTGTACTTCTTCCCGCTGCCACACGGACAGGGATCATTACGGCCGACCTTGGGCGAGGCGTTAACAATCGGATCGACAGCTTTGTTCTCTTCTCCAGGTTCGGCGCCACTGGTCTGATGCTGATCGACCGCCTCGTCGATGGGCGGGGCCACATCCTGCTCCGTCGCTGTGACCTTCCATAGCGATCCCACAAACGCCGGGCTTTCCTGCTCAATACGGAAGATCGCCTGAGTCACCTGTTCGTCGATTCGCTCCCACATCGACAGAAATGCCTTGCGACCTTCGCGTTTGTATTCGGTCTTCGGATCTTTCTGAGCATAGCCCACAAAGCCGATCCCCTGGCGAAGGTGCCCCATATAGTACAGGTGATCTTTCCACGCCGTATCCACAATTTCCAGCAGCACAGATCGCTCAGTCTGTCGTAGTTCCGGACGATAGGCGTGATCGACTCCCTGCAGAAACCGTGTTCGCGCTTCCGACGGTCGCATGGAGTACAACTTCTCCTGATCGACCGTCCACTGAATTTCCTGATCGGCCCATTCGGCCACCTGCTTCGCCTGGTCCTCAGTCACTCGAGTGGCGACATTATCTGAGTCCGGCAGTAGTTCCAGTAATCTGGCTTCTACCTGTCGAGTGTCGGGCCTGCTTTTCAGATAAACACGACTTGTGTCGATCAGCAGATCGAGGATCTGCTGAGTCGACATCGACGCAAATTGCTCGGGCGCAAACTCTCGTTTGAATCTTGAGCTTGCCCAACGACAAAGTTTCTCCCGGTTGTACTTTTCACCCTGGGAGCCATCACCGGTGAGAAAACTACTGAGACCAACATTGACGGGAAACGTGACTTCCTTTTCATCATAGCGTGTGCGAACCAGTTCCTTCAGATAAGCCTCAATATCGCTCTGTTCTTTTCCCTCAAGATCTTTCACGGTGATATTCAGCGTGAAGTGATGCTGAGCCCACCCGCATAGTGATTTTCGTTCAAAGTCCGCGTCGAGAAATTCGTCAAGAAGGGTCAGGTCCCAGCGACCAATGAATCCACGAGCCATTTCCAGAAGATGGATCTGCAGGTCAGCTCGATCAATCTTTGGTAGATCGCGGTCATGCAGGTTCAGGCCAAAGTAAACGTTGGCCCACTTCTTCAGTGCAACCCAGTTCCACTGGCGAGTAATGTCCTCGTCCTCTTCACCACCTTCTTCAGGAAGATGAACTTCCAGCTGTTCAAAAATGACTCCGTCGTATTGACGCTCGGCTTCGTCACGCAGATAGTCTTCCAGCTGTTTTCGGTCGTATCCACGCAACTGCTTCGTTTCCAGTTCCAGGTGTAGTTTTTGACCGGCCCATTCGACTATGGTTTCGTTACGATAATCACTATCCAGAAAGTGGCCCAGCCAATGATCGATCTGGTCGTCCATCATGCCGACCAGCAGATCGCGACAATCCGCACCATCCAGAATGTTCTGGCGGTACGAGTACGTCCGCTTCCGCTGCTCATCCATCACCTCGTCGTACTCAAGCAGGTTTTTGCGCTGATCGAAATGGCGTTCTTCAATCTTCTTCTGAGCACCTTCCACCTTGCGAGTGACCATCGGACTGATGATGGGTTCGCCGTCTTCAAGTCCGGCCCACTGCATAACTCTTTTCACAAAATCGCCCGCGAATAACCGCATGAGTTTATCGTCGAGCGAGATAAAGAAGCGACTGGAGCCGGGGTCACCCTGTCGACCGGATCGTCCCCGCAGCTGCAGGTCGATTCGGCGGGAATCGTGTCGCTCTGTACCGACGACGTGCAGGCCGCCAAGCTCCTGAATTTCCTTTGCCTCAACCTTCATCCCCCCGCGTTCGGCGATCTGATCCGTCAGTTCATCCCACTCCGACTTCGGGACTTCCAGCCGTGATTCGTATTTGGCCTTCAGTTCTTCCCATGCGGAATGTTCTGGGTTTCCGCCAAGAATAATGTCGGTCCCACGACCGGCCATATTCGTAGCAATCGTCACAGCACCGCGACGCCCTGCCTGAGCAACAATTTCCGCTTCGCGTTCGTGCTGCTTGGCATTCAGAACATCGTGTTTGATGCCGCGTTTGACCAGTTTCCTGCTGACCAGTTCGGACGTTTCGATCGACGTCGTACCGACCAGGATCGGTCGTCCCGTCTCGTTGACCTCCTGTATTTCCAGAACAACGGCATTCCATTTTTCCTTGTCGGTGCCATAGATGTTGTCCGGATGGTTAATCCGCTGCATGATTCTGTTGGTTGGTACAGCCATCACGTCCAGCTGATAAATTTTCCAGAACTCCTCCGCTTCGGTCATCGCCGTTCCGGTCATGCCGGCCAGCTTGCCATACAGCTTGAAATAATTCTGCAGTGTAATCGTGGCCAGCGTCTGCGACTCGGCCTTGATCTTCATGCCCTCTTTCGCTTCAACGGCCTGATGCAACCCGTCGCTCCACTGACGACCTTCCATCTTTCGACCGGTATTCTCGTCGACGATCACAACTTCACCACGTTCGACGACGTAGTGCACATCCTTTTTGTACAGGTGGTGCGCTTTCAATGAGTTGTCGATCAGATGGGGCCACTCCATATTTCCGGCTGTGTAAAAGCTGTCGACGCCAGCGAGTTCTTCCGCCCGGCGAGTGCCCTCTTCGGTAAGGTGACAGGTGTGTTCCTTTTCTTTGACTTCAAAGTCCACGTCGGGCCGCAGCTGCCGGGAGATTGTGTTGGCTTTGGGGTACTTTTCCAGATTGTCGTGTGCAGGACCGGAAATAATCAGCGGCGTTCGTGCTTCGTCGATCAGGATATTGTCGATCTCGTCCACGACCGCATAGTCCAGCGGGCCCTGAACCTGCAGTTCCTTTGTCGGCTTCATATTGTCGCGCAGGTAATCGAAGCCAAACTGATTACTTGTGCCATACGTGATATCGCAGGCATAATGCTGCTGCCGTTCCTGTGGACCCATATCGGACTGAATGGCGCCAATCGTCATCCCCAGGTTGATATGAATCGGCCCCATCCATTCCATGTCACGACGTGCCAGATAGTCGTTGACGGTAATGACGTGAACCTTGCCGGCAATCGCATTCAGAAACGTCGGCAGAGTGGCAACCAGCGTCTTGCCTTCTCCGGTCACCATTTCAGAGATCATGCCGTTGTGCAGAATCCACCCGCCAACCAACTGCACGTCGTAGTGACGCATCTTCAGAAAACGTCGTCCCGATTCGCGCACGGCTGCGAAGGCATCCGGCAGTAGATCTTCAACCGTTTCACCCGCAGCCAGACGGCCACGAAAGACCTGAGTCGTCTGCAGAAGCTCGTCGTTGGATTTGGCTTGCCACTCGGGCTCGAGGCCGTTGATTCGGTCAATCAGCGAACCGGGCGTGATGGTGACCTTGCCGTGCTTGTCACATACGAATCCGATCTTCTTGATCCGGTTCTCGTTTGAGGAACCGAAAATCGAAGTGATGCCCCGCTCAATCTTCCCAGTCGCTGAGGTGAAGAAGTCACCGACTCTATCCAGCAATTCCATGTCCTAAGTCTGTCCTGAAAAAAAACGAATAATCGCAGCGATGCATTGTCTGAGGTCGCACTGCAATTTCTGCAGACGGCCGCTGGGCCAGCTGTCAGACAGTCTGCCTGACCGGCTCGGCAATCGGTCTCTGACACCACGTAAAATTGTCGTAACCTCTTTAGCCACAAGTGTATTAGAACAAGCGAAACACGGTCAATGCAGACCGGAGGCCCGTTCCCACACTCTGACAGGGCAACTTACGTACCCGAGAATCGCCGCACTGCCGATATTATCAACGGTTTTTCCGAAACGAGAGCCCCGCGCGACAGGAATTGCGTAGATAATGACCGATCACAATTCGTCGAATTCATGTGCGTCATCGAGACGGGACGTAATGCGCACGGCGATTCCCCTAACGAACCGTCAATGTCAGATGCGATATCCCAGCTGATCAGGACGCGTTTTTCCAGAACGAGTCGGACCTGAATTCGACATAAAGATCTAAAGAATCGGGCTGCCTGCGCAGGCATGGCAGAGCATGTCATCGGCAGGCCGATGTATCATTCAACAGTTCGACCAACCGGAAGGATCAAGATGTACAGCCCGCAGACAGATCCCAAGTACCAGGCAGAGGATGTTCCCAGCCGTGAACAACTGCCGGACAATACGATTATCTCGCCCGACACCATGCGTACAGATCGCCTTCCGGATGGGCAGCATCGTACTCGCAAGTGGCCCGTACTACATGCTGGTGCCGTGCCGAAATTGGCTGCGGAAGAATGGCAACTGACGATCGACGGATTAGTGGACACGCCGGTGACCTACTCACTGACCGATTTTCAGCGGTTCCCACGAAAAAAAGTGTACTCAGATTTCCACTGCGTCACTGCCTGGTCACGTCTTGGTAACCTCTGGGAAGGCGTCTCAGTTGCCCAGCTACTGGACGCAGCCGGCTTTCAGCAGGCCAGCCGATTCGCCGTCATCGAAGGTTACGATGAGGGCTGGACCACAAACCTGCCGCTGTCTGAACTTATGCACGACGACGTGCTGCTGGCGGACCAACACGACGGCACCCCCATTAACAGCGACCACGGTGGCCCGGTACGACTGATCGTGCCTCGACTGTTCGCATGGAAGAGCGCCAAATGGGTCAAGCGAATTACGTTGAGCTCTGACAACATTCCCGGCTATTGGGAGCAACTGGGATACCATAACCTGGGAGATCCATGGAAAAATCAGCGTTACAGAGACGATCCGGCGTGGAACGCCGCGAAATGACTATCAGAAAACCGCTCATCGGATATCAAGTGACTGTGATTGGTGCTAAACTGCAGGTGTGATTTTTTCCGCCACGGGGCGGGGAAGTGATCAGCCAGGCCGCCAGAGAGGTTTGTTCGGGCTTCCACCATTCGGAGGACTTCGTCATGCGATGTCCGTTCTGCAAACACGACGAAACCAAAGTCATCGATTCGCGAAACAGTCAGGATTTTTCAATCCGACGCCGCCGCGAATGTCTGGAATGCAGCCGCCGATTCACGACATATGAACGGATTGAAGAATCACCGATCAAGGTGATTAAGAAGGATGGATCCCGTGTTCCATTCGACCGAAACCGGATACGAGCCGGCATCGAAAAGGCCTGCTACAAACGACCAGTCAGCAACGAACAGATCGACCAGGTTGTCTCCGAGGTCGAAGCCGCAATTTATGAAGACGGGCTGCGCGAACTTCCGTCCCGACAAATTGGCGAATTAGTCTTCAGCGCACTGCGTGACCTGGACAAAGTGGCCTTTGTACGATTCGCATCGGTGTATCGTGAATTTCAGGACGTCAATGACTTCGTGGACGAGTTGCAGCCGATCCTGAACGACCTTGACCAGAAGTAATCCCTTGTCGAGGCTGCGGAAGCCGTGCTCGCCAGAAACCCTGAAACAGACTGCGGCACCAGAATCGGTCAGGACAATGCCTGCGGCCCGGCACATGCTGGAACACTGAAACGAAGCTCTTCTCTCGCTACGGCATTTGCCCGGCCAGGACTGCCCCTCAGTGCATGGACGGCAACAGCTCTGGTCGGCGGAATTGCCCTTGGGTCGGTCGTACCACCTGCCCCATTGTACTTCCTTGCGGCGGCTCCGATATGCCTCGGCGCTGCCAACCTTCTCAGACGACGACGCCTCCGCTGGGGTTGTGTGTTCTGCGTGCTGGCGGCGATTGTCGTTCTCGGAGCGACGCGGTGGCAGCTGTATCAGACTCCGTCTGCGCGAACATCCCTGAAGAACATTTGCGGTGACGGCCCCGCGATTCTGACGCTGACCGGGCACATCGCATCTGTTCCCTGTCTTCATGTTCGCCCTTCATCAAAGATTGCGCCACGACTTTTCGGATCTGCGGAACAGTCGCGGTTCCTGGTGTCGGCGCTGTCCGTGATGAGTCCTGTTGGTCAGCGTCACGCTGAAGGCAGCTACCAGGTCTACGTGGATGGCGACGCAACAGGAACACTTCACATTGGTGACAAGGTAACTCTCACCGGCCGCTGGGACTGGCCGGATACACCTGGCAATCCCGGAGAATTCAATTTTGAACAATTCCTGAACAGACGCCGGGGTTCCGGCCTGCTCTTTGTGAATCACCCTGCCGCCATTCGTGTGGTCGAATCGTGCAGCCAATGGTCGCCAGGCTATTGGGTCAGCGAACTGCGCCGGGAAACACGATCGGTCCTGGTCACATCCCTACCGGAACACGTCCCTACCGGAACACGTCCAGGGAATGGCGATCGCCCTGTTACTGGGTAATCGCAATCAGCTGCCGTCCGAAACAGCGGATGCATTCGTTGCCAGCGGCACAATGCATCTACTGGCGATCTCCGGATTGCACGTTGGAATCCTGTGTGCATTTCTGCTCAGCATCTGTCATCTCCTGATCATTCGCCGCAATCAGGCGTTGCTGCTGACTGCAGCGGTGTGCATCGTTTATGCCATGATCACCGACCTGCGCCCGTCGGTGCTTCGTGCCACCGTATTCTTTGTGATCGCTCAATTCACGCGCCGCAATCAAAGTGTCGCCGGCCTGCTGTCCGCGACGGTTATCATCATGGTCATCGCTCAGCCGCACCTGGTATTCGATACGGGAGCCTGGCTGTCATTTCTATCCGTTGCAGCTCTTGGCTGGGTGTCCAGGCGTGCCGTCAGGGACAGCCAGCCTCAGGACGTGCCGGCAGACGCTGTGAACATTCGTGCAAGGCTACGCGACATGCTCAGCAACGTGTGGACGCGGCTGGCCCTTCGCTGGCGCCAGATGCTGTCGATACTGGGGCTCACGACCCCCCTGGTGGCTGCGACGTTTCATGTCATTTCGCCCGCCGGTGTGCTGGTCAACGTGCTGTTAATCCCGTTGACCGGATTAACACTCTGCGTCGGCTTCGTGCTTCTGGCTGCCAGCATGTTCCACCCGGCCCTTGCCCAGATCGTGGGGTTTTGCTTCTCATCACTGCTCGCCACGATCACCCGGATTGTCGAAGTGACATCCAGCCTGAATCTGAGTCACGCTTATCTCGCAGACATACCGAGCTGATTCCTGGTCGTTTACTACGTGCTGGTCCCCGCAATTCTTCTGATACGCTGGCGACCGTTGAAACGAATCGCTGTTCTGTGCCTGTACGGTGCGATCCTGGCAGCATTCAGGACTGCGACTCAACCAGTCCCGCCCTGCGACTTACGTTGTACAGTGCTGGACGTAGGCCACGGCAGTGCGGCCGTTCTGGAGTTTCCCAGTGGCGAGGTCATTCTGGTTGATGGCGGTTCAATGAATCGAGGCGAACGTGCGGGAGACGTCATCTGCCGTTTTCTGTGGAGTCGAGGCTACCGTCGTCTTAACGCTGTCTTCATCTCCCACGCCGACGCTGATCACTACAATGCCGTGCCCACCGTGCTAAACCGAATACCGGTGTCGGAGATCCTCACATCGCGAGAATTCGTAAACTCAGATTCGGCATCAGTCCAGTCAGTGATTCAACTGGCGGACGCCGCAGGCACGCCAGTGCGCATACTGAGCAGCGGTGACTGGGCGCAAATGGGTAGATCCCTCGTGCGGTGTCTTCAGCGTGATCTTCAGAAGCTCCCGATCGATGCCGACGACAACGAGAAATCACTGATTGTCATCGCCGAGCATGCCGGACGACGCATCGTTCTGCCTGGAGATCTGGAAGGAAGAGGGAGCCAGAACGTATTCCATAGTGTAGGCCCGGCTGATGTTCTGGTCAGTCCCCATCATGGGTCACCGACTGCCAACACCCCCGAACTCGCGGCACAACTGAGCCCGGACAGCCTAATTCTGAGTGCTCGACGGCCAGCGAACGCCGACAGACTTCGAAAGGTGTTCGGCAATGCGGTGATTTATCACACCAGTGAAATTGGCGCCGTTTCCGTGTCGATCGCTCCCAACGGCCACCTGTCTTAAATCCCGTTTCGGGATCTTTAGCGACCCCCGGCATTGCGACACCGGCAGCTTCTGCAGGTTGCAACACAAAAACGAATCGCAAACGTGTGTCATGTCAGTACAGATTCGGCAGGAAATGCAGCGAAGCACCAGTCCATTGTTGATCGATGAAAAAATACACACGGCAATGGGGAAATAATCTGAAAGGGGCGTAGTCGCCATCATTCGGCAAACGTAAAAAACATCTCCCACCGGCAATCTGAAGCCACATCCCAATCTCCGTCTCGGAGCGTCCAGCGTTTCGCAGGCGTCCGGTCTGACACAGCTCTCTACGGGCCCATCCCCATGCCCTTACAAAACCAAACTCTGTCAATTCTGATTCTGACAACCGTGTCCTGTATTTCCACCGGATGTTGCTGTCTGCCCGGTCATCGTGCAGCACAGGAACATCTCGCCGCCAGTCAGTTGCGGTCTCAGGAACTGTTCGCAGAAAACGAAAACCTGCTGATGGCGCGAGACAGTCTTGCTCAGACAGCGGCCGGTCTCGAGCTGAACAGTCAGATGTTGACACAACAGCTTGAACAGAACAGAAGCCAGTTAGCGACGGCAAATTCCCGCGTCGACAATCTTCTGGCAGAGCGTTCACAGCTCAAGGACCGATATGTTGCCCGTCTGGCTGATGCGTCAGGCGGTCCATTGTCGATTGGCGGCAGCAGCGTGCCAGGGTTCAACTATGACCCACTGACAGGGCTGAACAAGTTTCCCGAAGACGTCCTGTTTGATCTCGGTAGCGCAGAGCTCCGGGCTGAGGCGAATCCGGTGTTGAAGGAGTTTGTGAACCAGGTCAATTCCGGCGGTGCAGTCGGAATGCGGGTGTTGGTGGTCGGACATACAGACGATCAGCGTATCGCGGTCGGAGGCAGTACTGCAGCCAGGCATCCGACGAACTGGCATTTGTCCACCGATCGCGCAGACCAGGTTATTTCGGAGCTGGAAATCCTGGGTATCTCGTCAGAACGAATGGCCGCGATGGGCTACAGCAAGTTCCAGCCGCTTGAAACATCCATCGACGAATCCTCCCGCCAGCGAAACCGCCGCGTCGAACTTTATATTGTTCCGGAATCGACAAACGTCGCAGCCTGGGATCCCGTACGGTCTCTGAACTGATTACGCGTCGTCAAACGAGACAATCAGGGTTGCGGGATTCTCATTCGGAACAGACACAGACACGGCATTCTTTGCCGTCGGAGACCGGCGGGTTTTCTGCCCGGAATTCGCAGCGGACGCCCGGGCACGAGCCGACGGCATTTCTCGTCCGGTGTTTGTGAGCTGATCATCGATGTTTGTACCGGCGACACTGGATCGAAAACTGGCACTGTAACTGCCGGGAACGGGCCCGCTGGCTGCCGGCAGAGAACCAGCACCATCCTCGATAACGACACGAATCAGAGGACTCCGGACCCCGCGTTCCGGCTTCAGCACCAATGTTCCGGACTCCGGAACTTCGCCTCCCACTTGTATCGTTACGTCGATCGCAACGCGCCCGTCGAGAGCTTCTTCTGTGCCGCACCCAGCGACAAACAGACACACAATCGAACCGGCCAGCGTCATCACATCTGCAGCGACAGGAAATGGCCTCTGATGTATCTTCATGAGTTTCCCGAACGTCGCTGGCGATCCTGAGGCGACCAGGTCACCCATCGGCAACCTGAACCGACGGGCCTAAAACTCGCCAACAACTTCTCCATCGTTTCGTTGATGCAGGTAATCCATTGTATTGTAGTCGGTATTGTACGATACAAATCTGGTACTGCCATCGGCTGACAGAAACAGCCCACCGCCAGAATGGTAACTCCACCAGTGAAAGATGTCTTCACCGGCCGGGTCAGCCATGTTGTCGGGAGCGCGAAATCCGCCCACATAATCCAGGCCGCCGTTTACGGTTGAAAACTCCCAGTTGTCGTGAGTCAGCATCGTGTCGCCGTGTCCGCTGGGGCAGCCAAGCAGGCTGAAGTTCCACATTCCCCAGCCGCCGAATTTGGAAATCACTCCTCTTTCACCCGCTAGAAATGTGTTGGACGTCCCATCAGTGACGTCGCGAATGCGTACGCCCCTGCGATTAAAGACGCCACTGGTCAGATCCGGCACGGGATTGCAATTATAGAAAAACTGATTTGAGGCCAGTCCGCGGTATCCACCGTTTCCCAGATAATTGGTCGTTCCCATTTCCTGATTAAACATGATTCTGGCGTCTGAGTTCGGGTCAGACGGACAGGCCAGGGCAGTCATGCTCTCTGACGAGACTGAATCCGCATTGGACACGACGGTCGTGTCGGAGCCGTTGTAGATATTGGCCTGATCAAAGTACGGCAATAGATGAAAAATCCAGCTGCGTGCCGCATTGGCGTCTACAAGATTGTTCATCGGGTCAGCTTCCCAGATTGACGCAGGTGGAAAGATCCCGTGGACATCGTGGTAATTGTGCAGAGCAATTCCCAACTGCTTCAGGTTGTTGCGGCATTGAGTTCGCCGTGCCGCTTCGCGAGCCTGCTGCACCGCTGGCAGGAGCAGGGCAATCAGCACCCCAATGATGGCAATGACCACCAACAGCTCGATCAGTGTGAATCCGGTGGACCTTCGGAATCGTATGGGCAAAATGAATTTCATCGTGGAACGTCAGTGGGTTGCAGAAGTTGCATCGCAGCGTGTCGCGGTACCATTCCGCTGCACCATCCGTCAATCATCCCTTGACACCTGCGCCTGCTCTCAAGCATATTGTATGCCACGCCGGACCAATCACCGACAATTTGCTGCCGAAATCCATGTGGTACGGCAGTTGCGGTTGACCACGGGCGGAAATCGCCCCCTGCGGCGCACACATTTCCTCAAAGCAGTACACTGTGTTCGAAAATGCGACGGTGCAATGAGCGGGATTCCCGACCGGATTTCATGAATTGGCCATATTTATGCAGACTCCGTCGATCACCGCCACTGCTGAAGACTCGGTCATTCGTTCACAGCGTCCTGATGATAGAACCAACTGACTGGCAGAGATCGAAATCTGCAGGACAGGGCGCCATCTCCCTCGCCGCTGTCCCAGTAACTCATGACGGCTCGGTGGCGGTCAAAGACCAAGCTGGTATAGGAATAGGTACGATCAGAATCCGACTCAAGATTCTGCACGTTGTGCCACGAACGTCCCTCATCGCTGGAAATCGCGGCCGTCAGCGGAGTACGTTTCCCTCCATGACCAGCTCCCGCTTTAAAGGTATTGTTCCAGACCAGTAACAGGTCACCGGTCGCCGGAATTCTGCGCAACGTTGCTGGCGCTTCCGGTGCTTTCACACCCAGCGAATGCATGTCCGTCCACGTATCACCACCGTCACTTGAGTAACTGCGGCCGATATAACCCAGTTGCGTACGAACGATCATCATCACACGCCCGTCGGACAACTCAATGACCTCCGGTTCCATCGCCCCTCGCTTAGCCGCATCGACGTGTCCGCTGCAGCCGCGCCAGGTTTGACCACCATCATCCGAAAGATAACAGTGCGACACGAAGTGGTTCACTTTGTGAACATCCGGCGTCGATGCAGCGGGAGCCAGCAGCCGGCCGGTCGAAAGCTGGACGATGCGGTCGTTATTTACAACATGATAGCCGTCGTCCGCTGTCACCAGCACGGATTCACCGAATGTCATCGTTTCGTCCATTGAAATCCGAACGAATAAATCCAGGTCGCTCGGGCTGTTCTTTTGCAGATAGAACATTGCAATCTGCCCGCCCGGAAGGCGTCGCAGCGTTACACTCATGACGTTCATGCCACCCGTATTTTTCTGCAGTACCCGACTGGCGTCCCATGTTCGGCCTCCGTCCACAGACCGTCGCCCCACAATGTGGGCTTTCGCAAAATCACTGCCGGTCCCCTGAAATTCGGTTGCCGCAAACAGCAACGAACCATCACGCAGTGGCAGCACTGAGCCTTCGGTGTATCGGGGATTTTGTTTTGTACTGGGGTAAACAACAACAGAAACATCCTCTGCCGGATCCGGGGCCGCGGGCTGCGAAAGAAACAGCAGCGTTTGAGCCGCACGAATTGCGGCATCAGCATGGGGGTCGTTCAGCATGTGTGTCAATGTGTCAGCTACGCTGGTGTCCCGAGCATCTCCGGCAAAGGTCGCAGCGTAGGTTCGAACGGCACCGTCTTCATTCGTAAGATTTTCTGCGAGTGCCCTTAGCCCCTCCTCGTCGCCCAGAGCAGCCAGTGAGTGATGCAGATAGGCACGCAGCAATTCCTCTTCACACCGAGGCAGCTCTTTCCGAAGCCGGGGGATGTCGCTGCTGTCGCCAATGCGGCCGAGGATCCAGGCGGCAATCCGCAGTATTTCCGGGTCGTCATGTTGCAGCATCGACCTCAGTACGCGCATCGCTTCCGGATTCCCGCAGCGCCCCAGTGCCGCGGCGGCCATCAGCTTCAGTCGCAGATTTTCGTCCTGCTGGAACGCCCGTCGCATGGCGACACCGTCGCCAATTTCCACGACCTTATACAGACTTTCCGCCGCATGCACGTGACCGTAGTCGTCATCACCCGCCAGAATCGAAAGCATGACAGAAGCACGACCGCGCTGTCCGGCTCGAACAAGTTCACGTGAAATACCGCAACGTCGCTGGTCGTCATTCTCGTCCGGGAGTTTTGGTGTTAAGAAGGCAACCACTTCCTTGCCATAGCCACTCAGAGTCAATCCCTCAGCCGCGTGGATCGACGGCCAGAAATCGTCTCCATGCAGACCACTTCGCAGTACCTTCAGACATTGCTGGCGGACGGCGTCGTCAAGGATGATCGAATCACTGGCGCGAGCATCGAACGAAATAGACGCGACGCACATGAACGCTGCGAGACAATATTGTGAGACCGGCATTGTTTTACATTTCATATTGACAGGAGATTCAGTTGGTTCGCAGTCTGAGTGGGCGTCCTGCCCCGGAACGGTGCATCCGGAAAAGCTCACCGACCGCCGCAGCAGTCGCAATCATCAAAGCAGGAAATCACCATGCCGTCCAGCCACCGTCGACCAGAAGATTCTGGCCTGTAATATAGCTGCCGGCATCACTGGCAAGTAGCAGCAGGGCTCCATTCAATTCCTGCGGCAGGCCCATACGCCCCATTGGACTTTTCGTCGTCAATCGTTCCACCATTTCGGCCGGCGCTTTTTCTGAAGGAAACGGTCCCGGGCTCAGACAGTTGACTCGCACGCCGTCCTTGCCCCAGTACACGGCCAAGTGCCGTGTCATATGAATAATGCCTCCCTTGAGTGCATGATACTGCACCGGACTGGCCACGCAGACGCCGTCATAGGCATCAGGGTACGAACCGACAACGCCATACATCGAACCAACCATCACGACAGACCCCGCAGCGCCCCGCGCCACAACGTGGTCGCGCAGGTGGCGAGCCAGCAGAAAATATCCCGTTGCATTTTTCAGATCACTGCTGAATGCGTCAGCCGTAACATTGGTCAGATCCATCGCGTGCCCCTGCTGACCGTTGTTGATCAGAATGTCCACGGCTCCTGCAGCATCGACAGCGGCCGTAAAACCCGTGGCAACAGAATCTTCATCAAGTTGGTCCAACCGGACACCAAAGTGTTCTGCAGTACCGACGCGGGGCAGTCCGTCCGCAATTTCCTGTGCTCGCGACTGCTGGCGACTGCCTACAACAACGGTCGCTCCCGCTTCCGCCAGCGCGCGACAGAAAGATCGTCCAAGGTGACCGGACCCACCTGTGATCAATGCAACTTTGCCGCTGAGATCGAACAATTGCTGAACCGTCGAATCGGTCATATCTGCATCCACTTTCCTGTTTTGACAGACTCCAGAGCGGCAAGATTCACCTTCAGAGTCTGCAGCGACTCGTCGAGCGTGCAGGCGGACGCCGCCGTGCCATCCATTTGATCGAGAAACGCATTGGCCTGGCTGACGAAAAGATCGTCGCGTTCCAGCGTGAATTCGTTCTCCACATGCCACACACCGCCGGGCTCGCTTGATGTAAGCCAGCGATGCCTATGCCCTTCGAACCGCACAGCTCCACGTTCACAAACGACCGTCAGCCGGGATTCACTTACGGCCTGATGCTGATTCATGCTGAATGAACCCAGCACTCCTCCGTGACGAGTGACAACGTGTACGGTGTCTTCCACATCAACGCCTGCCAAAACACAGTGCGCGGCATCGGCCACCAGACGGGTGACCGGCCCCACGATCCATTCAGCGGCGTTCATCACGTGAGTTAGCGCGTCCTGAATGGCGCCACCACCGGTTTCATGCTTCGTATAGTAGATTTCCCGATACGCCGGGCGGTAGAAAGGAAAATGCTGCCCTCCCGTGTACACAATCTGGACCGGTCGTCCGAAGTCTCCGCTGGCCAGAGCACGCTTCATCGCCACCAGCGCCGGATGTTGTCTCATCACGTAGGCAACACTGACAGAGGCTTGATGGGCGTTGGTCGCCAGTTGCAGGTCCGAGATCCCGTCCATCGAAATGCTAAGCGGCTTTTCAATCAACGTTGCCAACCGGCGTTCCACCAGCCGCTGTGCCATCGGCACGTGCAGCTGAGCAGGTGTACAGATCACAGCACCGTCAAAGTGGGCGTCTAATGCATCATCCAATGACGCGAACGATGACTGCAGAGCGTACGAATCGGTAATTCGCTGCCTTAGCTCTTTATTCGTTTCGCACAGAACGACGTCAGTCCGCGCCGTTTTCTGAAAACACCGCACGTGGCGTTCACCAATGGACCCGCCACCAATGACAAGAATCTTCTTCATTTAGGTTTCCAGTATTCCTGCTTTGCCGAATCCGGCAGGGCACCATCGGGCTGAGTCATCCTGAGGAACAACATATTGATGAGCAATACTGCCACAGGGAACTCCGGGTTTCGCCCGCAGGCAATTCACCAAAGCATTGACTCAGGAATTTTGTTCTTTGATGCACGTAATCTCACGAAGTCTGGAGAATCCCGTCGTATTCGGCAAACGATGCGACAACATAAGGAGGGTATGGGGTTGATGGCAGTGAGGAATGTCCGGCGAGCCTGTCATATTTTGGACTTCAGGCAGATTTTAGTCCCGTTCAGGGAAATTGTCATGGAAACTGAAATATTTGCCAGACGCCGGCCATCTCTATCCGGATGCACTCGACTTGAGCAGCGATCGGTCACAAAGTGACGTCGCCAGGACGTGAACACAACGACGTATGGTGCTGGTACACTTAAACGGCGATGGCACATTTGACTCGGGTCAAGTGCGTCAACACGATCGAGCGGCCATAGTGGTGGCTCGAATCCCGAATTGAATCGAAGTCATGTGATTAAGACATCACATCAGGAGACCCGCGGATGAAATTGTTTCGTAATCTGATTTGCCTGACGCTGATTGCCGTTGTCGCCGGCGGTGCTGTTGCCGACGAGAAGAAAAAGAAGGGCAAACGCAAGAAAAATGCCAACGTCCCGACAGCCACGCAGCGGTTTGTCAAGGACATGGATCTAAGTGGCGAACAGAAGGAAAAGATTGCTGCCATCGACAAGCAGTTCGCCGCAAAATTCAAGGAACTGTCAGCAAAGCGGAAGGAAATCCTGACGGACGATCAGAGAGCCGCTCAGCGTGATGCCCAGAAAGCGGCGAAGGCGGCTGGCAAGACCGGTGCGGAGGCTCGCAAGGCTGTGACGGACGCTGTCAAGCTGACGGACGAACAGAATGCTGCTATGGAAGCACACTCCAAAGTTCAGCAGGGACTCAGCCGCGAGGTCATCGCCGCTCTGAGAAAGGTGCTGACAGCAGAACAGCAGGAAAAACTTCCTAAGCCCCGAAATGCTGGCAGCCGAAAGGGCAAGAGTAATAAGAAAAAGAAAGATTCTGAGTAACGGGGAGTCCGTTCACACACGGCACTGTCCGGCGTCACAGCAATGCCTCGCATTATTTCACGATAATGCGGGGCTATTTTTATTCGGTAGCAGTAGGGTAGAGTACTCTGTTATTCCGTAACATTGTCGTCCGCTGACTCCGCCGAAGCAGAAGCATCTGCGAGACCTTTTGATTCTGCGTCAAGTTCTTCCGCAGGTCGCAACTGAATATCCGGCAGGTCCTTGTCCAGATCTTCGTCGCTGCGGGAACGCATGATCATGCGGATCGGGACTTCGTGAAATGGTGACACTTCACGAAGAAAACCCAGTAGATATCGTTTCCACGATTCATCAAACAATTTGGGTTCATTGCATTTGACGACAATTGTGGGCGGGGCCGTAGCCACCTGCGTGGCATAATAAATCTTTGGCCGCTTGTTCTTGCGATGGGCCGGTGGGTTCTTTTGTACGGCCGCTTTCACCGCCCGGTTTAACTTGCCGGTACCCATTCTGACCTGAGCCTGTTTATAGACCGTTTGTGTGAGGTTTATCAGTTGCCGAATGTTGCGACCGTCTTTGGCTGTCAGCACGGCGATAGGCACGTGACGCATCGAGGCAAACGAGCTGACGAGATACTCGCCCCATCGCTCGATCGTCATCTCCTCTTCCTGTGCAAGGTCCCATTTGTTGACCACAAAGATACAGGGCTTGTGGTGTTTTGAAATCTCCTCAACAAGCTGCTTGTCGACCCGGGAAACCGTCTGAGTCGCATCAAAAAACATCAACACCACGTCAGCCCGTCGAATACTCTTTTGGGCTCGCACCAAACCATAGAATTCGATGTTGTTTTCGAGGCTCTTACGTTTCCGAACTCCGGGAGTGTCAATGGCCACAAAGGAGCGACCGTCAACGTCAAAACGAATATCGATGCTGTCGCGAGTTGTTCCCGCAATCTCACTGACAATCACCCGTTCCGATTCAGCCAGCTGATTAATGAACGTGCTTTTCCCGACGTTTCGTCGCCCGACGATCGCCAGACGCATTTCCGGGGGTTCGAACAGAGTCGCTCCTTCCTCTGTCTCATCGTCACCGGCTTTGGGCAGTTGCTCTGCGATTGCCTTCAACAACTCAGCACGATTACGATTGCCCTTCACACTGGTCACAACCTGAGGCAGACTCGCCAGCCGCAAGAAGCTGCCAGCTTCGACGTCCAGTCGCGACGAGTCGCACTTATTGACGACCATCAGCATCGGTTTTTCGATGCGACGCAGACGCTCGGCAACCTCCTTATCCAGCGGCGTAATGCCGGCCTTTGCGTCCACAACAAACAGCAGTAGATCGCACTCAGCCAGTCCCACATCGATCTGCCGTTCAATGTCATCCGACAGGTCGTCACTGTCCACGATGCCGATACCACCAGTATCAACCAGTTCGAAATACCGGTCCATTTCGTGCATCATCCACGTCACTCGGTCACGTGTGACGCCCGCTGTGGGATCCACCACTGACAGCAACTTGCCCGCCATCCAGTTCAGCAGCGAGCTTTTCCCCACGTTTGGACGACCGACAATCGCCACTTTGGGAATACCCATGATGCTGAAACCTCGTTCTGAAAAGGAGACCTTGGCCTCGGACGATGCGAGCTGACGCTCAAAACACCGGGCTTTCCTGCTGCGGACGACACAGCTGTGCAACACGACCGCAGGTGACTGACCGAAAACACTCAGTCCAACCCGGCAACAGGCGTTTTCAGGCAACTCACCAAGTGTGTGGAAAACGCCGAACAGCCGGGCAGATTACACAGCCAGCAGCAGAATCGTTAGAGAGAAGACGTCATTTCCGATGAGTTGTTCGTGATTCTCACGCGAATCGCATGATGAATTTGGCAGCAGCGGGATTGGAACAGGGGTGCGGCAATCGGTACGCTGATACGCCGTGCATCGGACGATCGTTCTCATGGGGAGTCATTTCGTGCAGCGACAGTCAGTTTTGATTTCAGGGATCGGGTGGGCACTGATCGTCAGTGCGGGCTGTGGTGCGAACGACGGACCGACTCGACTGCCACTGTCACGTGTGGTGTCATTGGTAGACATTGCTGAGAATCTGCAGGGAACTGTTTCGCTGATGCCAGAGGGCGACACCAGGGGCCCCGCGGCGAACGGTATTATCCAAGATGGATCGTACCAATTTACAGCAGAAGACGGACCGGTCACGGGAGAGCATCGTGTGTTGATCGACGTTGAACCACCTCAAGGAAAAATGGACGATGCAGCACAGCAGTCTCAGCTGCAGTGGAAATTCGAATTTCACATCACCGTACCGTCGGAGCCTCCTTATGAGCGTGACTTTCCTCTGGTTCGGGACGTCGAAAACGAGTAGTTCTTGCGGAGACCGCGTTTTGCTTACAGCCTGCGGCAACCGCGCGCGTCACCGTAGTTTCACTTTGATCGAACTGCTGGTGGTAATCGCCGTCATCGGAATTCTGGTTTCACTGCTTCTGCCGGCCGTTCAGCAGGCACGATCCGCCGCCAGGCGAACACAGTGCAAAAACAATCTGAAACAGATCGGACTGGCGTTTCACAACTATCACGACGTGCACAATGTCTTGCCTATGGGCAGCAGCCACCATTCTCCCGCCGATGGTGCGTGGGGCATGATGGCTCACGTCCTGCCGTACCTTGAACTGGGCAGCACGTACCAGCTGATCGATTTTGAAAGCAGCGGTTGTTGCACGGCCGTCAAACTTCTGCAGAATGCCACGCCCCCGAAGCCTGCCCCATCATCGAATCCGATCAACGTTTTCTACTGTTCGGACGATTTCAACTCAAACAACCGACTGTTGAGCGGCCCACCGGTCCCCATCCCAACTCATACGATTGTGGCCTGCTGTTTCCGGGCGACTACATGGGAGTGAGCGGCGATGCAGAAGGCAACCCAAGCTGTTCAGGGACCGTCAACGGAAATGGAACGTTTTACTCTCTGAGTAAGTCTCGATTCCGCGATTTCACTGACGGAATGTCGCAAACCATGATTATCGGCGAACGCGGAATTCCGAGCGATTACGGGTGGGGCTGGTACCTGTGCGGCGGCACGGAGTGCGAACATTACATCAGTACGGAACGAGGACTAAGCGCGGGGAAAAATGTGCCTTCCTGGCAGGGGACACTGAGGCGTTTCTGGAGCTGGCACCATGGCGGGGCGCACTTCATTATGGGCGATGGTTCCGTTCAATTCTTTAGTTACAACATGGATTTCCACACGTACCAGAATCTGTCCACACGCGGCGGTGGCGAAGTTGTTTCCTTTTAGACGCAACTTACCTTAGATCGTGCAACGCACTGGCTCGTGACAGTCATAAAACCGCAACCAAACCCCGTCCTTCGCGGCCACAAGTCAACTTAATACGCTGTAGGCGCAGTTAAACACAAGTGGTTTCAATACAAGCACGCAGCGCGCGAGTGACCCATCTTGTTTTTCGATGCGTTTGATTCACTCGGTCGCGCTGCGTGCTTGTATTTTGGGGTTGTGAATCCAGACCCAGCGCAGATGTTCAAAAACATGTCGCACGATACAGGCTCGTGGGACGCCCACACTACAGTCCGGAAAGCGTCATTCGCGGCCGTGACTCAGTGTAAGTACGCTATAGCTTCCGTCAGGCCAATTATCGGCTGATAGATGCATACGTTCGCGACATTGTCCAAACTCAGCAGTGCTGCCGGGATTCGTCGCAGATGGACTGAATCTGTTCAAAGATGCCCCCGGCGGGTTGATTCATGCAGAGACCTCCGCGGATGTCTTTTCATATTCTGCACGAGCCAACGCTGCTCTGTCGTGATGGGCTTGTCGATCAATGCCTAGGTGTTCGACCTCGGCGTCCGGCAGGACGCAGCCGAGGGATTCGAGCAGCTCAAGGCCGCGTTGTCGGTCGGTCTCAGCCCCGGGTTTCGTCTAAGATGTTGGCGGGCTCGGGTATACGTGCTTCGTGAACGACGGGCGAGGATTCCTGAACTCGTCAGCAGACGTTGGACTGCTCGTATTCTGCCAAGGCAAAACGACTGCCGCAACACGTGTACGGACGTTCAGTGCCGGGGCATACAACTGTAATCCCGTGATACCATCCTGTCGCAATCACAGGCATGTTTCTCGCGCTGCTGAAGT
This sequence comes from Fuerstiella sp., assembly GCA_029247265.1. Taxonomy (GTDB): domain Bacteria; phylum Planctomycetota; class Planctomycetia; order Planctomycetales; family Planctomycetaceae; genus Fuerstiella. The sequence continues at coordinate 44,347 of JAQWLN010000244.1, forward strand.
CAGGGAACTGACCTTTGTACGTTCGATGACTTCAGCCGCCAAAACCCCGCCGCGCGTCATACGCACATTTCTGGAATTGGGGCGTGGTATGATCGACGACAAATTGATGACATTCGTAGCAGTGTATTCATAACCCCAAAACACGAGCACAACGCGCGAGCGAACACAACGCGTGGAAAAACCAGAGTGGCAACTCACTTGCTGGCGCTAAGTGATTGGTATTGAAACCCATCGTCGTCGTCTGCAGTCGTTCTGCCCGTGGGTCAAAACCATGCTGCTTCACGCATCCTTCAATTCGTTGCCCACGTCCGTCACGAATTGCTGTAGCAAACGCAGCGAGTCCGTGGCTTCATCGTCGGTCATGCACATTGGCGGCGCCACTCGAATCACACAGCCCGCCAGCGGCCCCAGCAGATGGATCCCGTCGTTTTGGTCGTTGCCGCGATAGCACCGTTCCACGACTGCGTTCGCCACATCATTCGGTGCAGTGCAACCAACCTGGCCGCATTCAATGCCGAACACCATGCCCTCACCACGGACGTTCACAATGACGCCGGTCTGCTTCAACTGACGCAGACCATCCACAAAGACTGCGCTCAGATGGCGCGTGCGGTCGATGATGTCCGACGATTCAAATTCGTCCAGCGTCGCGAGAACGGCTGCACTGGACGTTGGATTGGCGCTCCATGTGTCGGACGTTTCGCCGTACCCCATGAGTTCACAGATATCACGTCGACCAACCGCAGCACTCACAGGAATGCCGTTGCCCAGACCTTTCCCCAGACACACAAAGTCCGGTTCAATGCCGTAGGCTTCAAATGCATACATGCAGCCGGTGCGTCCGAAGTTGGCCTGGACTTCGTCCAGGATGAACAGGATGTCGTTTTCGCGGCAAAAGTCCTGCAATAGCTGAAGATACTTTTTCGGGGGATGATAACTTCCGCCACCTCCAAGATACGGCTCAGTAATCAGACAGCCGATCGGGTGCTCAGCTGACTGCAGCACCTGTTCCAGTTCCGCACGATAGACGGATGCATCAAAGGCTTTAATTGGCTCATCGATATCAGAACATTCGTCACGAGGAAAACTGATGAATCGGACCCTTGGATCGCGTTCCGAATCTGTTTCGCTTCCGGTGACTGCACCAGAAAGTCCTTTCTTACCGTGAAAGCCATTGCGAGTGGCAAGCACACCCGGTCGCGAAGGATCGCGACGCATGCAGGCCCACAAAGCCTTCTGAACAGCTTCCGAACCGGAAGCCGACCACATGACCGTTTCCAGCCGGCTGCCTCCGGGACTCGCCTGCAGACTGGCGACCAGACGACGACCGGCCTGTGCTTCCAGATCGGTCATGGCATTGTACGCCGTCAGCGAAACAGCCTTGAAGAATCCGTCATCGGCACCAGTCAGCTTCTCAGCCGACCAACCGAGGTATTTCTGAAACCGTTTCATCCACCCGACGGGGTTGTGACCCAGGTTCGCAACGAGAACTCCGGATGAGTAGTCGTACAGCCGTCGCCCTTCCGGTGTCCAGTGAAAGACGCCGGCGGAAGTTGACAGCACGGCCTGACTGGGCGTGAACGTACGCAGTGAATGTGGCTGTGTGTTGCCGACCATCTGGCGAACGCTGTTAGAACTGTCCTCACCGTCGAATTCAATGACGTAGGATTCCTGGAGCTGACTCATGAAGAAGCTTTCGATTGAGCGGAAATTCTGGTGGGATCGTGAAGGAATAAGCGAGGATGAAGAAAACAGCTAAGTCGCGTCACTCGACTGGCTGGCCAGCGGCTTTCCAGCCGCTGAAGCCACCGTCCATGGAAATAACGCTGGTGTAACCCATCTGCTGAAGGTTCAGGGCAGCCAGGGCAGAGCGGAAGCCTCCGCCACAGTACAGAACAATGGGAGCATCGGTGTCGGGAATTTCAGATTCGATATCTCGTTCAATGACTCCCTTGCCAAGGTGTATCGCGTCCGGCAGGTGGCTGGCAGAGAATTCACTTTCTTCGCGAACATCCACCAGGTAAAACGCCTCTCCGCCATCACGCCGATCAACCACGTCCTGGACATTACATTCCCTGATTTGCGGGCGTACTGAGTTCACGATGTCGAGAAATCGCCGGGAGTGATTCTTTGCCATTGCGGAGATCCGTTTCGGGAGGTCAGACGGCTGAAAATGTAACACTGCGGACGGCGGGAAACAGAAACAGTCTGATATCTGTGCAACTCGACCATTCTGCAGGTAACGTCAGCCAATTATAACGATGCATTATCCACTTGCACCCGAACGCGGGTGCTCTGTTGAATAACGGGGTGGGTCCATGGTCATCGTCCCGGTCTTTCTAAATGGCAGGGGTTGCTTATTGGGATGTAGGTCGCAGATTGGTAACTTAATTCCAGCTGGCCGTCCCGATACTGGACCGGTCACCGTCATTCCTCGTCACCTTTGTCAAAAAGTGCCAATATGCCAGCGGTTCATTGCCTGACACCGGAGAACCCGGTTGAGCTCGCCAAAACAAGCACGCGCGGGAAAGATTTCCATGACGACCGTGACGCAGCGGAAAAGGAGTTCTATGAGCTGCGGGATGAACTGATAGGCCTGCAAACGGCCCTTTACGCCGAAGGCAGGCAAAAGTTGCTGGTCGTATTACAGGCCATGGATGCCGGAGGAAAGGACGGAACCATTCGTCACACGTTCAAAGGTGTGAATCCGCAGGGTGTACGAGTGACGTCGTTCAAGAAGCCGTCGTCAGAAGATCTGGCACATGATTTTCTGTGGAGAATCCATCGAGCGGTACCGGGACGTGGCATGATCGGAATCTTCAATCGGTCTCACTACGAGGATGTGCTGGTCGTTCGTGTCAGCAACATCGTGCCGGAATCCGTCTGGCGTCCGCGTTACCAGACAATCAACAACTTTGAGCAACACCTTGCTGACACGGGAACGACAGTGCTGAAGTTTTTCCTGCATATCTCAAAGAAGGAACAGAAGGAGAGGTTTCAGGATCGACTTGATGAACCCGACAAACACTGGAAGTTTGATCAGGACGACCTTGATAAACGCGAACAGTGGGATGAATACCAGACAGCGTTTCAGGACATGCTGAACAACTGCACGACGGATCACGCGCCGTGGTATTTGATTCCGGGTGACCAAAAGTGGTACCGCAACCTGGCCATCATGCGTGTCATGGTGGATACACTCAGGAAGATGGATCCGCAGTATCCGGAAGCGGATGATCTCAGCGGTGTGCAAATCGACTGAAGCCCGACGTATCCGGTTCACCGAAGCAGAAAGAGACGGCGACACGCATGTCTGACAACGAAGAAATCACGGCGTGGCATGAGGCCGGACACGCCTTTGCGGCCGTCTATCTGGGAGCAACCGTGGATTCGATTTCGATAGACCCGGACCGCGACGACGGACCGGATCGCTTCGGCGACACGACTGTTCGATGGGAAACGTCAAAATTTCAACATCAGGAGCTGGCAGAAAACTCTATTCTCGTGGCCTTAGCCGGACCGGTCGCCGAAATGATTCACCGAGGCGATCCCTTTCATCCGGCAACCGTCGCGGAATGGTCGCTCGACTGGCAACTGGCGTGGCGAGCCGCCAATTTCGTCAAGGCGGCAAAGGAACGCCTGCAGCTTCTGGAACGTCTGACAATCCAGCTGCATCAGACCCTGTCGCAGCAACATCATTGGGCAGCCATCGGTGCGATTGTCGACCATCTGCTGGCGCATGAAGTGCTGGAAGGCGAAACGGTCCACGAGATTGTCGAGGCGTGGAGTGACTAAGCAATCCTGCCCCTAAGCAGCGACGTGAGCTACAGCATTTCACGCTGACTTGTGGCCGCGAACGACGCTTTCCCGCCTGCCATGTGGGCGTCCCACGAGCCCGAACGTGTTACATGTTTTCGAAAACTGCTCTAATCTGCCGCCACACATCGATTCACGGACCAGTCTCGCAATGCTTCAATCTTCTCTGACATCAGCAATGCAAAAGGACGCGTTTCCGCGATCGCTTTCAGAATGTCCTCGGTCTGCAGTTCACGGTTCGCGGCATATGCGTGGAACAAACCGGATTTGATCGCCTGCTCGATCTCTGAACCGGTCAGATCCTTTGACGCATCCGCAAGTTCCTCCACACGAAACTGCTGTGGATCGCGGCCTTTTCTCTTCAGGTGAATCGAAAACACCTTCCGACGTGCATCGCCCCCGGGCAAATCGATAAAGAAAACTTCATCAAAGCGTCCTTTTCGCATCAGTTCCGGCGGCAATGCCGAAATATCATTTGCCGTCGCAACCATGAAGATAGGTTCCCGGTGGTCCTGCATCCAGGACAGCAGCGTCCCAAACATTCGCTGAGCAAGCCCACCGTCGGCGGATGCACTGGATGCAGACGCGAAGGCCTTTTCAATTTCATCGATCCATAGGACGACGGGCGCCATGGCTTCCGCCTGTTGAATCGCCTGACGCAACTGGTTTTCGCTTTCGCCGACGAACTTCTGGTACAGAACCCCCGGATCGAGACGCAGCAGCGGCATGCCCCAGTCAGCCCCAACGGCCTTGGCAAACAGACTTTTGCCGCACCCCGGCACACCAAGCATTAACACGCCACGGGGAGGATCGATGCCGAATTCGCGAGCCTTATTCGTGAAGCCACCGCGACGATCAGCCAGCCACCTCTTCAGTCCTCGCAATCCCCCAACTTCGCTGATGTCGAAATCGATCGTCATCGATTCCAGTGACCCGGATCCTTCGAGCAGTCGGCGTTTGGCGTCGATAACTCGCTGCAGGTCGTTACCGCTCAGCAGGTGATCTTCAAGAATGACTGACTCCACGATCCGGATGGCTTCGCTGCGAGTCAGACCTCTGAGATTCAGTACAAATGCCTCGAATTCCGTGGTCCGCAATTCCGAGACAACGGGTGCAGTCGCCTCACGTTTGATTCTGCGGTAGGTGTCTTTGACAAGGCTCCTTATCCGGCAGCCCCGGACGCCAGGGCACCGCCAGTCGTTGTATGCGGGGATGCAGCGAATCTTCATCCATTAACAACAAACACTCGCGTGAACCGTCCGCCTGCTGGACGTAATCCTTGATCAAACGCCGCACGACCGGTTGACTGGTGAACGGAGCAAGACCTCGAAAACACGCCAGTGCCGGACGTTTTTGACGCAACAGGTACTGCAGCGCGAGTTCCGGTTTGTCTGTCCCCGCAACAGCAGCAGCCTTCGGAAAGTCCGGTGAATAGACCTGCACACCCGTCATAACTGTCCAGTCGTGCACGTTCCGTTCGGTGTTTTTTCCTACATCCAGAACCGCCTGAAATTCAACGGGCTCATCGGTACTGTGCAGACTGATGAGTTTGTTTCGTTAAAGAACAAGGTTTCGCAGTCCGTCCTGCATGCTGGATCGGCCCTTCAGAAAATCATTCGAACGCGTCTGACCACAGGGTGCCACTGACTTTGTCTGTGTTGCTCTGAGTCCGGTGCACTGGCGAAGCCAGTCGCACACATGCCGACAGACGACTCAACGTTAGCCTTCCCGCAGCAGCATGACGGCTCGTCGAACATAAACCAAACCACTCCAGACGGTCACTCCGACGGCCGACCAAAGCAACACGTCACGTGTCAGCGGCAGCCAGGACCACGACAGCTGATCACTGAGCGACAGCAGGCTGGCCGTAACCGCAACACACTGCAGCATCATCTTGGCCTTGCCACTGAAGCTGGCGGAAAAGTCTTTTCCCTGCTGTTCAAGAAATCCTCGCAGACTGGACACGAACATCTCACGGCCAATCACGACGATGACCATCCATGCCGTCACCCCGGAATGGACGACCGTACCTGTGTCGGCAGTTCCGTTTTTATCCAGTAGAAACAGAAATGTGCCGCCAACAATAATCTTGTCAACAAACGGGTCAAGAATTCGCCCCAGTACGGTGACCTGCCCGTACTTGCGAGCCAGATAGCCGTCCAGCCAGTCGGTTGACGCAGCAAAGACGAACAGTCCGGCGGACACCAGCCAGTATCCACCAACGTCGATCAGTCCAAACAGGATCAGCGCCAACACGAAACGGCTAACGGTAATCAGGTTGGGTAGATTCAGCGACTCTCGCCCGAGACGATTCGGTTGCTGCGGGGCAGCTGCTGGCTGATCAGAATCCGTCATTTGAAGGGGAAGGTTCTATCGTTTCCTGAGGAACGTTGCAGGAATCAGCGCCACAGACTGCGAAACCAACGATTGACAATGTTCAGGCCTGGGGCAGAGTACCACCAGGCTGACGCTGCATCAGATCTACTCGATAATCTCACAGTCGGGGGCTACGCCGACCAGATCGTAGTCTTCCCGCCGCACAATCTCAACGGGGACCATACTGCCGACTTCCAGATCCTGCCCGGAAACGTACACATTACTGTCTATCTCTGGTGCATCTGCAAAAGTGCGACCAACATAAATGTTTTCGTCGTCGTCCGCCTGAGCGTCGATCAACACGTCCAGTTCGAAGCCCACCAGAGAATCCGCGTGTTCGAATGCAATTTTCTGCTGCACGGCCATTAGCTCGTCCCGCCTGGCGTCCTTGACGTCGTCAGGAAGATGTCCGTCCAGCTTTGTAGCCGGAGTACCAGGTTCCACAGAATAGCTAAACACACCCATGCGTTCAAAACGGGTGTCAATCACGAAATCACGCAACTCCTCGAACTGCTGGTCCGTTTCCCCGGGGAACCCGGCGATAAACGTCGTTCGCAGCACAAGGTTCGACACTCGCTCTCGCAGCTTGCCAACAAGTTCTCTGGTCTGTTCAGCGTTCACTCGACGCTGCATCCGCTTTAACACTTTCGAATTGATGTGCTGCAGCGGCATGTCAAGGTAGGGCAGAATCTTCTGCGAGCCCGCAACCACATCAATCAGTTTGTCGGTGAAGTGGACCGGATACAGATACATCAGACGAATCCATTCGATACCCTCAACCTGTTCCAACTGCCGCAGCAGTTCGACCAGGCGAACCTCACCGTACAGATCCAGGCCGTAGTATGTCGTATCCTGAGCCACAATGATCAATTCTTTGACGCCGTCGGCGGCCAGTTCTCTGGCTTCCTCAACCACCATCTCGATCGGCTTCGTGACATGCTTACCACGCATCATCGGAATCGAGCAGAACGTGCATGTTCGATCGCAGCCTTCTGAGATCTTCAGATAGGCGAAGTGCTGTGGTGTAATCCTTAAGCGAGCCCTGTCGTCGAGAGCAGTGATCGGCGCCGGTCGAAACAACTCCCGCTGTTCGGTGACGCCACCCACCAGACGATCCGCCACTCTGTTGATCTCGTCGCGACCAAAGACGCCTACGACGTGATCAATGTCCGGCATCTCAGACAACAACCCGCCTTCTTCCATGCGCTCCGGCAGACAGCCCGCGACGATGACGCCCTTTGTCTGCCCGCTCTTCTTCAGGTCCAGCATCTCCTGAATGACCGATTTGGATTCCTGCCGCGAACTGTCGATGAATCCGCACGTGTTGACAATGACAAAGTCAGACTTCGCGGGGTCCGGAACCAGCGTATAGCCGTCCAGAGCCAGCGTCCCCAGCATCTTTTCGCTGTCCACCAGATTCTTGGGGCAGCCAAGACTGACAAAGGCATAGTTGCCTTTGCTGGGCCCTGTCGTCTCGGGGACCTTGGGTAAAGGAGCGTCAGGTTCGATGATGGGCAACGACATAAGGTGACCAGGATAGTGTAAGATTCCACGTGAATGGAATTAATCTGAACGTGTGACGTTGCGGACCAACGGTTGTGGACGTTCCCGCAGGAGCCAGCGTCGGATGCCAGCTGAAAACGCTGCAGTCTACTGACCGATCCCCATTGTCACAAAAGGCAATGGACCCATAATGACCTTTTTGCATTTTCTCTGTCACATGGGAAAGCTGCGGCAGCGTTTTCCGTTACCGCAGCCTCTCATCCGCCACTGGCACACAGAACTGTGAGCTCCGAAGCCTCAGATCAACGTCTATTTTGCAAAACGCTGACCCTTAGCGTTCTTGACGGCCTCCAGTTTTGCCGTCATCTCTGCCACAAGTTCGGGATGTGACGCGTACACGTCGTGTTCTTCAGCAGGATCGGCCTTCAGGTTGTACAGCTGTCCGGGGGCCTCACCCTTCGCTGGCTTAATCCTGGATGGCTTGGAAAAACCTCCGGATCCCAACCCCTGAATCAGCTTCCAGTCCTTGAATCGAATCGTCATCACGCCTCCACCAGACCTCATCACGAGATGCTGCCGCACTGCAACATCATCGGCCTGACTTCCCTTCAACACGTCAAAGAAACTGAAGCTGTCGGGCCCGGCATCGCCTGACAGGGACGCTCCCACAACGTCCGAAAATGTAGCCAGCAGATCAGTAAAGCAGACGGTCTGGTGAGACGTTGATCCAGCAGCAACTGAACCCGGCCAGCGAACGATGAACGGCATGCGGTGTCCACATTCCCAGGCGTCGGCCTTCATGCCCCGCAGACCACCGGAGGAATCGTGGCCGAATCGTTCGACGTCGCTTTCGTACCACACCGGACCGTTGTCGGAAGTGAACACAAGCAGCGTGTCCTTTGCCATGCCCGCATCATCGAGCGACCGCAGCACTCGCCCAACATTCGCGTCCACCATCGTGGCGAAGTCACCATACATCCCCGCGGCGCTGCGGCCGGCATACTCCGCCGACGGCAGCCACGGTGTATGAGGAGCCGGGTACGCAAGATACAACATCAACGGTTTTCCCGATGCATTCGGTCGCCTGCCGTGTGACTGAATGACCTGGACAGCTTCTTCGGTAAATCGAGGCAGAACATCCTTCAACGCCAAATCAGGAGCGATGCCGCCCTCGCGCCAGAATGCGCCCTGTATTTTCGTCCAGCCGTCGCTGTAGTTCGCAGCAATCTGATTTGAGGGAGGCTGCACGGCTTTGTCGCCGCGAATGTAGAAGTACGGCGGTATATCCGTTGACGCTCGAATTCCGAAATAACTCTGGAAACCACAATCGATCGGCCCGCCAGGCAGCGGTTTGTCGTATCCGTTCTCATCGAATCCCAGATGCCATTTACCAACCATTGCGGTCTGGTAGCCGGCGTCCTGCAACATCGATGCGATTGTGACCTGCCCGGCGTCGATCGAACGCTTTCGTCGCCATGATCCCACGTCTGCTCGAAACGGATAGCGGCCGGTCATCAGGCCGTACCGCGACATATGGCACAACGGTCCCGGCGCGTGAGCGTCCGTGAATCGCATTCCATCGCGTGCCAGAGAGTCGATGTTCGGAGTAGCGATCTTTGAATCCGGATTGTAGAAACCGGGATCGCCGTACCCCATGTCGTCCACCATGATCACAACGACGTGCGGCAGCTTCTGTCCGGCCGCCAGTGACAATGAAGAAAGGGGCATCAGCAGGACAACGATAGCCGCCAACGTGAGGCAGGATTTATTCACAAGTTGGTCCTCATCAGGTTCTGTGACGTGATGGCAACGTTCACCCCGTCGCCTGAATACAGGAATTCTACGCAGCCGCTGAATCACGCACAAACGGACGAGCGTTCACGCATACGAACGGTGATAAATTCGCATGGGACGACGATTTCCAGGTCACAACACGTGAATGAACACTGTGAAACGGCACAGCGGGGAAGCCATTCACATGTGTTATGCGGCTGAATTACGGCTTTCGCGATGGCTTCACGCCGTTCACCGCTGTCTTCATTTCCGATGAGAAACTCCGAACCGCTTCGGCCGCAGCCTCGGCAGACGATGCTTCCGCAGCCAGTCTCACAATAGCCGAACCCACAATGACTCCGTCAGCAACGCCCTGCAGCGACGCGACCTGATCCGGGCCGCTGATTCCAAATCCGACCGCCAGGGGCAGATCCGTCACCAGCCGCAGCTGCATCAGCTGTTCGATTAACGCGTCGGGCAATTCCTTTCGAACACCGGTCGTCCCGGCCACTGATACGCAGTAGACGAAGCCACTGGAGGCATCCAGAATCTGCTGCGTGCGATCGGACGTTGTGGTGGGAGCCATCAGCTGCACCAGATCCAGACCATATTTCGTGGCCGTGGCAGACATCTCACTGGCTTCATCGGCTGGCAGGTCCGGGATGATCAGTCCGCTGAATCCGACTTCTGCAGCTTTGGTGGCAAAGGCCTCAGTCCCGAAGCGAAATACGATTGCGTAAGACACCATCGCCAGAACCGGCGGCAGTCCTTCGTCGCGCAGACTCTCCATCATATTCAGAATACCCTGAACAGTCACACCGTTGTCGAGAGCTCGGGTGTAGGAGGCCTGGATGACGGGGCCGTCGGCGATTGGATCGCTGTATGGAAAACCGAGTTCGATCAGATCAACATCCCCATCTCGCAGCCCTTTCAGGACGGCGGCGGTATCCTGTACCGAGGGATCACCGGCCGTCACGAACGGCATGAATGTCATGCGGCCCTGCTGTGTGGCCTGATCAAAAACGTCAGAGATGCGAGACATTCGGAGCTTTCGGGAAAACAACAACCGGCGTTCAGCACATCCGGGAAGACGAATGTCGAGAGCGGACCGCCAGTTTCCGTGCTTCAACTCACATTGGGCGGCTACAATGCGGCAATGTGGCCATAGCGGCGGGGACACGAATCGTTTGTGAAAATACGGGCGGCAGGTTAACCGTTGGGATTACGCAAGTCCAAATGGGAAGGCCTGTTCCCCGGAAGAAGTTGCTTGTTTCTCAGGGCCTTCACCGTTTTCCGTCCGAGTCCTTGCCCGTGGAGCCGCGCAGCGGCAGAATATAACGCTCCTTGAGCGTGCCGAACCAGAACTCAGTCCGTCACACACGCCTCAATGGTCGGCCGTCCACGCCAACACAACAACACGCACTCGTCCCACCTCCTCAATTTTACGGCGCTTGTCCCCATGCCCCGAAATCATTCCGTACCAGCGTTCGTCACCTTTTTTGCGATTTTCGGCGTCTTTACCGCAGCCGTCGCTGAAGATACCAAGCCGCCAGCTAAGGACGCACCAGAGAAAACCGAAGAGGCAAAAGAGGAAACGCCTCAGGGTCATTCCCTGCACGGCGAAGTCTTTAATGCTGGTCCCCGTCAGGCCGCCTACCTGATGAACGGAGTCGGCACAATACACTTCGATGTCACAACGAAGTCTGACGAGGCTCGAGCGTTCGTCCTGCAGGGAATCGGCCAGTTGCACGGTTTCTGGTACTTCGAATCCGAACGATCGTTCCGCCAGGCGGCGATGCTGGATCCCGAATGTGCCATTGCCTATTGGGGCATGGCATACTCGAACCGCAGAAACGCCGAACGAGCCAAGGGCTTTATAAAGGAAGCCATGGATCGCAAAGACAAAGCGTCGCCCCGGGAACGTCGATACATCGAAGCGTTCGATCGCTATGTGAATGCGAAGTCAGACAAGAGCGAAGAGAAAAAGAAACGAGCGGAAAAATACATCAGTGATCTGGAAGAATTACTGTTCGAATTCCCTGACGACATCGAAGCCAAAGCATTCCTCTGCGAGTACTTCTGGTCAGCACGACGGGAAGGGATCAAAATGACCAGCTACCTTGCGGTCGACGCCCTGATTCAGGACGTGCTTGACGTGGAACCTTTACATTCGGTCCACCATTATCGCATTCACCTGTGGGACACAAAGAAGGCCGCCAAAGCTCTGGAATCCGCCGCCCGTTGTGGTCTTGCCGCTCCCCAGATTGCACATATGTGGCACATGCCGGGGCACATCTATTCCAGACTTAAACGCTACCACGACGCTGTCTATCAGCAGGAAGCATCTGCGCGAGTGGACCATGCTCACATGATGAAGGATTTGGTGCTGCCGGACCAGATTCACAATTTCGCACACAACAACGAATGGTGTATTCGAAACCTCATCCACATCGGTCGCGTCAACGATGCAATTGAGCTGTCAAAAAACATGATGAGTCTGCCACGTCACCCGAAGTACAACCACATTGGCAAATCCGGCAGTTTCAAATACGGTCGGCAGCGTCTGCTTGACGTGCTGCGGACGTATCAGTTGCACGATCAATTGATCGCCCTGTGCCAGACGCCCTACCTTGAAGAATGTGGAAATGGCACTGAGGATCTGAAACGAAATCGTTATCTTGCCGCGGCATTCGTTGCCGTGGGCAATACAGAAAAGGCGACCGCCATTCAGCAGGGAATTCAAACTCTGCTGGATCAGGAAAAAAAGAAGCAGAAGGAAGCCGGAGACAAAGCGCAGAAAGAAGCCGAAAAGGCGAGGAAGGATGTCAAGAAGGCCCGTAAGTCAGCGGAGGATAAGAACCAAAGTCGCGTTCGTGACCTTGAGAAAGCTGTCCAGGAAATTGACGGACGTATTGCTGTCTCAGAGGGCAAGTTTGACGAAGCACTGGAGTTCTTCAAGAAGGCGGGCGGTGTGCCCGTTGAAGACCAGGTCGCCGTCATGCTGCAGGCTGGCAAGACCGACGACGCAGTAAAGAAAATCACGGATCACGTGGGCAGCAATCGCGGCGAAGTCCGTCCCCTGGCGGGCCAGGTGGAAACTCTGTGGGCAGCCAATAAAAAGGACGAGGCGAAACAGGCGTTCCTGGACCTGCAGAAGATATCGTCCACCATCGACGCTGCCGTCCCTGCGTTCGCTCGACTGAAACCTATCGCCACAGAGCTGGGCCTGGGCGATGATTGGCGTACAGATGCCGTCATGGCCGCCGACATCGGTGCCAGACCGCCGCTGGATTCGCTGGGACCGCTTCACTGGCGGCCGGTGGCAGCCCCCGAATGGTCGCTGGCGGACGTCAGGAATCAACCGCGCTCGCTGAGTAATTACCGAGGCAAACCGGTTGTCATGATCTTCTATCTGGGTTTCGGCTGCCTGCATTGCGCTGAGCAGCTGCAGAAATTCGCTCCGGAAACGGAAAAATTCAGGCAGGCCGGCATCGATGTCATCGCCGTCAGCACGGACAAACAGGAACTGCTGGATCGAGCGTACAAGGACCTCGAAAACGGCTTTCCGTTTCCACTGGTTTCAGACGCTGAACTCAACGTGTTCAAACGCTACCGCTGTTACGACGACTTCGAGAAACAACCGCTGCACGGCACATTCCTGATCGACGGTGCGGGTCGCATCCGCTGGCAGGACATCAGCTACGAACCCTTCATGGATCCGGATTTCGTGCTGAAGGAAGCAAAACGCCTGCTGGGTCAGGACGCAGCAGGCTCGACGCCGTTGCCCGAACAGGTCACAGCAACCGAATAAACCATTTTCGGTCCAGCACCGTCCCGTTCATAACGACTTCAGGTATTCGATCAGATCCGTAGTTTCCTGCTCGGTGAGCTGGCCCTCGCCGGAAACTTTTTCCGGGCTGTGCAGATCACTGACAACACGATCCAGCGAACGCGCTCGGCCGGTATGCAGCAACCGCACCTTACGATAAACGCCCAGCAGTGACGGTGTGTTGTATCCGTCGTAATAGTCTTTATCTGAGCCCAGACCAACGTCGTGGATTTTCCCATCTGTAAAATGCGGGCCGTTGTGGCACTCAGCACAGCCCGCTTTCCCGCTCGTGAAAACCTGCCGTCCACGACCAGCGGCATCACTTAGCGAACCATCAGCATTCCGGAACGGATTGGGCGGAGCCTCCAGCGTATCCAGATACGCCAGCAGAGCACGAACATCCCGATCGCTGGGGTCGCGTCCCAGCATCGTTGATGTCATCGATTTGTGCATCGCACTCTCAAGATCATTCTGCCAGCCGTGCCACGTCCACGGTCCGGTCTTACTGACACCGTATAGCGGAAGAACGGTCTTCAGAGTCATTTCTGTACCATCGTTCATCGTGTCCATCGGCCGTGAATTGATTCCTCCGTTCTGATGGCACGAATGACAGCTGTACCATTGATCCAGACTGCGTTTTCCGTCGTGGAATATCTCCATCCCTCGCCGCGCAAAAGTCGTCTCGGTCGGGCCGCCCAGATCGATTTCGCTGCTGACCGTTCTTGAATCAAGATCCACCACCTGCACAGAATTGCGAAGATAATTCGCGACGTACACCGTGCGACTGTCGTCGGCCATTCGCACCCCCATCGGCCGCCCGCCAACATCAATGCGGTGAAAGCGGTCCTCGTCGTTTCGCAATCGGCGATCAATCAGATCGCCGGGGCCGCCGACACCAACGAACGGCAGATCCCGTAATCGATAGACCAGAAGTTCATGCGTTCCCGAAGCGGATGCGACAAGGTGACTTTCGTCACTGCTGATGACGATTCCATGAGGGTCGGCAACGGCCATACCAGGAACGTCCAATGAGATCGCTTCGCGGTAGGAAGAACCATCCAGTCTGACTCGACCAATACGACTGGCGAGCAGCCAGCCTTTCCGCAGATTGCCAACGTTGATCGGATTCGTACGATAGACCATCCACGTGAAGTAGGCATAGGTGCCGTCAGCAGAGGAAATCATATGGCCGAGATTAATCCCGTTCGCCAGTGGCTCCTCGTAAAGAGTCTTACCGGTCGTCGGATCGATCACGTCGATTCGACCGGAACCTCCGCAACCGACGGCAAGCCGCGAACCATCAGGCGACAGCGTCAGGTATCGAGGCCAGTGACCAACGTCGAAACGTCGCAGCACGCTTGCTGCCTGCAGATCGATCTCGGCAACCTGGCCGGTGGCCACCAACCCCACATACGCCAGATTTCCATTGGGCGAAATCGCCAGGCCGCAGGGTTCGTGGCCCACGTCAATCACCCCGGTCCGTTGCAGGTTCCCGTCGATGATCTTCAGGACGGTGAGTTCGCCCGACCAGGAATTACTCACCACCACCGTCTGACCATCGGGACAGAATTGGATGTCCGCGGGATGACGACCGCACAGGACCTCGTTCACAACGACACGATCACTGGTGCGAATCAGTGAAACACTGTCAGATGTTTCATTCACCGTCACCAGCCATCGACCATCCGGCGAAAGCGCCAGATCGACGGGCGAACGATCCGCGTTTGCCGGCGGCCGACCAGCACTGTCACGCGTTGTGGGTTCGCCAGCTTGGCTCACTGACCAGCCGAAAAACAGGCTGGCGATAAGAAGCAGGGCCGAACGAATTGCCTTGAGCATGCGATTTCCTGTACTACATACGGTGCGGAAGTGGAGCGACTGTGAGTTTGGGGATACAGCCTGAGGTGTGCGATTCGGCGATGGAGGGACCGGATTTGACGTTTTTGGCAAATAGCGCAACGTGCTGCGTTATGTAATGCTGAACACTTTTAACTCATTCCGGAACGCGGTACGATTTTGATAGACTGAAAGCTCGGTCCACGGGTTTACATTGTCGAACAGCAGCGACCGTTGATCAAGACCCATAACGGTCAGTCGATTTGTTTTCCCTCAACGACCATCCCCTTTGTGCCGTGATGCACATGATTCCCGCCCCCTTGAAAGGAGCAATCCGTGAAGAACTTATTCGCATTAGGAATGATTCTGGCCGTCTCTTCGGCTGTGACCGCAGGTGAAACAGTCAAGAGTGGTCCCCAGACCGGAGACTCACTTGGCGCATTTTACGTTACTAAGTGTGCCGGTGCAGAAACTGATGGCGTCGCAGAAGGTAAGAACCTTTGCTACCGATGTCGCAATGGTGCCAAACCACAGGTAGTCATCTTCACTCGTTCGACAGACAAACGAATTGTTGAACTGGTACAGCAGATTGACAAGGCCATTGCAAAGAACAAAGATTCTAAGCTGACTTCGTTCGTCAACGTGCTTGGTGAAGACAAAGACGACCTGTCTGACGCGGCCAAAAAACTGGCCAAGACCAGCAAGGCAACCAACGTGCCGTTTGTCGTTCCTAATGAATTCGAAAACGGTCCTGACAACTATGGCATCAGCCCCAAGGCTGAAGTGACCATCATTCTGGCCAGCGGACTTGGCGTGAAAGCCAATATCGCCGTGTCTGACGTCAACGATCTGAAGACAGCAGAAGTACTCGCGAATCTCAAGAAGATCCTCTAAGTCAGGATGAACTGCTGAACCGTGTGCCACTGGCTCTGCCAGTGTGTTCATGAACTTGAACGCGACGTCCGGTCTGACCGGTGTCGCGTTTTCTTATGCGCTGCGATTGCATCTGGCGACCTCATTCGGCGTGCAATTGTCATTCAAGCACAACGGTTCGTGACGGCAATGATGGGGAATGAATCTGGTGAATCGTTCCGTCTTTGCTTTCCACCACGTAAACGCCGCCGATGCGTGCCTTAAATGTGACCTCTTCTCCGGGGCTCAGATTCTTC
Organism: Fuerstiella sp.; assembly: GCA_029247265.1. Lineage (GTDB taxonomy): Bacteria > Planctomycetota > Planctomycetia > Planctomycetales > Planctomycetaceae > Fuerstiella. The sequence goes on from JAQWLN010000244.1 coordinate 60,649, forward strand.
GCCCGTCCCCGGCGGCCCTTCGGCGTGATGGGATAGACCGTCACGGTCGTCTGCGTGTTGTTCAAGAATGACATATCTGCTCTGAGTCGCGGTTGATTGGGATTCGAATGGACGGGCGGTGTCATCGTCAGCGGCTTCCGCGGGTGAGATTCCAGTAGCTGAACTGTGAGTTCATCAATCAGCTCCTGCGGAGCAGAATCTGCCAGATTCACGGACTCAGAGTGATCTGTTTGATGATCAAAAAGTTCCCGTGCGGTCACCTCGCCCGTACTGAATTCGCGCCATTCCACAAACCGGTATTCCCTGGTGCGGATCGCGTAGCCCATGTATTCACGGCCTTCGAAGTTGCGATAGTACTGGCTGAATGCCGCGTCGTTGACATGAACGTGGACGTCCTTCAGATTCGGCACTAGACTGGTGCCGTCAACAAACCCCGGCGTATCAATCCCCGCCAGGTCGCAGAGTGTCGGATACAGGTCCAGCAGTTCTGCCAGTTCGTCTGATTGCTTTCCTGCCGTCATTAATCCGGGAGACGAAATTATCAGCGGTACGCGAGTATCGATTTCGTAATTTGACATTTTGCCCCAGCCGTTGAACTCGCCGAGCTTCCAGCCATGGTCGCTCCAAAGAACAACGATTGTATTTTCCGCCAGCCCTTCTTGGTCCAGGGCGTCCAGCAGACGACCGATCTGTGCGTCGATATACGTCACGCAGGCATAGTACCCGTGCATCAGCTGTCGAGCCCGTTCGTCGGCGACCGGCTGTGCATCCCACGGTTTCGGGAAGTCGACCAGATCGACATAGTGAGTCAGTTCATAACTGTTCGACAGGGCGTACGGAGGAGTATTGGCCGTCACACTTCCGTTAGTGACCACGGGCAGTTTTTCCGGATCATGCATGTCCCAGTATTTCTTTGGTGCGATCCACGCCAGATGGGGACGGATGTAACCCATCGCCAGGAAGAACGGTTCTTCGGCTGCGCCAAGTCGTCGCAGATCTTCAATCGCCATATCCGTTCGCGCACCGTCCACAAGCTGGCTGTCGTCAGCTTCCGGAGCTGCCGTGCTGGGGCCACGAAGGTTGTTTTTTCGCCAGTCGCTCTGCGGCAACTCCTTCTGAACTGCCCGAATGTGTTCCTGAGTGCCGCCCGGATAGGCCGGCTGCAATCGAGGCGTGGCTCGAATCGGTTCGCTCCATGACTGCGGATCGGGTGTGGGGTTGTGATAGATCTTGCCGTGACTTACCGCCGTGTAACCGAACTGCCGAAACCACTGCGGCATCGTCACAGCCGACGGCATCGCTTCGCGAAAATGAATCGGCAAAGTCCAAACGCCAAGTTTGTCCGGACGCAGTCCCGTCATCAGGCTGGCTCGTGATGGATTGCACACGGCCACCTGGCAGTGAGCCTGTCCGAAACGCACGCCCCGTTCCGCCAATCGATCAATGTTCGGAGTAATGGCGTGTGAGTCGCCGTAACAGCCGATGGACGGCCGCAAATCGTCCACTGCAATGAACAGGACATTCGGATGTGATCCGGCCGCTACGACGTTCGACAACAGAAAGCCACAGCATGCCGCACAGATGCTGGACCGGATGGGCCAATTTATCACAGGACTTCCTTTCGAACGATCACTGACCATGACAGCGTTTCACGCTGGCTTGTGGTCGCGAAGCACGCATTTCAATTGCAGTTCCGTTACTCCCACGAGCCAGCATCGTTTACGCCAATGATTAAACTGCTCCAGCGGATCTGACACGCAGCTCCGGGCGTTGTGCTGGTCACCTGAGGCGCCGCTGCAACGACCTTCGGCATGCCGGACCGGAATAACCGAAGATTGAGTTCACGGTTCTTTGCACAAAGTGCCGCCTATTCTCAAAATTCGATTTCGACAGTCAACTCGAATTGATTTCGAATAGTGAAACACACTGATGGATTCGGATATTTCGGTCGGCACACGGACCAGCAGTTCAGTCCAGTCCGAGCAATTGAACGCGGCAAAGGCGAGTTCAAATCCAGGCAACAATTCGTCCGGCGCACGTGACAGATCGGGCAGCAGCACGGGCCCGGTGTCGGTCTGATAGACCAGATCGCGCTCGTTGGCGTTCATCGTCTTGACGGGATATTCGATCATTGCTGAGTACCGTTCGTTTTCAACGGTCGTTTGTGCAACAAGGGGCTGATTTGCGAGAGTCGCGCTGACGATGTCGCCGGCTGTTTCGAGCACAACAGCATCCACTTCAACAATGTCGATACGGACGTGATCAAACACGTCGTCAATTCGGCCTGACTGGCGGTCCGACTGTGTTCCACTGCCGGGAGGGAAACATTCAACCTCAACACCAGCACGTGCAAACGTCTTGAGATTCATGAACTCATCATTTGAGAAAATGGGCGCAAAATCGGCATTCGGACACGTCCAGATATCACGGTCCACTCCAACGCGTTCTGTCTTACAGCTTGCTCCCAGAACGAAGACGTGTGTCGTTCCAGTGACCTTATCAGTGATCAGACAGCGGCATTCGATTTGAATCCGTGCGTTGTTCAGACTGTGGGGTGGCCTGTGACTGACAGTGGCGGGCGGCTTTCGGTCGAAATCCAGCCGAAACGTGACGAAGGATTCCGAAAACAAACAGACTCTCACAGACATCTTAACCTCTCGACGGGAGTGCAAAACGGCACAGCACTTTGCAAGTGCTGAAATCATAATCTGGGACGGCTTTGTCGATTCGATCCCCTTCCGTGCTGTATGTATGTGTGGGCCGCACACATGCTCAACGATGAAAGCCGAAAACCGCTGTACAGACGGTCAGTCACCAGTTGAATTTAGGCCAATTGAGTACGTTAGTGCCCAAACGGTTCCCGGATCAGGCAACAAAGCTGCACCCGCCACCGCCAATCCCCGGACTTTGGCTGTTTATTGGTGGACACTCTTGCATTTCCTGTCAATTCTGAAAGATTACCGCGCAGGGGCACGGTTAGAGTTGCACAGTATGCCCTGAACTATCCAAAACTGAAAACAACTCGGAGGACACTGTTATGACGAATTTGAAACTGGCAAGTATCTTGTCACTCGGCCTTGCCCTGATCGTGGGTTGTGGAGAAGCAGAAGTCGCCCCTGGTCCCGCGACGGCTCCTATGGATGACCCTAACGCCGCACTGACGCCGATACCGGAATCGGGTTCAGGCGTTGGCGGTGGACTGCCAGCACCAGCTGCTGAAGAGACAGTGGAAGCGGCTGAAGAAGCCGCAGTAGAACCCAAGGAAGAAGCTGCAGTAGAACCCAAGGAAGAAGCTGCAGAAGAATCCAAGGAAGAAGCTAAATAGTCTGGCTCACAGACCGGAAAATCTGTCACTTGTAATGGCGTCTGAAGTACCTTCACTGACGCTACCATTCGTGCCGGATTTCGGTCAAATCAATATTCAAACGAGGATGGCCCACTACGGTCATCCTCGTTTTTTTGAGTGACGTGCAGGACGAGTTTGAATTCCCTTGCAGGAATCGTCACAACAGCACTGTCGTGCAGGTATCCGATGCGTCGCAGCAACTACACGCGAGTAACCTGCCAACGCGGCAAATGGCACAACTGCTCCCGGTAAACGGCGCCACTTTCGACTGATACGTCATCATCCCCTGCCACATCAACCACTCAGGAATCACACTATGGTCCATATCAACGAAAATTACCTAAAGCTTAAGGCGGGATATCTGTTTCCCGAAATTGCTCGCCGCGTTACTGCCTTCACGGAAACGAACCCGACCGCGCAGGTCATCAAGCTGGGCATCGGAGACGTCACTGAACCACTTCCACCAGCGATCGTTGCTGCGATGCATGAAGCGGTCGACGAAATGGCGAACGCGCCGACGTTCCACGGATACGGTCCGGAACAGGGCTACGCATTTCTGCGAAATCCGATCGCAGAACATGACTATCAGAATCGCGGTGTCAACGTCTCAGCGGACGAGATTTTTGTGTCCGACGGTTCCAAGTGTGACACAGGCAACATCCTGGACATTTTGGGGACAGACAATCGGATCGCGATCACCGACCCCGTCTACCCGGTCTATGTCGACACTAATGTCATGGCAGGCCATACGGGAGACGCTGATGAGAATGGTCGTTATGCAGGGTTGGTCTATCTTCCGGTGACGGAGGAGAACGGGTTTGTTCCGGAACTTCCTGACGAGCCCGTCGATATCATCTACTTATGCTATCCCAACAATCCTACGGGAACGGTCGCTACAAAAGAGACGCTGCAGAAGTGGGTCGACTACGCTCGCGCAAACGGCAGTCTTATTATGTTTGACGCCGCTTATGAAGCCTTTATTTCGGACGACTCGATTCCCCGTTCCATCTACGAAATCGAGGGAGCCAGAGAGGTCGCCATTGAGTTTCGAAGCTTCAGCAAGAATGTTGGGTTCACTGGCGTTCGGTGTGCCTTCACGGTCGTTCCGAAAGACCTGAAAGTCAAAGCGTCGTGTGAAACTGACGTATCGCTGCACCAATTGTGGAACCGCCGCCAGTCAACGAAGTTCAATGGCGCGTCGTTCATCGTGCAGAAAGGCGCTGCCGCTGCGTACAGTCCCGACGGCCAGCAGCAGAAGAAGCAGCTGATCGATTTCTACATGACCAATGCTCGCCTGCTGAAAGAAGGCCTAGAAGCCGTGGGCATCACGGTTTATGGCGGCGAAAATGCCCCGTACGTCTGGCTCAGGACACCAAACAATTTAAGCAGTTGGGACTTTTTTGACCTGTTATTGAATAAGGGACACCTGGTCGGCACGCCAGGCAGTGGCTTCGGAGGGGCGGGCGAGGGCTACTTCCGCCTTAGTGCGTTCAATAGTCGAGAAAACGTTGAGGCTGCGATCGAACGTTTTAAAGCAGCCATTGACTGATTTTTCAAAATCCGTCCTGAAAACGATCCATCACAGCAAGTGCATGTGGGTTACCGCCCCGTTTTGCGTTGACGAACCCTACGCCGTCCCGGTCTAATGCGGTGTTCGCATACTTTTGTTGTGGTGGCCGGCAATGGTGGATTCTGCTGAAATCGAAAAGCTTCCGTTAGGGGATCGGCTCAAGAAAGCAGATCACCTTGCTCGCGAATTGAGTGAACATCTGCGGCAGGCCTACTTGCCCAAACTGACCGATCTGCGCGCCGCAGCAAAAATCTACGACGCCGATGATGTCAGCGATCAGCAGATTCTTGATCAAACGATGGCAGTTCTACAGGCTGAAGAATTCACGGCGGAACTGTACGCCAGACTCCGTCTGCACCTGGACAGCATCAAGGCAGAAATGACTCCGATGCTGTTTACTGACGAGCCACCTGCGTCCGCCGCAAACCATGCTCCGGAAGTGGATCTCGAAGACGTGATCGACGAGCGGAACTGAACGCTGGCAACTCGGACGGTGAGAATACATACTCACTGGTCGCGCGCTGGCGCTTAATCGGATAAGCAGAGCTGTTGCACGCTCCTCATCAACATTCATTCGCTACAGCAGCCTGCGACCCCCTGACTCAATTGAATTTCCGGGCCGTTGTCGCCATCCTGACACCACCGAGTGGGGACTACGCTGGTCCCATGAACAAACATTATTCATAAGGTTCGCATCAAGATGCTTCGCGTCAAATACCAATCATCCTTCCTCACATTCAGTCTGCTTGCGTTCGTACTTCCCGGGCTGGCTGCAGCTGACGATGGGTGGACAAGCCTGTTTGACGGCAGAACGCTGAACGGGTGGACACGAGCCGCCAGAGGAGTTGCCGAGTATAACGTCCGGGACGGAGCTATTCACGGAGTGACGGTCGAAGGCAGCGAGAACACGTTCCTGGCATCCGACGCAGAATTCGGTAATTTTGAATTACAGTTTGAGGTCAAAGTGCATAATCAGCTTAATTCCGGTGTACAGATTCGATCGCGTGAACAGACGAAGGAAGACGGCCTCGAAGGTCGTTTCTTTGGCCCTCAGGTCGAGATCGAAGCCAGTCCGGGGCAGGCCGGTTAT
>JAQWLN010000256.1 GCA_029247265.1 Fuerstiella sp.
ACGCGTGCCTGTCGCGATACATCATCAAAAACGTTGCCCCGCAAATTGCGATAAAGAGCGCCGGACGCACCTTCGGAGCGGCCGTTATCCTTATCCTCCGCACCCTGAGAAAAATAGAGATCGGGCCAACTGTCAGCGTCGATGTCGATCACGCCCGCGCCTCCGCCTGTCCACTGATGCATACGCAGGCCTTCCTGTCCCGACACGACTCCATTGTCGTAAAGGAACCGGATCCCAACGGACGATGATGCGTCCACAAATCTGATCGCCGACTGCCCCGGCCAGACTGCAGCGGCTTCGCGTGTCAGAAACTCATGCGGCAGCGGCAACTCGGCAGCCAGCTGCCGATATGTTTCCTTCCGGGAATCACGAGACATCTGCGCAGATTCGCCGTGCATCATGGACGCCGAATCTGACACAAGCAATCTGGCCCAGCGCAATGACGAATCCGCACGCAGCGCAATTCGAGCCCAGGCTTTGGCTTCCGGCCCCCGTCCGATGGACTGCAGACTTGTCGCAAGCTGTTCGACGTCTGGCGTGGCATCCGAACCGGCGTAGAACCTTTGCGCAGATTCCTGAAGTGTCCTCAGATGCCGGGCCAGCTCCGCAGCTTCGTCGTCGGCAGCTGATTCTCTGCGAAGCGCCTCAGAAAGTGCGTGCATACATGCCACATTCCATGGATCGCGAATCGCACTCTCCAGTAGACATCGCAGACGCATCTGCGGCAATCGTTTTTGTTGCGCCCACAAGGCCGATAGCCGCCATGTCTCGGGATTGCCGGGTGCAGCCGACAGTAGTTCAAGCAGCTCCGCCTGAACGTCGAGTATGCCCGAACCTTCGTTGGAAACTGTTTCCATTTGGAATTCCAGGACCTGAATCTGCAACGGAATTGATGCGGATGCCAGTGACTCCGCATCTCGCATCAGGGATTTTCTGGCGACGACATCGCGGTCGTTGTTTTCGTGCTCAATCAATCCCACGATTGGCATGGGATCATCCGGACAGAGCTCGTGGGCCCGTTCCAGCTGGGGCTGACCGAACAGCATGGTTCCGTTGAGAGCGAGCCGCACCAGATCAGCACTGTTTGCTTCATTCGTGGCAACCAGTCGGCGCAGCAGTGGCAGAGCGTCAAAACGATAACCGCACCCACTCAACAACGCCGCCAGCCGACGACAGGCAGTCGAATCGTCGGTTGTCTGTTCAAGAATCGTTTCGTACGTTCCTCGAGCTGGTGTGAACTGACCGAGCCGTGATTGCAGGTCGGCCAGTTTCAGTCTCCCGGAATGGACGTCGTAGTCCTGAATCGCTGCCGGCAGTCGTTTCAGAAAGTCAACAGCCCTTTGCAGATCACCATTCTGTTCAGCAGCTTCCGCACCAATAAAAATGCTGCGGACGTCACCGGGACGAATTTCCAATGCCTGATCTGCAAAAGAGCAGGCGGCCGGAAAGTCACCGTCCGCCAGAGCATCGCCGGCCAGCTGAACGTAACTCGTTCGAGCGGCGACTGTTGTCAGGCATACGACCAGCCCAAGTGCAAACAGCACGGCCGTCACGATGCTTAAACGCCAACTCGTTTCGTGAACCCGCTGCCTCATCTGGATGAGCTGCTTTCCCTTAACATTCACCACGTCGTGAAAGAACGACTGAGGCTTTGACACAGCCCCGGTCGGAATGCCTGGAAAACCGAAAACGTCAACGGAGGGCGAAGACTGTCCAACTACTACAGCATATTACGCTGAGTCATGGCCGCGAATAACGCTTTCTGACCTTAAAAATGGACTTCCCACCAGCCCGAACGTGCTATGTGTTTTCGAAAACTGGTCCAAAGTCTAACACACCGCCCCCGAGCTCGCCACGTTCTCAGCGCTCAGTTGAGTGCCGATGCCTCAGGCTGCCGAACCGTGACGGAATCGCGTGAACGGCCATTATTCGACGGCCACCGTCAAAGGCATTCAGTGATTCGCGTTCAGCAAAACACATCCACAAACGAACAACAGGTTTCCGAAATCACGTCGTCTACTTCCAATATCCATGGTCGCCGTTGGCTCTCCAGCATGGCATTAGCGCTGATGAGAGTCAGCCATGCCAATCACGATTGACGGACTTGTTTCCGGGCTGGACACCGAGACGATCGTGAAGGGTCTGCTTGGTATCCAGCAGACGCAACTGGACCGTATTGAGCTAAAAAGGGCAGACGTCCTGGCCGAGGAGGCCACATTTGCCTCGCTGGAAGCACAACTCGTCTCATTTCGCTCCAGCGTTTCAGGCCTAGCCAGACTTTCCAACAATCCGTTTGAACGCCAAACCGTTAATGTCAGCGACGACACCGTCCTGACTGGCACGGCATCCGCCGCCGCCGCGAACGGTATTTACCGATTGACCGTAAACTCAGTCGCAAAAGCTCATCAGGTAGCATCGCAGGGCTACGCAGATACGGATTCTGAAATCACTCAGGGCACAATCGATCTGCGTATCGGCTCGGGCGACCTGACAACAATAACGGTTGACAGCACCAACAACACGCTGGACGGGCTGGCCGAATCTATCAACGCATGTGCCTCCGGTATCTCCGCTTCCATCATTAAGGATTCCAGCGGCGGTGGCTCACCCTACAAACTGCTGCTCACATCAACCGAAACCGGCGCCGACAATTCGATCTCGGTAACAAACAATCTGGCCGCATCTTCCGGCAATGCCACAAAGCCGACATTCGATTTCGGCAACCCCGTTCAGGCCGCCGAAAACGCGCAGGTGACACTTGGTAGTGGCGCAGGTGCCATCACTGTCGAAAGCGCTAACAATCCCTTCGACAGCCTGATTGATGGCGTCACTCTGGACCTGCTGAACGTGTCCGGTGGCCAGGAAGTCACCGTCACAGTTGCCCACAACTCTGAAGACGCAGTCTCTGCCGTACAGGACCTCGTCAATTCGTTCAACTCGGTCATGTCGTTCATCGATGAGCGATCGACATTCAACGAAGCCACAGAGTCCGGTGGTGTCCTGCTGGGCAATCGGTCTGCCATCACCATCCAACAGCGACTGCGGAACGCGCTCGTTTCGGTCGTTGCCGGAGTAAACAGCGACGCCAACCGCCTGTCTGCCATTGGCGTTTCGGTAACCGACAATGGTCAACTTCGACTGGATGAATCCAAACTTCGGGGAGTGTTGAACGGCAGCAACAAAAACGTCAATCGCGATGACCTGAAACGACTTTTCGCCCTGGATGCTCAAACCCAAATATCAGCTTTGTACTTGGCAGTTCGAAGACAAAAGCTTCGTCGACGGGATATCAGGTTGACCTGACTCAGGCCGCAGCCAAAGCTTCCGTTACCGCAGACACCGCACTGAGTGGTTCCACCGTGAATAACTCAACCAATCGAATACTGGATCTGGAAGTCGACGGCACAGAGGCCACCATCACACTTGATGAAGGTACTTACACGGATCAGGAACTCGCCGATCATCTTGAGGCACTGATCGGTGGTGCTTCCGACCTTAACGGCAGAACAGTGAATGTGGGGGTATCCGGCGGGCTGTTGTCAATCACATCGGACAGCTATGGTTCTCCATCGACTGTAAAGGTGAACAGTGGCTCAGCAGTGACAACATTGGGCTTCACTGCAGGTGCTTCTGACACCGGTCGCGATGTCGCCGGGACATTTGTCGTGGATGGCGTAACAGAAACAGCCATCGGCCGAGGACAGGTCCTGACAGATAGCATCGATAACGCCAACACGGCTGATTTGCAACTGCGAATCAAACTCGCCCCGTCCGAAATTGTCGCTGGAGTCGAAGCCCAGGTCACCGTCACTCAGGGACTGGCCGCGTCGCTCGACACCATTCTGAACGACATGCTTGATCCGATTAACGGAGGCCTGAAGATAATCGACGAGCGTTTCGACGATGAGGCGAAAAACCTGCAGGATTCACTGGAGCGACAGCAGTCACTCTTCGATCTTCAACGGGACGCACTTGTTCGGGAGTTTGTCTCTCTGGAAACATCGCTGTCAGAACTGAAGAGTACAGGAGAGTTCCTAAGCAGTCAGCTGGCCGCTCTTGATGCGGCACGAAAGAAGAACTAACAGCAACTCGCGCCGTCCGCCCGCACCGCCTTAGGGCCACATTCCCCAACGAATCCAAAACTTAATGAACCCCCACCTGAAGTATCGCAACGCCAAAGCCATAGCATGGACACGAATTGATATGCTGCTGGTGATCTATGAAGCGGCCATTGAGGCGTTGGACCGCGGCGTGCACATTCTCGAATCGGAGGATCGTAATGATCTGCCGCATGCCCGAATCGACGCGCAACGAAAGGTGTTGCTGATTGCAGAAGGTCTTTCAATTGACGAAGACCCGACCGCCGCTCACATCATGAATCTGTGCGTGTTCGTACTGGACCAGATCCAGAACGACTCGCTCGAGAACTGGAAAACCGGCGTCAAACTGATCGAGACGCTGCACGAAGGCTTCCAGGAAATCGCCGATGATGCGAGGGAAGTGGAGCGAACCGGACAGATTCCGCAGCTGGAAACGTAGCCAGCGCATGGGGTGCGAATCTGTTGCACGGCCGAGTCGTCAGCCGATCGACATCAAAACCGTCACGGCCACAGCAAATAGAAGCAGTCCGGCGGTCGAACCGCATCCAGCTCCCCCACTGCTTAACGCTGCATACCGCTCAGGATCTTCTTCCATCAAACGGGGAATCAGGGCGTCAATGAACTCCTTCGCGTCCTTCAGCCCCTTGCCCGTCGCATCCCGATAAATCTTGATTGCCTCGATCTTCTGCCCGGCCGCCAACGCTTCGGCGACCTGCTGTTCGATGCTGGAATCAGTTTCGTCAGCCATAGAATCATTCCCACGCAGATGTGTATAACGTCGTTATAGCTCCCCTTCAGCGCAGTAAAAAGCCCGGAATCGATAACTCCGGGCTTAAGCGTGAATTCAGGCGGCTATTTCCGGCGATCCGCCGTTATGCAGCCTGCTCCAGTTCTTCGTCGTCTTCTGCAACAGCGTCATCGTCTTCGCTATCCGCGACAGCTCCTTCATCACTATATGCATCGTCTTCATAGACCAGGTAATAGATGCTGCTGGATGCCTCTTCCAGGAAGTGCTTGACGTTCTCGCTCTGAATATTCTCAATGAGCCCGTCCAGAACTTCCACGACGCGGTCAACTTCGTCGCTGCAGATTTCTTCGAAATCGTTTTCCTCAGCCTGATCAACAATTTCTTCGGACATGTTTTCAATCCTTTGTGTACAGAAAGTAAGAGTGGCCTGGTGGCAACTGCACACGGCCAGTAATCATCGAACAAGCATGCTCTCTTCTTAGGCAGTCGATACGTGACAGGCACCCTTTACCGCTCGATTGTTGCGGAAAACGGTGACTGAGTCAGTAGCAACTCCGACCGCTAAGTTATCGGATCCGCGGGCACGTTCGCTTTCGCCAATTCCGCAACAGTCCGGTTGCACCCACAGACACAACACCACCGAATCCGGCAGTTCCTGCCACACAAGCAGATATCGACCTGCACCTGAAACCACAGGTTCGGTGACTTCAGAGCCATTTCTCAGTACAATGTCAACTGCGTGTTCACATTCCAATACCGTCGCACACCACATCGGCGCTGCGGCGCAACCGATCAAGATACTGTCAGGCTCGCTCAATGGTGAACGAAGATGATCTTCGTCGCAGACGCGTTTATGTGGGGTTGCTGGCGATCACATCCCTTGCCGGATCCGTCGTGCTGTTGTTTTACCCAGGCAATGAGGGAGTGCAGGGAGCACTTGTTCGCGTGGGCCTTGTCATGGGCGCGTTCTGGCTGGCGCTGCCGACAAAGACTCGTCCAGCCGCCTGGAAGGGGATGATATCAGGCTGGACAGCCCCCGGGCTGATCATCACAGCCCTGGTGATACCGCGGCTGAAATTCATGTTCCCCGTCGTTGCCATTATTGTGGGAATCGCCTACTTCGCACGCCCACGAAAGCGAAAATAGAGCTCACGCACCGCGGTAAAACATTCGAACAATCTATCCAGCATCGGCTACGGGCCGAACCGCGGCAGGATCAGCAACTCCTCACCCCGTCATCGAAACGCAACATCAAGAATTCCACAATCAGCGTGCATCCACAGAAGCGATCCGCCCTGCAGGCACATACCAGATACGGTAGGCCAGGTAAAAAACCGGCGCAAAATGTACGATTTGCTTTACAGGCGATCTGGGCTTGACTAGGCTTCCACTCGTTGAGACGCAGAGAATGGATTCTGCTGCTCAGTTTTTCATTGCGAGATAATCTGAAGCGGGCATCTGATTTGCCCCGTGCCGAAAGGAATCGGTAATGCAGACCACTGTCTGCCGCCTAACGCAGACTGCCGTCTGCGGCTCTTTCGCTGCATTGAAACTCACATCTGCTGAGTTTGCTGCTGGTTCATCGCGAACATCCAATCTGTTGTGGTTTGTCTGAGGACAAGCTGCGGCGCACTATTTCCAGGGAGGGAAATCGAGATGAGTGTTGTTAAGCCAATCGTGGGTATCACAGGAGACTTTCGCCCGGAACGATACAACGGCCCCGGGCTGAGTTGGTTCAATTCGGGATACTACGACAGCGTGATCAGCGGCGGCGGTGTACCCATGATGTTGCCACCATACGATAACGATGACGATTTGAAACGGGCGATGGAACCGCTCGGAGGTTTGGTTCTGGCGGGATGCAATCTGGATCTGGACCCGATACGCATGGGACTGCACTCCAGTCCGGCCGTGCGAGTCATGCCCAAGCGACGCGAAGACTTTGATCGACGTATCACAAAACTGGCAATCGAAATGCGATTGCCGATCCTGGCGATTGGTTCCGGAATGCAGCTGGTGAACGTCCTCTGTGGTGGCAGCCTGTTCCAGGACATTCCCGAAGACTGCGCTCGAGCCCTGCACCATCGTGACGAAGTTGAAAAGAACCTGCGACACGTACTGGAGATCGTTCCGGGCACACACCTGGACGAGATCTTCGGGCCGGGAGAAGTACGAGTCAACAGCCACCATCATATGGCTGTGAATGAACTGGCTCGGCAATTCCGAGTATGCGCCACGTGTCCGGATGGGATCATCGAAGCCTACGAATCGATCTCCGACGAGTGGTACTGTGTCGGAGTACAATGGCACCCGGAAAGCAACACGGCCTCGGCTCTCGACATCCAGATCTTTGAATCGTTTATCTCGGCAGCCGGCCGTCAACAGGATATCGACGTGATTCCAATGTCTTCCGTCATGCGACGTGCCGCAGCATAATCGCAGCACGTTGCCATCGCATCCCGACTCCAGGCGAGGTCCGGCCGGACCTCGCCTGTTTTTGTATTCAGAGAACGCGGCGCACGGCAGCGTGGGTGCCTGCACAACGCTCGCGGGTCTGCGGTGCTGAAGTCATTTCTTTGCCTCAGCCTCCATCTTCCCAATAGAAACATGGCCGTTGTAGTGAGCCATGGCAAGATGCAGACCATCGGAACAAAGGTCCAGGTCTCGCGCCACATCCTTAAGTTTCATCTGGTGAAATTCGTTCTCGGCATCCGGTTTCCAGAACAGCAGATAACCGCCACTTCCTCCTGTGGCCGCAATTCGAGTCCCGTCGGAATGCGCAGCGACTCCCCACGCCACGCCACGAAGTTTGCCCTTCGACAGGTGTTCGATCTGCTGCGATCCGGCTTTCCAGTCGAATGCAACGACTGAGGGATTGCCCACGCCGGCGAAAGCATTTGTGACGTTTGTGATGCCACTACAAAGAATCTGCTTTCCATCCGGTGTGAACGTCATCCCGCGAAAGCCACCGATTGTTGCGACGAACGTTTTGTCAAACTTCTGCAGCGATTTCGCCTGCCACGTCCTCTGCTGTTTTCCAGTATCGATATCCCAATGAACCAGATTACACATCAGATCGCCGGTGGCCAGCTGTTTTCCATCGGGGTGAAACGCGACATTGTAGACGTACGATTGGTGTCCTGACATTTCACGAACGGGCGAGCCGTCAGCCATGTTCCACAGCCGTACCACCTGGTCGTTGCCGACGGACGCCAGCAGCGCTCCGTCCGGACTGACAGCGAGTGCCCGTATCCAGCTGTGGTGA
>JAQWLN010000257.1 GCA_029247265.1 Fuerstiella sp.
TTCTGTTTCCATTGATTGCCCGTCCCGCCATGAAATGGCAGAACAAGTCGGCCTGACTTCAATTCCAGGAGACTACTCGTCCCTCCCTGAAGCAATTGCTGGATGTTGTCGCCGATAATGTGCTGCCGGGTCAATCTGCGGAAGCAGAAACCGACGACGTCGCGGCGGACGAACACGGAACTCATCCGTATTCTGAAATTGTTAACAATCGACCCATTGATAGTTCGGCTCCTGGAAACTCATACCTTTCTCAACGCACGAAACCCGTGTCATCGGGTCCATACGTTGTGTCGGAATCGGACTCCATTTAGCGAGATGTGCCTTACCGGGCAAAGTCGTGGTATCTGGCGGGCGAAGAGTCCAACGATTTTTTGCAGCCCAGTGTCCCGTCGGAAAATGATGCTGTGCATTCGGGTAGAGTAGGCAGGCTTTCCCTCTCCGCAACGTGAGACTCGACACCGCGACTTCTGGGCGGGTATCCTGTCGTCAGACGTCCTTTCTGTTTTCTTTGCCCGCGATGCCACCTCGATGTCCAAAACCCTCCGCTTTGCGTGTGCCATGCTGCATGCGCTGCCCACAACGCTTTGGGCCGCTGAAATTCGTGTCATCTACCCGGAATCGGAGCCGACAATCTCCGGCAAGGAACGCGACTGGATCTATGGCGACTATTTAATGACCAATGATCAGATCTCGTTGGTCATTGCAGCGCCACGGGGAACTCGAGACGCCAATATGACGATTCGCAATATCGGCGGTTCAATCCTGGACTTGACGCTGAATCATCCCTCCAACGATCAACTAGGCGCGTACATTCCGACGGCTGGAAGATACCTGTTTCGCGAACCCGCGAGGGTTGAGACCGGCCGGGGCGGTGATGCCGTGTTCTGGCAGTGCAGTTCGTCGAGATCACCACGAAACGATGCTTCGACAGCAACGGTGCGATATCGACTGGCGGACGGAAACGCTTTTGTTGAGGCCACAGTCCGGATCGAGGGCAACACCGTAGAAAGCATTGCTCCGTTCGACGGTGTTCGTGCTGATGGATGGTTCAAATTCGACACATCCGCCAGCACTGCGTTCTGCGCAGATGCGTTTTTTCGACAGACGATCGGCTTCAGGAGTCCCATCGATTTGGGCCCACCGACATGGAAGCGAGGCCGGCCCTATCAATTGCGTTACACCGATGCCCATGTTGAAAGAAACAGCGGGCTGCTGAGATGGACTGTGCTGCTATACCCAGCGACAAGTCCGCTCGATTTACTTTCTGCCGTGCAAGACTCAGAGGCGCCTCCGGCAATGCACACATTCAGAGTTTTGCCCGGTACACTGCCGCCTGAAGGATTTGATTCGGTCAACCGAGCTCAAATTGTTCTGCGTGCTACAGATTCAGCACAGCCTGACGAACTAATTTCGTTACAGACCAACGATCAGGGTATTGGGCACGCGAGGCTGGTGCCTGGATCGTACGTTGCAGTCGCGTCAGCGATCGGATACGACTCCGTTGAGGTCGGGTTTGATGCCTCTGGTGAGGAAGGTAGTGTGACTCTGCCTTTGGCCGCCGCTTCCGGCTTTCAGGCAGAAGTCAACGACGAGCAGAACGAAGCCATTCCCGTCAAAGCAACGATCTATTCACTTGATGCAGATCACCCGAAATTCGGTCTGAGCAGCACAAGGACATTCGTCGAAAACTGCGTCTACTCGGTTCATGGCCGGCTGCATTGTCCTCTCGATCCTGGTGAGTATGAGATCTTTTTCAGCCGCGGGCCGGAATACAATAGTGAATCCAGGAAGCTTGACGTTGTTGCGGGCCAGATGCTGCAGTTTACTGTGCAGCTTGATCGTGTTGTTGACACAAAGGGCTGGATCAGCGCCGACCTGCACAGCCATAGCAGCCCTTCTGGAGACAACACTTCGGATCAGTATGGACGAGTGGAAAACCTGTTGTGCGAGCACCTGGAGTTTGCGCCCTGCACCGAACATAATCGGATCAACAGTTACGCCCCGCACCTGAAGAAAATGAACCTGTCCCACTTGATGGCGACCTGTACGGGAATCGAATTGACCGGATCTCCAACACCCGTCAATCATCAGAATGCGTTCCCGTTACATTACCGGTGGCGCACCCAGAATGGAGGCGGCCCCCGAGCCTCATTTAATCCAGCCGTTCAGATTGAGCGTCTTGCCATGTGGGACAACGAATCGAAGAAACTGGTGCAGATGAATCATCCGAACCTGCATCAGATTTACGGAGATGCAAATGCCGATGGAATCGCCGACGAAGGGTTTCGTGAGATGTTGCGTTGGACGGATGTGGTCGAGGTTCATCCACTGGAAACAATCTTTCAGGACATTCCCAGCAAGTCGTCCAGCGGTCGTCGCAGGAAAATTGCGATGCTTCAGTGGCTGCAGTTGCTGAATCAAGGCCATCGTATCCCCGGTGTCATCAACACCGATTCACACTACAACCATCATGGCAGTGGCTGGCGAAGAAACTGGTTTGCCTGCAGCACCGATGACCCGGCGAAGATCTCGACCGACGAAATGGTCCGCGAAATCGAGGCCGGACATATCGTCATGTCGAACGGGCCTTTTCTTTCGGTCTCCGGTAAATCGCGCAACCGAAAGGACGCGGCGGGTCCTGGGGATAATCTTGTCGCGAAGGATGGTGACGTGTCACTAACCATACGTGTCCAGTGTCCTAACTGGCTGGATGTGAATCGAGTTCAGGTTTTTATCAACGGCCGGGCGAGTGCAAGGCACAACTA
This sequence comes from Fuerstiella sp., assembly GCA_029247265.1. GTDB lineage: Bacteria > Planctomycetota > Planctomycetia > Planctomycetales > Planctomycetaceae > Fuerstiella. Next base: position 2,766 of record JAQWLN010000257.1, read on the forward strand.
TACTCGAAAGAACTCAGACGAGCTGTTTGGCGATCAACATGAAGCCGTCAGGTTCGATGCCGCTTTTACTCTGACTCTGGAAGAGGATGCTCATGTGATCGTAGCAACCATTGGTGAAGGCTTAACGATGGAAAACGTGATGGGAGGGCGATATGGCCGACGTCCGCCGATTGCAGTCAGTAATCCGATCTTTGTTGATGTCGACGGAAACGGTTTTCAGCACAACTCCGATAAACTTGACTTGCCGCTGCCCGGCGCCGAACAATGATGCCGCAGCCAGCAATCGCCGCTCAGGTGATTAACCTTAGACACTGAAAACCCAATTATGAAAGTCCGACTCACGTTTTCTTGCCGCGTCGGAAAGTGCTGATATGAAAACAGGTCTGATGCAATTTGCTGTGTTGTCCGTGAACCTGTGCTTGAGCGGGCAGGCCGTTCAAGCACAGGGCCAGGCGAGTTCATTACCGCAAGGGTATCAAGAAGTCGGTCCTGATAAGGAAACAGCAGTCCGGGGATTGTGTCAGGCAACAGCTGATACGGGATTGTTTTCCGGAGCGGTGCTTGTCGCGGAAGAAGGAAAGGTGATCTACAAGAAAGGATTTGGAATGGCAAACCGTGAGTGGAACATCCCCAATTCCACCGACACCCGATTTCGCCTCGGCTCAGTGAGCAAACAGTTCTGCAGCATGCTCGTGATGCAATTGGTTCAGGAAGGCAAGGTAAAGCTGGACGACACGATCCTCGATCACCTGCCTTATTACCGAAAAGACACGGGAGCAAAAATCACACTGCACCACCTGATGTGTCATCAATCAGGTATTAAAGACTTTACTGCCAGCTACGACTATCGAGGAACCATCTCTCGTTTGGCCTTCGGTAAAGATGAATTCATAAAGGAACATTGCAGTAGTGACTTAGCGCATCAGCCGGGCACCATCTACAGCTACTGCAACGCGGGCTATATCATTCTGGGGCGTATCATCGAGAAGGTGACGCGCAGGACTTTTGAACAGAATCTTCAGGAACGTATCTTTCACCCCCTCGGCATGCAGAACAGCGGGTATGACCGCAATCGATATGTCATTGAAAAACGTGCCAGCGGATACACCTATGGTCCATTCGGCCTGGAAAATGCGGAATACATTGAACTGGATTCATCCCCTGGTGCTGCCGGAGCACTCTTTTCCACCGTGGAGGATATGTTTCTATGGGATCGGGCCCTGTATACCGATCAACTTCTGAGTAGTACACATCGAGAGCTGATGTTTACCCCCAACAGAGACGTGCCTGAAGTAAAAGCGGCCGGTGGCAGAGCACACAGCGTCTATGGCTATGGCTGGCAGATCTATACCCGCACTCACCCCGTAACCAAAAGACGAACGAAAGTCATCAACCACGGCGGAGCCATCCAGGGGTTCAGGGCTATGGAGAATCGACTGGTGGAAGATGACGCCTTTGTCATTGTGCTATGCAATCAGGGCGATGGCTATGGGGCTTCGGAGGTGTGGACGGCCGTTACGAAGTTAAGCGTGGAATTGATCCACATTGTGACCGGCCAGCCATTCCGAATGCCTGGGAAGGCGCGGCTGACTCAGGAACAACGCATATATGAAATCGTAAAGTCCGAAGGCGTTGAGACGGCGATTGAATGGTTCAGAGCGAAGGGGAAAAAGGCTGGCTGGGGCGGCAGCAATTCGGCACTGGCCACGCAATTGATTAGGGACGGTCGCGTCGACGATGGTCTTCGGCTGCTGGAGTTCGATGTAGAGGCAACGCCGGGCAAAGTTTGGCTGCTGCGAAAGACGGCACAGGCCTGTCTGGAAAACGGCCGGCCGAAAAAGGCTTTAATCTTCGTGAACATGGGACTGAAGCTACGACCGGATGACGAACGCTTCAGCACGCTGAAGGCCGAAGCCGAGCAGGACATGAAGGGACTGTAAGGTCAAAGAACTCAGCCGAACCCTGCGGTTCCGAAGTTCGATTGCGGCGATTTTTCAGGCCCAGCGTTTTCATTGCTCAAACGCCTCAAGTTCTTTAGCGACAACACTTGGAATGCCGTTTGACTTGCCGAGGTGCTGCGGCTGACTTCAACATCAATCTACAGCGTGAGACTGCCAGATACTCACGAACTCGCCACCACCTCATCGCCCTGGGCAATGAGCGATTGCCGCGCCTCTGGCAACAGGTCAGGGCAGTCGGCGATCAGGCCCCGGATTTGTTCCCAACGTGCACCCAACTCAGGCGACTGCACCACTCTCGGTGGGTTTACCTGTTTTGGCAGCATTTTCAGGCGATGTTAAAGTCCCTCTGGCCCACTAGGTCAGGCACTTTGATGCGGGGCCATGCAAACCCCGGCAACCGCCGGAGTTTATTTTTTTTGATCGTGGCGTAGTTCTTCCACGTTCTGCGTTTCACGTGTACCAGCGGCTTCCGCGGCGTCGCTGTCAAACTTTCTGATGGCGAAAGTGTCGGCCAGGTATTGGCTGCTCAATGACTGAAGCGGCACGATGCAGTTTCTGTCCAGAACGATATCGCATGGCGTTCAACTTTCGGGGCTACCTGTGGACCGAATCCTCGGTTCGTCACAGGCAGATCAATCGTGCGAAGCATCACAATTTACCACAATTGCGGACCGACGCTCTCGTCAACGTCTGGGCGAATACGAGCGGCGTCAATTCTGGATACGCGACAGGACCGGCGGTCTTATCGACTCGTGGAGCAATCCGCTACTCACCCGCGGGGTGCATAACCACTTCCTTTTATCTAACCGTCGATTCGCTGACATCCAGACCAGTCGGAGGGACTTACGGGGGCATTTTGAGGAGTGAAATTCCGGTCGTGTCGATGGAACGGATATGGACGAAAAGGTCCGGGCACGGTCAATCCCAATAGTTTGCCCAGACCGAACGTTTCGAATCGTAACCCAAGGATGGGGCACTATGAGAATCTTCCAACGGACGCGCTCAGTCCACGTCGTATGTACGCTGGTCGTGCTTTGCGTGGCCGGGTGTGCGGAATTAAGGCAGTGGAAAGACAATGGCTACAGAGTCGGGCCGAATTATTTGAAGCCCGGCGCACCGGTGGCGCCGGAATGGATCGATTTCAATGATCCAGGGGTTATCAGCAAGAGCAACGCGGTCAACGATGCCGCGTAGTGGGAATCGCTGAACGACC
>JAQWLN010000276.1 GCA_029247265.1 Fuerstiella sp.
TGGAACACTGGACAAACAGTTTGGACGACTGGGATAACGAATGATCTGCGTGAGCCTTGGAAGAAGACGTCACTCCGCCCTGAAACAGGCGTACCGTGACCTGGCCAAATTGAACCCCGATCTTGTCGAGCTGCGGGTCGACTGGATCATGAGTCGCCTGAACGTTGCGCGCCTGTTGAAAAAACGCCCTACTCCGGTGGTGATTACATGTCGTCGGGAACAGGACAAGGGCCGCTGGAGCGGCACAGAAGAGCAACGGCTGGCCGTTCTGCGAGAAGCCATTATCGGTGGCGCTGAGTATGTTGATATTGAGGAAGACGTTGCTGCGTCGATTCCTCGGTACGGCGATACTAAACGTCTGATCAGCTATCACAACTTTGAAGATACTCCGACGGATCTCTCCGAAATCCACCAACGGATGACAGAGTGTGACCCGGACGTCATCAAGATCGTGACGACGGCGAACCGCCCCTCGGACAATGTTCGCGTACTTGAACTGATCAAGTCTGCCACTGTGCCGACCGTTGCATTCTGCATGGGCGACCTGGGCATGATCAGCAGAATTCTGTGCGGCCGAATGGGGGCCCCGTTCACCTACGCCGCTGGCAGTCGCGCCGGAGAAATGGCGCCCGGACAACTGTTGTGGGACGACATGCGGGAGCTTTACCGCTACGACAGCATCACGTCGGACACGAAAGTTTTTGGAGTGATCGGTGATCCCATTGCCCACAGTCTGAGTCCGTTGCTGCACAGTACTGCATTCCATGAAGTTGATTTCGACGGCGTCTATCTGCCGCTGCGGATTCCGGCGGAAGATGTTCAGCAAACGCTGCAGGAATATGACAAACTCGATGTCAGCGGCTACAGCGTCACGATCCCGCATAAGCACGCGGCCCTTGATTTTGCGGAAGTCCCTGATGTGCAGGCTAAACTGATTGGTGCTTCCAACACGCTTTTCAAGGCGGATGGGAAATGGCACGCGACGAACACGGATTACGATGCCATTGTGAAGACCGTGGAAGTGGGGCTGACCACTTTTCCCGAGGATGCCCGTGAGATCAAGGGTAAGCAGGTGCTGATCCTTGGGGCCGGCGGTGTTGCCCGTGCTGCTGTCTGTGCGATGCAGCAGAATGGCGCTGCGGTCACGATCACCAACCGTTCTGCGGATCGCGCCAGGGCGTTGGGTGAAGATCTTGGCTGCCAGGTGGTCGACTGGGAACAGCGCGGCGAGCAGGTGTGTGACATTCTGATAAACTGCACATCGGTCGGGATGCATCCGAACGTCAGCGAGTCTCCGTTCGATCTTCCCTGGTTGAATGAATCGATGTTGGTGTTTGATACCGTTTACACACCGGAGAACACTCAGCTGCTCGAGTATGCAAAGACGCGGGGCTGCGCAACTGCCAGTGGGCTGGACATGTTCGTGCGTCAGGCAGCACGTCAGTTTGAATTGTTTGCCGGGCAGTCGGCTCCGACGGATTTCATGATGGAAACTCTTCGACAATCGTTGTTGACACCATCCTGATGACGGTAACTGTTGTGGTCCCCTTCTCCACCACCTGAATCTCAGACACGCACCAGGATGATTGTCACACTGATCGGATATCGAGGATGCGGCAAATCCAGCGTCGGGCCTCTGCTGGCCGCACGTCTTCACTGTCGTTGCATCGACAGTGACGACGAAATCGAAGCGAGCTCAGGAAAATCCATCGGTGAGATTTTCGCGGATGACGGCGAGACCAGGTTTCGTGCTCTGGAAACCGAAGTGCTCAGAAAACTTCTGACCGGGCCTTCCTCCGTTGTTGCCGCAGGTGGCGGAGCGATTCTGGCATCCGTCAATCGTGAACGAATGAAACAGGCCGGCCCTGTCGTCTGGCTGACGGCATCCATTGCGACGCTGGCGTCGAGGATTGGGGGCGATGAGGCATCTCAGCAGCGCCGGCCGAGTCTGACCGGCAAGTCGATTGAGGACGAAGTGGCCGACGTTCTGGAATCTCGGCTGGACCTGTACAGGGACGCTGCGACGATGACAGTTGACGCCGAATCCGAATCACCGCAGCAGATTACAGAACGAATCGTTGCCGCACTTGGTGACAGCACGGTCGGAGGTTCACCATGAATCTGCACACGACACCCACGCCTTTGCTGCTGACTGCTCTGGCGATTCTTGGAGCGACCGTTGGCAGGTTCCTGAGCGTCTGCATCGACAGGTTTCCGCAGCACGATCTGTTGCGTGATCAGCTCAGGTCGCTGCCTTCCAGGTGGAATGTGTGTCAACGCTGCTCCGCGATACCGTCCTTACGGGAACGTATTCCGGTCGTCGGTTGGCTGACGAGCCGTCGCTGTCAGCAGTGTGGCAGCCGGTTGTCGCTGCAACTGCCGATCGTGGAGATCACAACAGCGATACTATTCGCTGCTGTCTATTGGTGTGAAATTACTCGCGGCGGCGGTACTGCCAGTTCAATTGGCGGCCTGGTATCGGTGGAAGGTCCTCAGGGCCCGGAAGTTCTTTCGCTCTGGTCGCCCATGGTCTGGCTGCACCTGCGCTATGCTCTGCACATGATCATGATCTGTGGACTGGTTGTCGCCACGGGCATCGATCTGAAATTCCGTATCATCCCCGATGGCTGCACGGTGCCCATCGCTGTTGTCGCTGTGCTTGCCAGCGTTGCCTGCGGACAGTTATACGTTGTTCCGATCTGGTTTCAGGACGCAAGTACCGTAAAAACACTGCAGCCGCTGATGCACGAGATACTGCAACCGCTGTTTGTTCCGTGGGATCCCACCAGTTTTATCCGCGCGTATCCGCATCTTCACGGGCTGCTCGTCAGCCTGCTTGGAGTGCTGGCCGGAGCGGGCTCTGTGTGGCTGGTGCGGCAGATTGGTTTTCTGATTCTGAAGCAGGAAGCCATGGGATTCGGAGACGTTGTGCTGATGGGAATGATCGGCAGCGTGATCGGCTGGCAGCCGGTGCTGGCCGTGTTCATCCTGGCACCCACGCTGGCGATCTTTGCCGCTGCTATCAACTGGTTCGCGCACCGTGACAACGAAATTCCGTATGGTCCGTTCTTAAGTGGTGCGACGGTGTTGCTGCTGCTGACGTGGCCACATACCTGGCCGTTTGCCAAACGTTTCTTCGATATGGGGCCGTTCCTGATCGTGATGGCAGTATTCATGGTCATACTGCTGGCGGCCTCGCTTCAGGTTGTGCAGATCGGAAAACGGCTGTTTGGATTTGGCAATAGCCTGCCGGTTGACGATGGCGGGTGGACGTCGGCAGATCATCTTTTCTACTACAACGGCGAACGCCCTGACGAACAGGCCGGTCAATGGAAGCGAGATCAATGGTCCGGCAGCCGGGCGGGCCGAGCAATGCAACAACAGCACGTGTGGAAGGACTGACGCCGCAGGAAAGGGATCCGCGCGAGGAATCGTGAATCCTCAACTGCGGCGACTGCTGACTGCAATACTCTGCTGCAGTGTCTGCAATACAACGCAATAGCGTTCCGTGAGCTGGATCAGCTTTTCGATTTTTTCGTCAGGTTCCGTCGTTTCCACGGCAAACGAAAGGTCGATGGATGTCAGGCCAATCGGCACTTCACGCGCGACGCCCAATGTGCCTCGAAAATCCATTGTTCCGTGTGCTGTGACTGTGGTGGATGTAATCTGCAGTTCCATAGCAGTCGCAACAGCGGCGAGTGTGACGCCTGAACATGCCACCAGCGACTGCAGCAGCATGTCACCGGAACAAGCGGATTGACCATCGCCACCAGCGGCGGGATGCAGGCCTGATACGGTCCGGCCTTCGATTGGTGTGGCCGAATCGACGTGGCAGGTCAGATTGTCGAAATCGACGGCACCTGTGGCGTGCATCGCGATAATCGCGTTTTTCGGTGATTCGATGTACTGCTCTTTCAGCGGGGCCTGAAGCGCCCTGAGTTCATTGCTGTTCATGTCCAACTCAATCTATATGCAAATGTGTACTGCCGCTTTGTCGGGGAAGATGTTATTCTGACGAATCGGTCAGCTTGTGACTAATGGATGTCGAAACGTAATGGAACGAAGTAATGGCGGATGATGACAAAGGGAAGCAGTCAGGGAACTCCTCAGACAGGGTCTGGGTTGGCTTCGATCTTGGCGGCACCAAAATGCTGGCGGTTGTATTTGATGAGAACTTTGAAGTCCTGGGAAGGAAACGCCGGAAGACTCGGGAAAAAACGAAAGACGGCGTTCAACTGGAGCGTCTTGCCGACACGATTCGCATGGCGCTGGCCGATGCCGGGGTAGACGAATCAGCCGTTCAGGGGATCGGTGCCGGTTGTCCGGGTCCGCTCGATCTGAAGAAGGGCGTGATTCTGGAGGCACCAAATTTGGGCTGGAAGAATGTCGGGCTGAAGGACTATTTCGTTGAGCAGTTTGATTGTCCGGCAGAAATCTGCAACGACGTTGACGCCGGTGTTTTCGGCGAATACATCGACGGGGCGGGAAAGGGAGCCCGGTGTGTTCTGGGGGTGTTTCCGGGCACCGGTATTGGGGGAGGCTGTGTGTACGAAGGAAAAATTTTTCGCGGTAGTCGAGCCTCCTGCATGGAAGTTGGATTTATGCAGATGACGACGGAAGGTCCGGCTGCCGGAGTCGGCCCCGTGGGCACACTGGAAGGGCTTGCCAGCCGACTCTGGGTGTCCGCCGAAGCGGCCAAAGCGGTGTATCGTGGCAAAGCTCCCAACCTCGCGAAACTAGCGGGCACAGATCTTTCCAGCATTCGCAGTGGAAGTCTCAGCAAAGCGATCGAAGCTGGCGATAAGGCCATCGAGGAAATCGTTGCATTGGCAGCACAGCAGGTCGGACGGGCGATCGGATCACTCGTCAATGTTCTGGCACCGGATATCGTTGTTGTCGGCGGCGGACTTGCAGAAGCGATGCCTGAACTTTATTTGTCTGAAACTCGTAAAGGGGCAAAGCGAAATGTCCTTCCGTCACTGAAGGATTGTTTCGAGATTCGCATTGCCGAACTCGGTGATAACGCCACCGTTATCGGTGCGGCCGCATGGGTCAGGCAACAGACCGATGGATCTGACACGTAACTGGGACTCGACAACTCGTCTGAGTAGAATCGGCAAGACGCCACGAAATTGGAATTTTTACTTTCTGTCCACCAGCATCGATCCGAATGAACCGCCACGCCACAATACATGGTGATAGTAAACCCGAGAAACGTCGCGGAGCTCAGCCGATATTTCCAATGGCGGTTATTGAACTCGGAACATCCGCAATACGGATGGCGATCGGTGAAACCGACGGAGTGTCCGGAGTGCGAATGCTGGAACAGCTTGTCCGCGGCGTAAGCCTTGGGAAGGACACGTTTACCCTGCGGGAAATTCAGCGCGACACCGTGTTGCAGGCCGTCGACGTGCTGAAAAGTTATCGGCGAAAACTTGAGGAGTATCAGTGTACGAATCCCAAACATATCCGTGTGGTTGCCACCAGTGCTGTGCGTGAAGCAGCGAATCGAATGGCTTTTTTGGATCAGATCTATACTTCAACGGGACTGGTGGTCGAACCCATTGATGATGCGGAAATCGCTCGAGTTACGTATCTGGGGATCCGCCCCCAACTCGAAGGTGATGCACGTCTTCGGGATGCGATGACGCTACTGATGGAAGTTGGCGGTGGCAGCACCGAAATACTGTTGCTGCGAGGTCGCGATATTCTGCATTCGCAGTCTTATAAACTGGGTTCTCTGCGGCTGCAGCAGCTGATCCGACAATACCACGCTGACAGCGACCAGGCGGTCAGTATTATCAACGGACAGATTGACAGAACGCTGGAGCAGCTTCGAGACGTTGTGCCGCAGCATGGAAGTATCGAACTCCTGGCTCTCGGCGGTGATGTGCGTTTTGCGGTCAAGGTGCTGCAACTGGATGTTTCCGGGAGCGACATGGTTCGTGTACCGCTGCGAAAGCTGCAGCGTTTTACGCATGAGATTTCCAGGCTGAATGTCGAACAAATCATGCGGAAATATCATCTGGAATTATCAGAAGCCGAAACTCTGGTTCCGGCCCTGGTCGCTAACGTTCGCATGGCTGAAATGCTGGATGCAGATCATCTACTGGTGACAGGCTTCAATCTGCGCGACGCACTGTTGCACGGAATGCTTCAGTCGAGCGAATGGTCTGCTGACTTTCGCGACCAAATTATTCGTTCGGCTGAGGAACTTGCCCGCAGTTTTCATATTGATCTCGATCATGGACAGCATGTTGCTGAATTGTCGCGACAGATTTTCTATGCGACTCAGTCAGAACATAAACTGGATGCACGTAGTGAAACGATCCTGTGTGTGGGAGCACTGTTACATGAAGCTGGACAGTTTGTGAACGATTCCGGCTATCACAAGCATTCGTACTATCTCATCAGTCACAGCAAGATTTTCGGTTTGAATTCCCTGGATCACAAGTTGGCGGCGTTGGTAGCGCGGTATCATCGCCGCGCTGTGCCGAAGGCAAGCCATGCTGCGTTTGCAGAACTGGACCGGGACAGTCGTGTTGTGTTGTGTCGCCTGGCCGGAATTCTGAGAATCGCGATCTGTCTGGCGCAGTCGCGTTCGCGACGAATCCCAGAAGTCGCGTGCAGCATTGAACGTGGCCGCCTGATCATCTGTCCAACCGCACCAGTCGGCGATCTGTCAATGGAGCAACTGGAACTCAGGCAGAACGCGGCTCTGTTCCATGACGTTTTTGGAATGAGCGTGCTGTTGAGAGACAACAGGGCGTAGATTGGAACACAGTACCCATGTCCGTGGACGAAAATCTGTTTTTGAACCGTGAGCTTAGCTGGCTGGAATTCAATCAGCGTGTACTCGATGAAGCGGCCGACTCGTCAGTGCCGCTGCTGGAACGCCTGCGGTTTCTGGCGATCACGGCGTCCAACCTGGACGAGTTTTTTATGGTCCGGATTGGCAGCCTGCGAACTGCGGTTCGGCGCGGTGATCACGGCGTTGATCCCAGCGGCATGACTGCCAGCGAACAGCTTGATGCTGCGTCACGGCGGATACAGCAAATGGTGGAAGAACAGTACAGGAGTTTTCTGGAACAGATCGAACCCGCTATGGCGGACCTGGGCATCAGGCGTCGACACTTGACGGAATTGACCGAACAGCAGTCAGTATTTGTTGAGCAGGTGTTTGAAGAACAAATCAGCGCTGTGCTCGCTCCCATCGCAATCCACGATCCTGAAGGGTTCCCTCTGCTGACGGGGCGTACAATTAATGTTGCCGTTCAGCTTGTTCCTGATGAACCGGATGGTGATTACCGTTACGCCGTGATTCCGTTTGGCCGATCTGACCTCCGGTATATCGGGCTGCCGTCCGACAGCGGGCACGAATTCGTGCTGGGCGAAGACGTCATCGCCCTGCTGATTCAGCGGCTGTTTCCCGGAGAAGAAATTGTCTCTACCGTGCCGTTTCGAATCACCAGGAATGCCGATTTGAGTGTGCGCGAGGAAGATGGCACTGATCTTCTGGAGGAAATGGAAGATGTCCTCGAAGAAAGAAAAGACAGCTTCTGCGTCCGCCTTGAGATATCGGATCATGCGACCAAGCCGATGCTGTTCTTTCTTAAGAAACTGCTGAAGCTCCGTAACCGCGACGTCTACGTGCTGCCCGGGCCCCCCGGTTTCGGTGATCTGGCTCGACTGGCTGACCTGCCCGAATACAGCAAGCACGTGTATCCCCGCTGGAAGCCATGTGCTTCTCCGGGATTTGACCCGGGGCAGTCCATTTTCGAAACCATTCGTTCCGGGGATCGTCTGCTGTATCATCCCTACGAATCATTCAATCCGGTGATCGCCCTTGTGTCCGAAGCGGCCGCTGATCCTGATGTCGTAGCCATAAAGCAGACGCTGTATCGTACCAGTTGCAACAGCCCGGTCGTTGAAGCTCTGACGACAGCGGCGGAAAACGGCAAGAACGTCACAGTGATCGTGGAGCTCAAAGCCCGTTTCGATGAAGCTCGCAATATCGCGTGGGCCAAACAACTGGGACTCGCCGGTGTGCAGGTCATTTATGGTGTCCGTGGCCTTAAGACGCACGCCAAGGCGTGCGTTGTCGTCCGTCGAGAACCTGAAGGCTTTCAACGCTACATTCATTTTGGCACGGGCAACTACAACGAAGTTACGGCCGGACTGTATACGGACGTCAGCTATCTGACGTGCAGCAAGGACCTGGGTGACGACTCTATTGCATGGTTCAACGCGACGACGGGGTACTCTCAGTTGCAGCAGTTCAAGCAGCTGGAATCTGCGCCGATCGGCCTGCGTGACAGATTGCTGGATCTGATTGCATTTGAAACCCGACAGTGTCGCAATAATTCGAAAGGTGAAATCTATGCCAAATTCAATTCGCTGGTGGACCCGAAGGTGATCAGAGCCCTGTACAAAGCGTCTCAGGCTGGAGTCAAAATTCGATTAAACGTTCGAGGCATTTGCTGCCTGAAACCCGGTGTTCCAGGTCTCAGTGAGAATATCAAAGTCATCAGCATTATTGATCGTTTTCTGGAACATGCGCGGGTATTTCACTTTCTGCATGGCGGTGACGATCAGGTTCTGATTTCCAGTGCCGACCTGATGCCGCGAAACCTTGACGGTCGAGTCGAACTGCTGGTTCCTGTTCTGGATGAGGAGTGCAAACGCAAAGCGATCGAAATCCTGAGGCTGTGCATGAGCGACACTGCTCGCGCGCGTCGAATTACCTCGGATGGAAATTATGTTCGACCCGACTCTCGTGACTCAGGTATCCGCAGTCAGCATTATTTTCAGCAGCAGGCGCGGGAAGCGGAGGAACATGCGTTCGAAGAAAACCGTCGAATGTTCGTGCCGCAACAACCGAACTGAGGTGGACACTACAACGGGGAAATTGAAAAATTTCCGATGGGAATGTTCAACGCTTTCAACGCCGGCGGCTGTTTTGCTCCAAGTTGTGGCAGTGCCCATCGTGCGGTTTCACCCAGCATTCCTCGGACACCGTACTTCTGTCGAATTTTCAGCATGTCTTTGACTGCGGAACGGGCGTTCATCCAGACGAGAGCCGCGACACTCATACGACGAACCACCGGGAACTCCGGGGATAACAAGGCATCGTCAAAGATTCGTTCGGTCAACTTGCCTGCGATGGTCGGATCTGCATCTCCTTTGTTGATCTTCCCCAACGCCCACAACCCGGCCGCACGTTTTTCCGGATCACCTTCGCCCTTACTGAATTGCTTCGCGCATAGGTTCTGCAGCGACGTTAATTCAGTGAATCCGGCGTGTTGGAACAGAAACGTAAGCTGAAGCGCACGTGCCACGCCTTGAGGGCCTGAGCTGGGAGTCTCCTGATACAGTTTGTGGCGTCGGAGCGTCGTCTGACCTACCTGTTCCGCGATATCACGCTGCGGCATCAAGTGCAGAAGCCATGCGGCCGTGACAAGTACCTCCGGACGATCATGTTCCAGTAATGGAAGGCATTTGTTCTGCCATTGGCGTTCTCTCAGCTGGCCCAGTAAGACCAGTGACTGTTCCAGCTGCTGCCAATCTGCATCAGGATCGGAAAGAGTCATGCCGGCATTCCGGGAAATCAACTCTGACAGGTCAGGTCGAGTTCCCGCGAAAACTGCCAGCGATCGCCGTGCGGAATTTCGCACGCCGATATGGACGTCTCCCATAAGGACATGCAGTTTTCGGCAGCTGTCTTCCGTCGGAAACAGGTCGATCACCTGGATCGCCGCGAATCGAACATTCGAATCTCGATGACGGACGCCAACGTCCAGTTTTTCAACCAGTTGTTCGGGATCTCGTTCCAGCATCGTTTTCCAAGCGCGTGAGGCCACAGTGTCGGAGTTGTCGTCACATAACTTTCCAAGTGATGCGATGCCTGGCTCTGAGACACATTGACGCAACAGAGCACAGGCAAGCAGGCGATCCGCAATATTGCCCTTTGCATAACGTTCAGCCGTGATAGTAGCTGTCTTATGGTCAAGTGCACCGAGAGCTCGCGCTGCACTGTGCCGATTGACATAGCCTGCCAGAACATTTCCCAGCATAAGTTCGAATGCTGCATTCGCCTCGGTGTCACGCAGTTGAGTCAGGCCTTCACTCGCCAGTCGGACCAGCACGGTCGAATAAGTGTCGGGGGTTTTGATCCGTTGGACCCAAGCGGATTTAAGTGCATCATTGCCCCAGCTGACAAATTCCGGTTCAATCTTAACACAGAGCGATTCGAACTCCGGATGACACATTTGGGCCACCTCAATGGCGGATTCGGCATGACCAATTGCTGCCAGGGCAGACGCACAGGCCTGTCTGACATGAACATGGTCGGACTCACCAAGCAGCTTTCGCAGCGGCCTGGCAAGATGTGAAATATCGACCAGCCGTTTTACGTGTATCTGTTCGAGTGTCGTAATGGCTTCGATGCGAATTTCATTGTCTGGTCCTGATACCAGCATCCGCTCCGCCAGTCCGAGAAAGTCATCTGCCACGTAGCGTCTGTTCGCGGGAATTGAAATTTCCGGCTCAAGGTACATTCTTCGCGGAAGTTCGGTGAACCGGACAATGTCCGGCAACTCCAGGTCGCCCCTGAAATCAGTGTCGTCATCGGCCGCTACCAGAGAAGGGAGCAGCGCATTGGCGATCGCCACAACTGCAAAGACTGCAAGAGCGGCCGGGAACCGTTGACACGGAACAGAATGAAGTGTCATTATCCAATGGCCATATACGGTGACAGTTTCGAAGATTTGTTCAAAGTTCCGGTCGTGAATCAATCCGGTTGCCATATTCGCCAGGTTCTGGCGGAGAGTACCAGCAGCAACACACCGCAGATGCCGCCGGATACAAGCCACGTTGTACGTAGCAGGCCTTCATAGATCTGAAATCCTTCAACTTCCATCGCGTTCAATGCTCCCGCCATGGCGTTGACCGACAGGACTCGCTCAACAACGGCATGGCTGAATGGCGATCCCTGATTAGCCCAGACCAGCATTGACCCGGCGTATAGAAAAATCAGCAGACCGTAAGAAACGGTCGTGGCGGCTGCAGTTGATCGAAAAAAACTGCTGACCGTGGCACTGGTCAGCATGGCGACCGTAGCCATGAGTGCGAGAGACACGACTACCTGGGCAACCTGGGTCTGCAGAACTGGCTTGATCACCATGATAATTCCATACCCAGGCAGGGACGCACACAGGACGAGTGCCAGAGTAATAGCCACACTCATAAGTTTCCCGGTAAGGACACGTCGTGTGCTCAGCGGTGTCGCTCTCAGCATGTTCCACCCGCCACTCTCCAGTTCTCCAGCGATCATGGCGCCGGAAATTCCAGGCGTCAGCACCAGAATCAGGCCGACCTGAGCGACGATCATGATGGCGCCGACTTTTTCAACGCCCCAGTCCAGGGTGCCCATTGTTGTGGCCAGAGTCAGCAACAACGACAGAACGGCGCAGCCGGCGACCATTCGGAGCAGCCAGTGCAGGCGACCAAACTGTCGACTTCGAAACTCCTTGACCATGATTGGATTGAGAAACCATGCAATGCCGGACTTGCGTTTCTGGGGATCGACGAGGTACATGACTCGGCGAGCAACCCGCAGTGACGCAGATCGCTCATCGGTAATCAGGCCCTGTGCACGCGAACGGTCCATCAGCGAATAGTTCAGCCTCTGAATACAAATCAGGCAGCCGACAAGGCTCAGGACCATGGCGGAAACGACATACCGTTGGATTAGGTCCATAGGCTCGATCGCTCCGGTTGCTCCGGGAGTTGCGTCGCCCACTAATTGCAGCAATGCCGGTATGGGCGATAAGGTTCTCATGTGATTCGCCACTGTCGCATAGCTGGAATCGCCTCCCTGAAGAAACATGTGCGGAATCACAGTGATAACGGTTAGCGCGAATGTGGCTCCATACACCCATCGCAGGCCGGATTCCGCTGTGTCAGCGATTGTTCCGACCAGAAGTCCAAGCACAATCAGTTCGATACAGATTATTCCCAGCAGGCCGTAAAGTCCCAGTAAGTCATGCGTCGGTGAAATGGCGCCCATTGCATAACAGCAGGCCATTGCAGGTAGTGTGACGGACAGCAGCAGTGCGGTAAATGCTGCCAGCGCAATCAACTTGCCAAGAAAAATTTCGGAGCGTCGCAACGGTGAGTTAAGCAGGAGCTCCATGGTTCGACGCCGCACTTCGCGAATTAGCCCGGTCGCGGGAAACGCGGGGACGACCAGTATCACGGTCACAAACATGGAATATGCCAGACCGCGAAACACTGCACGGGCCTGAATACCGCTCAGATCCGCAGTCGCCGTGGATGGCCATTTCAGCAGGACCGTGGCAGAGAATGTCAGCGCGACGGCAACGAAAATCCACAGTGTCTGCTTCATTCGCAACAGCGACGGTAACTCTCTTTCGACGATCGCAATAGTGCCTTTCATGATGCAGTCTCCGTTACGGGGGCGGACTCTCCCTTGGTCTGAGGCTGTTCATGAGTCTCCTGCTGCGTAACACTGATGAAGACTTCCTCAAGGTCGCCTGCCACTTCACGAAACTGCGAGATCCGTTCACCACTGGTGACCAGTTTGTTCAACAAGACGGAAAGCTGCTCTTCATCTGCCGACGTACGAAACCTCACAACGGATTCCGCTTCTGACGGTGTGACTTCACAGTCTGTCTCCAGCGATGAACGAAGTTCTGCGGCCACAGAGACTACGCGATTTGCGTCCAGGAGTTCGATCTCCATCGTTCGCCGTTGTGACAGAGCGCGACTGACTTCCTGCAGTGTACCGAATGCTTTCAGTTGCCCACCTGCCAGAATCGCGACACGGTCACAAATCCGTGCGAGCTCAGGGAGGATATGACTGGTGACGATCAGGGTCCTTCCCTCATCCGCAAGTCGAAGCAGTATCTCACGCATTTCGATACGCGCCTGGGGATCAAGGCCATTGGCCGGTTCATCCAGGATCAGCACTTCAGGATTGTGCAGCAGTGTTCGGGCAATCCCAATACGTTGCTGCATTCCGTGGCTCAGGCTTTCAACAAAGCGGTCCTGCATCCAGGTGGAATTTGTCACTTCGAGTACCTCGGCAATGCGCGCCCTTCGCTTCCTGCGGCCAATACCAAAAGCGGCACCGAAAAAGTCGAGGTACTCCCGAACGCGCATATTGTCGTATGAGCCGAACTTGTCTGGCATGTAACCGACCAGTTGACGAACTTTTCGTGCCTCGCGTACACAGTCAGCGCCGGCAATTCGTGCGGTCCCGGCAGTTGGCCGGGTGAGACCGACAAGCACGCGAATCGCGGTGGTTTTCCCCGCTCCATTCGGACCAATAAAGCCAAGTATGCTGCCCTTATTGAGGGAAAGACTTAGCTGGTCGAGCGCCACGAATTGACCGAAACGCTTCGTCAGGCCGTTGATTTCAACTACTGGTGACACTTCACTGCTCACTGCTTCTACTTTCTAAATAATATGCCTGCCCTGAATCCTTGTTCTGCTGTGCAATCGTCCAGAGGGGTCACGGCACTCGCACGCCATGGAGTGTCAACATGATCCGCCCCAGTCGCCAGTTGTCTTCGCGTCCTGCAACCGCGATATCGTTGGCGTCATCCAGGTTAGGGGCGCCAATATCCAGTTCTATATACAACTTCCCGTTGGCGGCCGCGGGGTTCAGTTGTTCTGCAGGGACGTCGATCGTGAACAGTCCGGCGGGGCTGTCGAGCGTTCTGACGTGAGTCGGAGCGTCGCGACTGCCAACACCCACTTTTACCGGTCTTGAACCGGCATTGATGCGGATACTGAGGGTGCCGCCGGTCGCCTTAAAAGGCTGACAAACGTCCGGAAGGGATACTTCAAGGAATGTCGTGCTGGCGCGTGCCTGAGATACCCATGTACGTTTAGAGTTGCTGTAGACACCGCTCATTCCGCCCTGAGCATCGAATACCGCTTGATAGGGCAACATGACCGGCGGAATGGTAAACTCGGTGTTTGGCGGTGGAGGCTGAAGCACGACCGTCTGCGATACCAGAGCCGCCCCGTTCTGCTGCATGGCCTGGCCTCCGACGGTGATGGATGGTTTTTTCAGCTGCGTGAAGTAAAGCAGAGACAGTTTGTCCGGATATGCTGTGTCCTGGTGCTCCATGCTGAAAAGTCCTTCGTAGATGGACGCATGTTGCTTTTGAACGTCAGTCAGGAATGTTCCTGTGACGAACTCAGTCGAGGCCAGCACGTCGTCCGGTGTCGCCAGGAATGTGCCGTCTGGCTGGATTCGAACCGCCATTCGTTCGGGTGACAGACTTGCAAGAATCATGTCTGAAGGATCACTTCCTGACGGAAGTCTTCCGGTCAGTCCTTCACTATTAAAAGTCGCCGTGACGCTGCCCGGTCGATCGAGGCGTCGCAGCGCACGAATTCTGTAGTTACGTATCCCGGCCGCCTGGCTGAGATTCTGCCATTCGGATTCGCCCCTGTCCGTCCAGACCATTCGCCGTTCATTGCTTTCGGTGGCGATATTACGTGGGGTCAGCAGTGAGAAATCGGTCATCTTCACCGTGAGGGAAGACGGCTTGGGAAGATACACGGAAGCCAGGCCGTCTGCCGCCTGAGTCGTCTGTCCGTCGACCGACTGTATGACCTGTTGTTGAATGGCCGTCTCTGGAGCAACGCTGCGTGTCTGATGACCAACCCAGACTGCGGGTGTCGCACACAGACATGCAAGGCATGGGACTCCCCAGAGCAGTCCCATGCCTTGTCCCCGACGCAACAGAACGGTGCCGCAGATGATAAGAAGTGTGGCGAACCCCAGCATCACACTCGCGGCAAATTGACGAGACGGCACCTTGTAACCGATAAACCCGGCAGCGGCCGCGCCCAGACGATCGTCATCGATGCGCGAAACAACACGTTGCGGCTCAAACAGAAGCGTGCCGATCTGACCAGCGCAGGGCACTGTTCTGATGTTCCCCTCCACTTCCAGGAAGACTTCGGGTGATACAGTAGTGACGACAACTGTACCGTTGCCAAACGGGAGTTCAATTACGGCTGGCCAGCCATCAACAGTCCAGATGACGCGGCCTGTCTCTGCGATAATCCGCATCAGCCGAACTGGTTCATCAAATTCTCTCAGAACTTCTCGCACAGGAGACTGCCCGGCAGGTTCTGCTGGATCTATCTCAAGCTTCATCACGTTCGACGAAGTCTCATCGATTTTTGTGATCGGAAATGCGTCACCCAGCAGGGCACGTATCGTATCCATGCCCGTTTGGTCAGCAAACAGCCATGTCTTCCCGCCTCGTTGTGTCCAGACACGTACGGCATCACAGGCTGCTGGAGACCTGTGCAGTGTTCGCGATGTAATCAGCAGTTGTTCCAGACATTCCAGCGATTCGGGGTAGCCGTCGATGTGCTTCGACTCAAACACCAGTGCCATTCGCTCATTGCCCGTTTCTTTCCGCAACGTATCGGCGAGTTCTTCCACGAAGTCCAGATCACGCGGTGTTTCGTCATTCGAGAGAAGGAGTCCGCGATATCCGACGGACGAACCTACTCGATTTTTCGAATTGACTCCGTGAAAACTGCGTGCTACCTGTTCTCCACGAATGCGTTTGATCGGCCCCTTTCCTTCGGGGTCTTCGAAGACCAGAAATTCGAAGTCGAAGTTCTCAGTATCATGATCAGAGAGCAGGACCGGCCACTGACATTCCCGCTTGGTTTTGGCGGGAATCGTGACACGCCGACCGTACTGCAGTCCGCCACTATGGGCCGGCACCACAACGGCAAGGACCTCTTTGTCGTCATCTGATTTGTTTGCGAATTCTCCCTTCAACAACCCCCAGTGGCCCTGGCGATATCTTCCCGGACCCCCGGGGCCGACGTCCACACTAATGCTGTCGTCCGCTAGGCCACCGGACAGGGACGTCAACATGAGGCAAATGATAAAGCCCACAAAAGTTCGCTGAGGCATCCGCGTCTAAGTATCCTGATCGTGTCTTACGTTATGAAGATTCCTGTAGCTGCCTGATTGCACCGGCAACGGTGCTGATAATCAACCAATTACGGGTATGAATGTCAGAATGGCCCGGGTCCGACGCCTCATCCCCTGCCAGCGCAGCTTCAGGCGAATCGTCTCTGAGGCGGTGATCACTGGTAAGCAATGCCCAGATCGTTGTTACGCACGACCGCCAGTTTCGCTGCCAGTTTTTTTCTGAATTCAGCGACCAGTGTGGCATGCTCCGGCAGTTCTGCAAGGTTCGTAAACTGTTGAGGATCGTTCTGTGTGTCGAATAGTTCAATTCCACCGGACGCGTCTTCCTTGTACTGAATAAATGCCCAGTTGTTTTCACGTAGAAGAAACCCTTTGCGCGCAGGTGCGACACTGAACGCCGCGTCGCGCACGGATCGGCGGGGGTCATCCAGCATCTGTGAAATGTCTTTTCCCTGTATGCGGTCCGTAACGTCGAGTCCGCAGAGCCTCGAAACAGTGGGGTACAGATCGAGCAGTTCGACAAGACTGTCGCAGACTGCCGGGTTTTTGCCAGGTACGCTGATGATCAGCGGCACGCCTGCCGATTCGTCTCGCAGGCTGACCTTTGCCCAGAAGTCATGTTCGCCGAGATGGTAGCCGTGATCGCTGGTGAAAATGACGATCGTCTTGTCTTCTATGCCCGCTTTTCTGAGCGCCGTCATGACCTTACCCACCTGAGCATCCATGAACGCGACAGATGCATAGTAGCCTCCCATCGCCTTTTTCTGGCGACGGACATCCATCTTCATATTCAGGCTGGTTTTGTAGTTGATCCCCGGTTTCGGGATGTCGTCCCAGTCTCCCGGAAGCTTCTCCGGCAGTACCATTTTTTCGTACGGCAGGAACGGCGGATAATACGACCTTGGGGCGACGAAGGGCACGTGCGGCCTGACACAACCAACCCCCAGCCAGAATGGCTTGTCCTTATGCTGGTCGATCAACTGCACCGCTTTGGCGGCCGTCATGCCGTCTGAGTGAACCATGTCATCGCCGTCCGCCTCAACAACAACAAATGTGTTGCCGCCTACAACGGGCTTCTTTCCGTCCGGATTACCCTCCAGAGTTTCACCGTCGCCCGGTGCTTTCCATTCAGGTCCAGGACTGTTGAAACGTTCCGTCCACGAAACTGCGTCATCGGCTCCGTTGTATTTGTTGTGATCGCGACCATCGCCGCCCAGCAGAACTCCGCCTGGCACGCCCATGTGATAAATCTTGCTGACTCGAGCCGTGTAGTATCCGTTGTTCTTGAAATGCTGTGGCCACGTCTCGCGATCGCCGATCTGCGGGCGAGGACTCTTGTAACCGAGTACGCCGGTTGCGTGAGGATAGTACCCGGACAACATTGAAGCACGGGATGGTCCGCAGTAGGTTCCCTGGCAGAAGGCTCGCGTGAATCGAGTTCCCTTTGCCGCGATCGCATCGATGTTCGGTGTCTGGCAAACGGTATTGCCATAGCACGAAAGCGCTGTCGCAGTCAGGTCATCGGAAATGATGAATAACACATTGTGTTTTTGCTGAGCGATATTCTCAGCGTTCGTCATTGTGGATACTGCCAGCAGCATCAGGACAAACGCACAGGATTTCATGGCAGTGACTTTCTGACGTACAGGTAACGGCATTGGATTGCTTAAGCTTTTAGAACCACGATTCAGACCGGCCTCAGTAGCAACAGATTCCACAGTGCGATCCTTGAACAAGGCTTTCAGTGAATCAGCTCACGTTACAGGGCTGATCGGCCAAATCATAGTTGGACGGCGACTTCGGTGAATGGCTGAAGATCGGACTCGCCTGTCGCATCTGTTTGTACGACAATGCGCCACGACGAGATGGACCCGAATTTAAAGTGAATCGGTGACACGCCGGAGGGATGTGCCCACGCAGATGGAACACCGAATGAGTCCCAGTCCTCAAACGCGGCGCACACTCTTCATGGTGTTTCTGGTGCTTACCTGCCTTTCAGTTGCCGACGTGTCAGCCGAGACTCCAAAAGCAGTTACTACTGCCGATCCGATCAGTCAGGCCTGTCTGAGGCCGATGAAGGGTGACTTTCGGCGACCGGATGAGGTCGGATTGACTGCCAGCGAAGTTCACTTTGCGAATGCCGGCGGTCATCGGCTTCGAGCCTGGTTTTTTCCGGTGAAGAACGCGCGGCAGTCCGTTCTGTTCTGCATGGGCAACACGGGAAACATTTCTCTGATGCTGCCCTACGCAAAAATTCTGCAGCAGGGGGGATTCGACGTTTTACTGTTCGACTATCAGGGGTTCGGAGAGAGCGAAGGCGTGCCGTCCGTGGGGGCACTGCTGGGTGACTGCCTGGTCGCATTTGACTTTCTGCAAACGCATACTCAGCGTGCGCCCGAAGATATCGGAGTGTTCGGAGTTTCCCTCGGCTCATTTCTGGCATTGACTGTTGCTGCCGAAAAAAATGTCGGTGCGGTCGCGGTGGAAGATGCTTTCATACCGGACGAAACACTCGACCGATTCTCTGCCCACGTGACGGGTGACAGTGCGGTTGCGCAGATGACCCTGCAGGGGATTAAATTCTTCCTTCTGAAACGCGTCGACCCTCTGCACAACGTGACCCGGCTGCAGTGTCCGGTGTTCTTTCTGCACGGTGAACGAGATCGCTTGCTGCGTCCGTCAGGAACGCTGCGAATCGCCGCAAACGCGACGGTGCCAAAACGGATCTGGTTGATTCCGAATACCGGGCACGCACCGCAGTCTCTGGAAACGAATGACCGTGAATACGCTGGACAGCTGACCACGTTTTTCCCGAGGCCTTTGCTGGTTCTGTGGCGGAACCGGAAGTTGAATTGACTGTGACAAGGCGAAGTTCCATCGCAACCGGTCTCGCGGTGAAGACAACGATCACGATCTATGGGGCCAGGACTCGCAGGCCCATGATGTTGACTCTGGTCGACGCACGTGGGAATCGACGATTTGTTCCCTTTTGGATCGAAGACTAGGCGACTGTCGATACGCAACTCAAGGGCCGTCCCGTCCATGTGTTCGCGATTCCCTACCATCATGTCACAGCGACGGACAACGGCTGGGAGCCCGAAATTTCTGCTTGTTCCCGTTCGCTGGCGACCTATCACCGGGACGCTTCCAGACTTCTGAAAGGCAGTCTGGCAGCAGACTACCTGACTCGGTCCAACGGATTTGGTTTCGGTCGATACGGACGGATGATTCCGAAATTTCCCACTGCAGCGGCGGAAGATCTACGGCAGATTCTATCAGTCGTGGCAGAGGCCCCGCCGCGAGTTCAGGCCCGATACGCTCGCCTGCTGGCCCGGCTTCACTGTTGGCCTGAACATCGGCTGGGAGATGTTTCTCCACAGGATCTGAGTGTCTTTGGTGAAGCCATGTTGACCTGTCTTCCAGTAGAGCCGGATGACTACTACGAATTGCAGAATGCTGGCATGCAGTTGGCCTTTCGTGACACCGTCGTTGGCGATTCGTTGTTTCGACTGGCCAAACTGAGGCTGCAGAATGGCCAGCCCAGACAGGCTCAGCAATTGCTCCGCAAACACGTGTCCGTGTTGCCCGACAACGTTCCCACAAGCCTGACCGAAGAACGCATTCAGTCGATCAGAACTCTGACAGACCTGGTGGCGCCTTGAGTGGTGGCGGTCCGGCCGGCGCGTCCGGAATTCCGCTCTGTCGTCATCTGCAGTTGGCTCCTGCTACGGCCCGCGTGAGGCCATGATAACCGCGGCCCTCAGACACGCGAGCGAAATGGATGCCTGTTTGCGAGCCCGTCCCAACAGCTCGTTTAAGCGCGCGGGCAACGCCCCGCGTTTCTGCGTTCCTGTCTGCCATCAGGACGGTAGGCCATGCCAACTCTCACACCGCAAAATCGGGGCAGAGCGTAGAAACTCCCGATTCACTTTGTATTCTGCCACCGGAAGACGGTCATTCGAATCTGTCGTGCGAATGCGACAACGACAATGAGTCGAAGCCACGAGCTCCTCCTGATGGATCAGTCTGGCAGCCGTCGCTTTCCAGATGGAGAAGCCGCGATCGGCCAGTTCCTGCTGCACTTAAGGACTACCGTACGAATTCTTGTGACGCTCCGAATGGATCTGTTAGATCTCAGAAATTACCTCCGCCTGACGCTGTGAACGCGCACTCACGGGGCAGTTGATTCGGTGTGCGGTTCTGATTGTGTCTTGAGTGATCCCCTGGGTGGTGTGTGGGGCGTCATTTCCGGCGTTCTTGTTGGTGGAGTCGACGTTGCATCCTCACGTGCGGCCAAACAACTGAAATAGCGGACGTCACGGTGGCTTTTCGCCCCCAACGTTGTCACCATTCGCCGCAACGTATATGTCAATTTCCGCAGTCCAGACACAAAAGCACCTCCGGCAACCAGCCGTTCCATGCCTGCCCAGTTATTTCAGGAATACTACGCTCGGCTGAAGACGCAGGTTGATGATGCGCTGCAGAGGCAGCTGGATGCTCAGGACTGGCCAGCCCCGCTGAAAGAGGCCGTCGAATACAGCCTGATGGCCACGGGTAAACGCCTTCGCCCGGTGTTGGTAATGATGAGCACCGAGGTGTGTTCCGGGACGGGGGCCGCTGCCCTGCCCGCTGCGTGTGCAATCGAAATGATTCACACCTATTCGTTGATCCATGACGACCTGCCATCAATGGACGACGATGATCTTCGCCGCGGTCGACCGACAAGTCATGTTGTCTATGGAGAAGCGCTGGCAATTCTGGCGGGCGACGCACTGTTGACGCTGGCGTTTGAGACTCTTGCAGCCGCCCCGGTTTCAGCTGCTGTGACCGTTGACTGCCTGCGATCGCTGGGAACAGCGGCAGGCGGAGGCGGCATGGTTGGTGGCCAGGTGTTGGATCTGGAGGCGGAAAGAGGTGCGTTTTTCGGGGTAAATGTCTCAACAAACAACCCAATCGGTGGGGTTTTCAGTGTAGATGCTGCTCAGGTTGCGGTTGATGAAACTGGCGGGCAGGTCGATTCCTCAATTCCTTCCAGCGACGAAAACCTGATTCGCGTAGAACAATTGAGTCAGATTCATAAAATGAAGACCGGGGCGCTCATCAGCACCGCGCTGCAACTTGGTGCCGCCGTGGCGGAAGCACCCTCTGAGCAGCGGGAATCCCTGCGGGATTACGGGGCGCGTATCGGACTGGCGTTTCAGATTGCGGACGATTTGCTGGATGTGACCGGCAACGACGACAAACTTGGTAAGGAAACTGGTCGGGACAGGGAATTGGGCAAGCTGACGTATCCATCGCTGATTGGCGTTGAAGCCAGCCGACAAAAAGCTACGGCTCTGGTGAATGGTGCGCGTGACGCTTTGGCGCCGTTTGGAGAAACGGCCGATCACCTTGTAGAGCTGGCACAGTTCATAGTGGAGAGAGATCACTGATGTCATTTGAGATTCTCAGTGAATTGAAATCGCCGGCGCAGCTTCGTGATTTAGACGCGAAGCAGCAGGACCAGCTGGCTGACGAAATTCGAGAAGCCCTGCTGACGGTCGTCTCGGACCGGGCTGCGCACTTTGCGAGTAACCTTGGTGTCGTCGAACTCTGCATTGCTCTGCATTCCGTGTTTGATTTTTCCGAGGATCGTCTGATCTGGGACACCGGACATCAGGTCTATCCACACAAGCTGGTGACTGGTCGTTTCTCAGAGTTTCAATCGATTCGTCGTCGTGGCGGATTGATGGGCTATCCTAATCCCGTTGAAAGCGAGTACGACCTGTTCATGACCGGCCACGCCGGCAGCAGCGTGTCAACTGTGCTCGGGATGAAGACCGCAGACGATCTTTTGTTCACCGATGATCGTAAGTCGGTCGCTGTCATCGGTGACGGTGCCCTGCCCTCCGGGATTGTATTTGAAGCGATGAACAACGCCGCTGGTCTGAACAAAGACCTGCTGGTCGTTCTGAACGACAACAAAATGGGAATCTGCCCTCGCGTTGGCGGGGTGGCCAGTTATCTGGACAAAGCCCGCGTGGCACCGTTCTACAACGGACTCAAGCGAGATGTCTCATGGCTGTTGAACAAAGTACCGGTGGTGGGCGAGCCGGTCGAACACATGCTGGGACAGTTCAAGGACGCGTTGAAGACATTCTTTCACGGAGGCATGCTGTTTGAAGAAATGGGTTTCCGCTACATCGGCCCCGTGGATGGACACGATATCGAGCTTCTGCAGCGATATTTGACAATGATCAAGGACGTTAAAGGTCCCGTGCTGCTGCATGTTTTCACGGACAAGGGACACGGCTTCGAGCCGGCTCAAAAAGATCCGGTTAAGTTTCATACGCCCGCTCCGTTCTGTCGCGACGAAAACAACGAGATCGTTCCCGTTAACAGCGACAAGAGTATCGCATACACAAATATTGTGGCCGACGCGGTTCACAGTGCGATGCAGGAAAATGAGTCGGTGTGTGTGCTGACTGCAGCGATGTGTGCCGGAAACAAGTTGAACAAAATTCGCGACGACTTTCCTGAACGCTTCTTCGATACCGGCATCTGTGAAAGTCATGCTGTTGCCTTTGCCGGAGGTATGGCGAAATCCGGCGCTCGTCCCATCGTTAGTATCTACAGCACGTTTTTGCAGCGAAGTTTCGACCAGATCTTTCAGGAAGTTGCGTTGCAGAAGCTGCCGGTTGTGTTCTGCATGGACCGAGCCGGGTTATGTGGTCCGGACGGGCCGACTCATCACGGCGTGTTTGACAATTCGTTTATGCGAATATTTCCGAACATGGTGGTGATGGCGCCAGGCGATGAACTTGATATTCAGCCGATGCTGGACTTCGCGCTGACACTTGATGCTCCGTCTTCACTTCGTTATCCGAAAACGAACACGGAAAAAATCGAACGCGACGTCGCCCCGGTGGAGCTCGGGAAATCGGAAGTTCTGTCGTGGGGCGAAGACGGCACTATCCTCGCCTGTGGAGCTCTGCTGCCACGAGCGGTCGAGGCAGCAGAAAAACTAAAACAGAACGGTTTGGATGTCGGCGTTGTTAACGCTCGGTTTGTTAAACCGGTTGATGAACAGATTGTACGACGTTCCATTGAAAACGGTTTCGTGATCACCATTGAAGAGAACGCCATTAACGGTGGGTTCGGCAGCGCTGTCCTTGAGACCGCCAGTCGGTTGCGGCTTTCAACAGACCGCGTCTGCGTTGTTGGCATTCCCGATGAGTTCATTCAACACGGAGATCGAAGCGAACTGCTCGCTGATCTTGGACTCGATGCGAACGGTCTGGTGAACACCGCACAGCAGTTGGCTAAATCCGCCGCCGTCAACGAATCGGCCAGGGCCGTGTAGCAGCCGGTGGTAAAGCACGTGTTCGGTTGAATGGTGTCCTGATGAAACCACAGATGTCGGGTAACGTGGTGGCAGCCTTCTGCGGAATGGGTCGGAAAAAAGCAAGATGACCATTTTGGGAATCGGAACCGTCGTTGTCGACCATGTCGTGGAACTGCCGGCGTTTCCTGCAGCTGACACAAAGGTCGCTGTGGCCCAGGACTGGAGACAGGTTGGTGGTCCCGTCCCGGTCGCTCTTTCCACCGCTGCATTTTACGGTTCCGGGGCATCGTTTCTCGGCCGCTGGGGAAATGACGAACGCGGCACGTTTATCACGGATACGTTGCGGGATCGGGGTGTCGATACGTCTGAGTGTGACGCCAGTGACGAGTGGTCCACCGGTTTTGCTCATGTCTGGGTTGATGGTGTCACCGGCTCGCGAACAATAGCCTATTCACGCGGACAGTTTCCGTTACCGGATTCCGACGACGTCGACGAGAAACGATTAACCAGCGTCCGTATTCTGCATCTCGACGGCTGGGCGGCCGGCGCCGCGATCAAGGCGGCCGCCACAGTGAAGGCCAGCGGCGGGAAGGTGGTTCTGGATGCCGGTTCCGTCAAACCGGGAATGGACCAGTTGCTGCCTCTGGCCGATGTGTTGATTGCATCGCGGTTATTCCGCCGCAGTCACTTTGGAGCCGAGGACGTCGATGCTGCCAATATGCTGTCGCTTGGCCCCGCGCAGATAATTCTGACGGACGGAGACAATGGCGCTACCTGGCTAAATGCGGATGGTCGCCACCACGAACCGGCTGTCGATGTTCGGCCTGTCGATACCTACGGAGCGGGTGATATCTTCTCAGGCTGTATTCTGCCCGCCCTGGCACCGGAATGGAGTCAGGAGGCCGCTCTGCGTTTTGCCTGTCGAGTGGCAGGATATGCTTGTTCTCAGCGCGGGAATCACTCGTTACCGCCCGCACCCTGATGGCGAGGTGGATTCACAGACACGCATACTGTTTGGTACCGAAGACGGGATGGGCGGGGCAGTATCGACCCGGAAATACGACTTTTATGCACCCAGAGATGTGCTGGCTCTGGCGGTCCGGCGTCTCAGGTTTGGGTAACCCTTCTGGCAACGGCCAGGCCACGGACTTCCTCTCGCATTATCTGGAATTGTCGGTACAATTGTTATCTCGGATTTATTCATCATGGGAAGCAGAATCAGTGGCCAAGAGCAAAGATCAGAAGAAAAAAGACCGCGAAAAACGCGTTGCAAAGCAAAAGCTGGCTGACGCGGCACGCCGTCGTGAAATCGCCAAGAAATCAGATGACGGTACATCCACCGCTGCTCGGGGCCGAAAAGTCATGACGGCCGGCGTTAAGCAGCACGCTCAGGTACAGACCAGTAAGCCTTCGTTCGCTCATCGACGAACTGGTGGTTGAAGTGTTCTGCACGCCATCAGGCATGCAGGTACGCCCTCAGGTTCAGACACTCAGCATTTCAAGGAAGAATTGCCATGGAACCGCTCCACAAAGTCGTCGTGGTCACGGGTGGCGGAAAAGGTATCGGAGCGGCTTTGTGCCGACGTTTTGCCGCGGAAGGTGCGGCGAAGGTTGTCGTTGCGGACATTGACTTCGCGTTGGCAAAGGACGTCGCTGCAGAAATCGACGGTCTTGCTGTCGCGTGCAACGTAGCAGATGAAGCCGACGTGAAGTCGCTTGTTGACACTGTCATCGACAGCTGCGGTCGGATTGACGTCTTCATCTCGAATGCCGGCATCACCGTGAAGGGCGGCCTGGACAGTTCGAACGAGGATTGGCAGAGGATGTGGGACGTCAACGTGATGTCGCGTCTGTTTGCCGCTCGAGCGGTCGTTCCTCAGATGCTGGAACAGGGGAGCGGTTATCTGATTCACACCGCATCAGCGGCAGGAGTGCTCACCGAAATCGGTTCTGCATCGTATTCCGCCACAAAACATGCTGACGTTGCTTTGGCGGAGTGGCTTTCCGTGCGTTATGGACGCCAGGGAATTGACGTGTCGTGCATCTGCCCGTTGGGAGTGGCCACGGACATGCTGGACGATGAAGATCCCATTCATCGCTATCTGCACCTGCATGTGATCACGCCTGAAGAGGTCGCCGACTGTGTGGTGCAGGCGATGCGCGAAAAGCGTTTTCTGATTCTGCCACATCCGGATGTAGCGGACTTCTTTGCCATGAAGACGAATGATCACGATCAGTGGATCCGAGGTATGCAGCGGCTGCGTCAAAAACTGACTCGCGCCCAGACCCGGCGGGACGCTGCCTGACATCCTGTGGTCTGTTGAAATCAGTTGATGGCTACCTGTCAGGATTTAAGGGCGTCAACACATTGACCGATGTTACCAGCATCTTTGACAACACGGCCGTCGAACGGCTGCGACGTTCGCTGCGACTTGATCCTCAGCTGGTTCGTGTGCTGCGAAATCGCCTGTTGAAGAAGTTTGAATCGGACGAAGCGGGGATGGCTGATTTCCCCGGCCGTGATCAGCTGCAGCTGCATGTCCTGGAACAGTTTCGCCGTGTTGATTCCAGCATCGACGGTGCCACCAAGCTGCTGTTAAAGACCGTTACCGGAATGCTGATTGAGGCCGTCGTTCTGCGGATTGCCTCAGGCCGTACAACGTTGTGTGTTTCCAGTCAGGTCGGCTGTGCCGCGGCCTGCGATTTCTGTGCGACCGGAAAGATGGGCATCGCTCAGAATCTTTCGTCCGCCGAGATTCTTGACCAGGTGTTACAGGTTGGGCAGCTGCTTGCATGCGAGGAACGACGCCTGGACAACATCGTGTTCATGGGCATGGGCGAACCGTTTCATAACGAAGAAAATCTGTACGATGTACTAACAGTTCTGACGTCGCCACAAATGTTCGCGCGATCGCCGCACAGCATTCTTGTTTCGACCGTCGGCATACCTGACGCCATGGTCCGGTGCGCGGAACGCTTTCCGAACATAAATCTGGCGCTCAGCCTGCATAGTGTTAATGTTGCAACGCGGTTGAAACTTATTCCGCTGACACAACGGCACTCGCTGGACGAACTCCATCGCGCGATTCGTGAGATTAACCGTCTGCAGCGGCGCGAGTTGATGATCGAATATCTGATGCTGGCGGGAGAAAACGATGCCGTGCACGATGCCAGAGATCTTACCCGCTGGCTCGATGGCTTGAACGTACATGTGAATCTGATTCCTTACAACCCGATTGACGATACTCCACATCTGCAGGGCAGCGATCGTGAAACCATTGATACGTTCGCAACTCAGCTGAAGACGTCGGGGTTGAAGACTACCGTTCGCTATTCACTCGGCAACGACATCGCCGCTGCCTGTGGTCAGTTGGTCAGAAAAGAAAACCGCCAGCGTTTCGATGCTCGATGATGATGCCGGAACGTGAAGTCGCCTGACCGCTGCACAGCGATATTCGTCCGCAGTTACAATCTTTTGTTTATCTGCCTGTCACTGGCGCGCGGTAGCTGGCCAGGATTCTGCCGATGCTGAAACAGATAGCAGCTGCGACACAGATGAACAACGATTGCAACTGAAGCTCATCGGTCAGGCATAACCAGCCGCAGAGTCCTGCCAGAGCCGACAGCAGAATCAGACGATTCACCAATACCGACACACCGCGTCTGCCACTGCTGATCAGAGTAACGGCCGCAATCACGCAGGCGACGGCCCATGCAAGGCCCAGACTGTTACCGATGGATTCTCGATTGCGAACGGTGAGAGTAAGCGCTGCGTTGCCACCTGTGCGGACGAAGTCATGCCGAATACCCGCTTCCGGAATATCAAACTTCAGAGATAGTAAACTGCCGGCAGCCGGCTTCTGGCTGAGCTGAGGTGCAGCAGCGGGAAGCTGAAGTTGCAGAGAGCCGAATGCCGGTACTGCGGAGCGAGACAATCGAGATTCGTTTGTCGCACCGGACTGCCGACCGCCCGACTGAGTTTGTTGTGGGCTGATCCCCTGTTGACCGCCCTGGGGCATGTTTTCGTTGAGACGCTCCTTGAAAGACCACGTTTGCGCACCTTTCCCAATCCTGGCGCGCGCTCTGTTCGTCTGTTCTTTGACGTTTGATTCGCGACGTCCCAGCAGTTGAGATCTTTGCGATTCAGACGAAGGTTTTGCTGACTTCGACTTCAGTTGCGGTACCAATTGTTTGATCGTGTCGAGCGTTGACGATGTTTTGTCATCAGCCTCGACCTGAGCCGGCAATGTGAAATTGAATTCCGCAGGTGCCCGCTGAGTTTCCACACTCTGGGCCCCATTGCCGATGATGAATTGAGCATTGTTGGCGTTGTTGAACGTGTTCAGACCGAGGGCTTTATTAGACAGGTACATGTTGACTTCTCCCCCGGAATCACCTGATCCGGGCAGCTCCTGCACGTTAAAATCAAAGTCCAGTCCCACGAGTTCTTCCAAAGCCTGTTCTCGCTGTTGTTCGGCGGCCAGCGTATTGCCGCGTTGCGAGAAAAGTATGTTCTGCTGGTCCTGCAGTGCCCGGTAAGACCGTCCACGATTTCCTTTGCCTTTCGAGGACTGCACGGAACTTATAATGGACTTGATGTTGTCGACTGCTGACAGCAGCGACGCGTCCTCGAAGTCTGCTTTATCTGCGATCACGACGTTGGTGTGGCGAGGATCTTCGAACGGTGTGCTGTGCCAGTTGTCGGGCAGATGAATGCTCCAGGTATTCCGCATCACCGTCACCCCGTAGTCCGGAAAGTCGCGATACTCAGGAAACTCGGGAACGGGGATTCCAACATTGACTCCGGTCAGGTCGTGCCCGACTGGTGGAAGCGCGCCGGCAAGGGCGATGCGAACTTCGAATGGTGTAGACACTTCGCCCGATTGAGGGACAGGAATCAGAAACAGTGTCACATCGTTTTCCGATCGAGAAACGATGCGAGTGGGTTTTCCTTTGACAAGGCAAAACAGGAAACGACTGTCTTCAGGCAATACGACCGGAAGAAACTGACGCGACTCATTTCGCACCTGCAGTACATGCTGAGAACGCCAGGTTTCGTCTTTCGCAATGACGGTTGTGTGGGCAGCCAATGCAATGACGGCAGGCGAAACCTGTTGACGTTCAGGAAATTTCAGCTGCCATGCTGAGTTAGGACGGTCGCTGCGCAGTCGGCGGATGGCAACGGACTGCTGCAGAAATCCGGCAGGAATATTCGTCTTGATCTGATCGGCAGACACGTCGTCGCCGTCAGTGTTGACGTCGACGGCTTCTAATAGTCCCGCAGACTGGTTGACGACGACCCAGAAGTGCGATTGGTTGGCGATGGACGCTCTGTTGCTCTGTTTTACAAGGAACTGTGGAGGCTGCGCCTGAATCTGCTGTGAATCCGGCAGCGGCCGCGTGCCCGTGCCCAGTACGAAGAAACGTTCACTGGCGGGATGCTGCAGATGGATTGTGAATTCCACCCGATCGTCGTCGACCGATTGTTTCTGAAGCTGACGCAGCCCTGGGATCTGAAAATCAAACACGTCGCTGAGCTCTCGCGGCAGTGTGAAGGAAAGTTCGCGCGTTGCCGCACGGGCGATTCGCCAGTTCAAACCAAGAGTGAGTTCGACGGACGTGTCTGTGACATTCGTCACCGATACAGATTCCGCGATCAGTGACGCAGGCGCCTGTCGCAGTGATAATGTGATCGACCGTGGTGTTGTGGTGGCATTGGTAAAGGAAATGTCGGGCGCCTCGGCCTGCAGTATGAGGATTCTGGAGTCGATGGCTGTCCCACTTCCGACTCGCTTCCAATCGCCGGCATTCGCTTCGGCGATCTCTGAAGAGGCATCCAGCCAGACGCTCAGCGTCGTGCCTGATTCATCAGCGCCCACCAACCGCGGCGGCACCAGATTGGCCTCAGACCGGCCCCTGCCGCGATCGGTTTGCCCTTGAATGATGACGTTGATGGCTCCGGATTTTGCCGTGGCGAACTGGATGTTAAGGGTTTTTGAGTCAGTGATTTCCGGTGACTGACTAAACGACCAGTCGTCGAGTCCATTTGCACTCACGTCCAGAGCGAGGAAATTGGCCGGGACTGCAATTTCCAGTCGTCGACGCGGTGCTCCCAGGATATTGGCGGTGATTAGGCTGGTCCAGAGCTGTCGCTGTGATTCCAGCTGAACAGCGTGCAACGCAGCGACCTGAAGACGATTTGCCCTTCGATAAACTTTGATCGTGATCGCAACCGGATGTCGTGTATACCGCCACGCAAGAACTCGACGCAGGTTTTCGTCTGCACCTGCCGGAAGCCGAGATTCGGCGGCATTGACCTGACTGACTCCGGATAATGAGTCGACTCGCACTTCCAGTTCACGGCCTGCCAGGATGGTGACGTTTCCTGAATCACGGGATGACGCTTTGACTGCCGGAACAGGCACAGGTACATCCGCTTTGTCGGCAGACGTCAGCTGACGTTTGAACAGGGTCACGTTGACCGATGTCTGGTTTTCGACAGGTTGTTTGAACAACAGCCGCAACGTGCGGGAGGCGGGATGGCCCGCGTCCGCTGGCAGCTGATCGATGTCTGCGATTGGCGCGGGAACAGACTCCGGACTCCATCCAGCCACGTCGGCGCCGTCGATCTGCTGAATCTGGTAATCGCCCGGCACAGCAATATCAACTTCGGACAACTGTCCCTGGCGGCAATTGATCTTGATGGACGACCGCAGAGTCAGGCCTGAATCACTAATCGTTAGCGCTGTGTTTACGGTGGAATGAAAGATTGTATCAGTTACGTTCTGAGTGCTGGCCGGTCGCCATTCAATTCGTGTGTCCGTGGCGGCAGATGCCGGGACAACGACCTGCCGACCACTTGTGCGAAATGTGTTTCTGCGGCCGTTGACCCGGACTTCCAGTTCGTCTTCCGGAAGATCGAACCGAACGGCCGCTGCGGGGGCCGGGTGCAACGGAAGCGTCAAGTGACCGATGGAGTTTTCGACGGTGGCGGGGACCTCAAACACGACGTCCAGCACGTGGACCCCTTTAGCCGGAATGTGGATGGAATAAATGGTGGTGTTGCCGGTCGGAGGAACAATCTTCGCAGGAGTCTGTTGCTGTAGCTGCTGTTGGACGTTTCTGACCTGCTGAACAGGTTGATTCGCAGATTGCGGGACGGCTGACGCAATGGAGTTCCCCTGGAGGATGGCGGCAGAGCCGTCCAGCTGCGCGGAACGGATGGCAACTTTGCCGATCGGCAGTGGGACGTTGACTGGTTTATCAGAAAAGCTGCGAACGATGTATCTTGCAGAAAACGTCTGTGACCATGCTGAATCCTTTACCTGTCTGAGGCTGACACTCTTGTAGAATGCAGCGGAAACTCCCGTCGTTGGAGGTGTCTGCTGGCTACCCAATTCGTTTGGAAAGGCCGAACGATACAGCCTGAGAAACTCATCGCGCGGCAGGAACACCCGGTCTGCCAGCAGCTCTGGACGTCCAGGCGCGTAAGGCAGCACAACATTCGGACGTGAAACGCCGGTGTCTTTGACCGGCAGGACCGAAACAGGTGCTTTATCCGTCTCCGGTGGAGGAGCCGCTTCGCTTGGCGAGACTGTCACGACGAACAACAGGATGCTGGTAGGAATCGTGGCGTTGCGGGATTTAAGGTATCCACAACAGCCCTTGTTACGACACCACGACAGACAGCAACGACAGACAGCTGTCATTCCCATGAAGATCCATATCCCGATGCCCGTGGCCGTGCCGATGGCCACGCCGTCGATTGCGCTTTGCCATTGATTCGGCAGCAGAGGCACGACAGCCGCAGCCAGCAGAAACAAAAACAGGCCGGTGCATGTTCTGGCCATCGGCGACCATCGCGAGAGCGCCAAGCAGACAAGTACGACGATGGATGCTGCAATCAATCGCAGCGCGCTTAGGTGATTCCTGCCCTGGACAACGACCTGCAGCGTTCCGGCATCTGGTCCTGTGCCAATCGAGCGAAACTGCAGTGAACGGTAGTCGACGGGTTGAGCGATTGCTGCCCGAATCGAAAGACGAGCAGATCCCGAGCGTTTGGAGAGCGGAACGCCGCCGCCCATCCCCGCGATTACAGCCGCTTGAGGTGCTGCGCCGTCGGAATCCCAATCATTATTCTGTATCGAAACAATACCTTCCGGCGTCAGTGGTGCCGCTGGCGTGTCCTGATTGTGCTGCACGGCCAGGCCGGCCATAGCACCACCGTCAATTCCGACTGCTGCGGCCTCTGTCGACCTGAGCATTTGTTCGGCCTTCTGAATCGCTTGATCCCGGGCGATGTGTTCTTGTTCCAGCTCTCCGAAAGGAGCTGCATTTCGAGTGACTGCTTCCGAAGTTGCTGACTCCGCCATCTCCGACTCGAAAATGTCACCAGGCACGAGAGATTTTGGCTCTATTGCAAAACTCTCGACTTCTTCCATGCCTGCCCCTTCCCCGGATACAGCGGCAGTGGCGGCTACGGACGAATCCGCCATGAATGTTGGTGCATCAAGTCTGTGATGCGCGCGGCCGCCCACCAGTGACAAGAGGAGCAACGCTACGGAAAGGCAAACGCACGCCAGACAACTGCAGGCCAGACTCTTCCAGCGACGTCGACAGACCAGAACTGTTCCCACAAACAGCATCAGCAGGATCATGCCGACGGTCATCAATCGGGTGGTCGTACTTTGCAGAGTCGGCAGACGAAACTCACCTGCCAGATACTGCAGCCAACCAGGTTGTTCCAGAGGGTGCAATGGATGAAAGCCGCCGTCATGAGCCAGCATCATCATGTTGTCCGGGTAGCGAACGTCCCACTTCTGTTCCAATACGTCAATCGGCGACGCCTTGCCGTCATCTGTATCGATGGACAGTCGCAGAGATTGTTGAGTGGTTGTGCCAAAGCCTGCAGCGTCGCTCGCAGTGGATTCAAACAGGATCTCCAGCGTATGTTCGGTCTGGTCGCTGTTTGTGGGGATCGCCACCAGGTAATCAGCCTCGTCACGTCGTACCTCGACGGCTTCGCCGTTAAGAATTGTTGACCACAGGAACGACGGTTCGGATTGAGGCAGTGTGAATCGCAGGGTCTGAACACCCACACAGCGAAAACTGGCGGTGCAGGAACGCTGAATGGTGCCTGTTTCGCTTAACAGACTTACGTTGGCCATTTGTTCGCAAACCGCTGAAGGAACTGTTTGCGTCTCGAATCGGGCTTCTTCCAGGTTCAGCGAGTATTCTGGCTGGATATAACGATACACAAGGGCGACGCGGCGGCCGGAAGATTCAGGTGGCGGCTCCACAAGACCAGCATCTGCGACGGTCAAACCGGATATGGCCGCATTCCCGTCGGCCTGAAACAGTCGCTGTTCCGGCAACGCTTCAAACACAAGCAGCCCATGCTGCCGGACGGCGTTTTTTACCCTGACAAATGGTACGGTCAACTCACGCCCATCGTCGCGCGGCCGCTGAATCCGGGTTTTAAGAGTGATTGCTCCAGTAACCCGTTTGTCAAACGTCAATGAGAACGTCCGATCATTATCCTCTGCAACATCGGCTGTCTGTTCTGAAATCGTTACCGCCGCCGGCACCTGAGGGTCGCTGAAACCGGGAACCTGGGCGATGGACACAACGTCAAACCGGACCTGTTCACCCAGAGCCTCGGGCAGCGTAAGTTCTAATGTTCGAGTCGTACCATTCGTGACGTCGACCGTAACAATGGCCTCAATCGTACTCTGTCGAGTGTCCATCCATGAACGCAGTACAGAGCGACTGGAGATTCGAACCGGCTTTCTTGTGACAGTTAGTTTTCCGGAATAAGTGGTTCCCTGCGTACGAAACAAGAGTGTGCCGTCTTCATCGCCGACTGGTGACAGTCCAACCATATCAATCGGCGCGATGTTGAGATCTGTTGCCGCCGACACCTGATAGGTGCCACCGACGATCAGCGTGTCAGCTACGGTCACGACAGGTAAAGTGAGCGTCTGCGTTTCGTCGGGATCCGATATTGTTCGTATAAACGGAACAGAGAGGCTGAACAACCTGCCTGGCTCAACCGGAGTCGCCGGCTTAACAACAAGCTGATTGGCTGTGGCTCCGGCTCGCCACTTCAGTGGCATGCCGTCAGCAGTGGAAATGTCGCCAACCTGCCACCCATCCGGCGGTGTCAACGTTGCTTCAAACAGTGGCGCGTTCAATGTCTCTATCGTGATTTCACATTGAAAAGAGGCCGTGGTGTCGATGACGGAAAGTACGGAGTTGACTTCGCCGAAGAGTTCGCGGTCCCGAGGGCGGACGGCTACGAGTAATCGGAAATCCTGCATCCAGAAATCGAACACTTCGTCCTGAGGCCGTGCTCCTTCAGCTTCGGCTGTGCTCAACTGCCGAATCCCTCCGCCAACTGTTGACATCAGTCGCAACTGGCGCTCATGGGCAACAAACAGCCGACCGGTGTGAGACGTAATGTCGACGAACTCAACTGACGGGATTCTTGACGCACGTTCGGTTTGATTCGGGGCTACTGCCGATAGCTTCACGATGCGGTCATCCGAAAACGGCTGGCGATACGACAACAGAAGTCGCGTGAAGTTCTTTCGTTGCGGATCGTCTTCCAGCTTCCACGATTCCAGCCCCGTCGAATCCACCGACGTGATCTCCAGCGACGCGGGGACTACAGCCACCAGCTGATTAATTGAACTTCCGAATACTGACAGTCGCGTTTCTGACGTCCACCGCAAAGTGTCGCTACTAAGCTGAACCTGGGCATCTGTGCGGGCGAATACAAGTGTTTGTGCATCGGCCTTTTTCTGACGCGATGTCCATTTCAGACGCGCGTCGGTACGGGAATTAAGCGGAATTCGATAGGTGGCCGGCTGACTCGGATCGTCAGGACGCTGCAGTTGAAGGTCGTTGATCTCCAGGTGTCGTTCCGCCGGACAAACCACACTTAGCTCTGCTGCTGTGTCTTTGATCACTTGAAAGGCGGCAACTCGATCGCTCCCAACGTTGCCAAGAGGGGTGGACAGAGTCATCTTCAGAGAGAAGCGACCTGGGTTTCGGTGAAACACAGCAACGGTATCAGTCTGTTCGTAATCGCGACCGAGTGTTGCGGGGTTATCATCAATCGTCGCATCTTCCACCAACAAATTACCGGTGGGTATGTCAAGGGTTTGCCACTCGTCGGCGAACTGCTCGACGTCAATCGTTAATTCCACGACTGCATGTTCTCCGCGTTGTGCGACCTCATAGGAAACGGACCGCATCAACATCGGTGCGGGGATCGCAGCACGTTTCTTTTGTGCTTTCTGCGCCTTCTGCAGCAGGTCCTGAAACTCAGCCCGCGGTAGCATAACGCCGCGCGGTGAACGCTCAAAAATGGCGTCAAGCTGGTCGGCCGGAATAAAACTCTGTCGTCCCAGGCTCGGCTCAGAGGTTTCGTCTTGTGCATGGACGCCGCTTGTCGTGACGGCAACAAGCAGCGTCACGACAGTCATCGCCGAACTGAATCTTCCCCTTGTTTTTTGCTCCGGGCTGAATGCTGCGTTTCCTGTGGGATGGGAATCGGTCATGACTTGCCTCCCATCAGGTCATTCATCCACTTCGCTACGTCCGGAGACGGGATGACCGCTGCCGGTGGAATGGATGGAGCGGTTTTGAGAGCGATAGGATTCACGACGGGCGGCGAATCAGTGGGCGGCATTGGCGTATTATCGCCGACCGGTTGAGTTTCTGTCGGTGGATCCTGACGGTTGGGTTCGGATTTCGATGCAGCTCCTGAACTGTGTCCCAGAAACAACCCGGTTAACCAGATTCCTGCTACGGCCACCAGCCCCAGCGATCCGGCCGATACGAACTGCAGTGTTTCAGAGCTGTCTTTGAGCGACCAAACGGCCACGCCGAGACACACAGTTACCGTCAATGTAATTCGATTTTCCCAGGTTGTACGTCTCAGGATGAAGCCAACAAAGACAAGTGCACCGCTGATAATGGCGACAAGAAACGGGCGATTCCACCAGACCACCGAGACCATGTTCTGTCGACCAAGCGCTCGATACACCGAGACATTTCCCTGACGAGCGAAGTCGGCTGCACCGCTGCCTTCACCGACCCACGTATTCAACGCTGCGGCTTCATGTGTTGTTGTCGGCGATGTCAAAGGGTTCCAGAAGGACCATGTCTGCCGACCCGTGATATTCCAGTTCTCAGGTTCTCCAACAAGAGAAACGTCTTTAGGCGTCCAGATGGCGACGCGAGTCTGTTGTACGACCGTTCCGCCATCAGCGTTGCCAACCAGCGGCACTCGGAACGATTGTTTGCTGCCTCGCCCTTCGTAGGGATAACTGTCGGACAGCGAAATCGGACAGCGGAATTGAAATGAAAGTAGGAATTCCTCGTCCGAAGTTCCGCTGCGGCTGATGTTGACGAAGTATGGATCCCACCCGGGCACTGCTTCCACACCTTCCGTAGCTTCAAAAGTTGTGCGGCTGGAATTCAACAGCGGTGCCTGCAGATCTGCTCCGGTCGGTACGTCGATTCGCAGACGCTGTCGTTCACTTGTTGTGACTCTCAGGCGGCAGCGGTAATTGGCCAGACGTTGTTTGTCTGTTACGATTTCGACGGCGGCTCGCGAAACGACAGTGCTGACAACCTCATGGATCTCGTGTCTGCGAACGCGGATTGTTGCAGTGGCGGGCTGGGAAAAGTAGCGGAAGGCCAGGTAGCCGTCCCGCGGCAGCAGTTCCAACTCGCGAACATCGACGTGTTCGATCGTTTCGCCATCTCCTTCTGCCGAAATGGAAAGTGACTCATGACGGAGTAATCGGAGTTCGCCCCGCGTCTGAGTCAGTGACACCTTACGTCTATCCCCCTGCTCTGCAGAATACGGGGGCAGAATTCGGACCGGTTCGAGCACGAGTGACTGAACTTGAGTGGCGTCGTCCAGTTCCTGAACGGAGATCTCCCAGTCGGCCCCCAGCTTCACTGTGCCGGTGACTTCGTCCTGCAGAACCAGTGTCCATGTGACCCAGCCGTCGATCCCTTCCGCCGCCTTGTCACGCTGCTGAATTACGTGCTGAGCATTCAATGATCGAAATCGGATGTCGTCAACAATCGATTCTGGCACGGAAATCCGAAAAGTATCAATGCCAGCATTTCGTATCTCAAACTGCAGCATGCTGCTGATCTTGATTACGTCCGGATCGACGCTCGCCGTTGTCGCGATGCTGGCGGCCAGTTGGGCGGGGCGTGGCGATGTGCGAACGGCAAGACTGAACGGGCGCTGAGTGTAATTCCACGACGAAACACGAACGGCTCGGCCAATGGCTCGAGGGTCAGCCGCTTCCGCCGGAAAAACTCCGCGCAGCTTCGCGCTGACGGTCGCTACGTCCAGAAACTGCGGCGCGAATAATGTGACTTGGCCGGTTTCGCGTTCTACTCCACCGGGAACGATGGTGGGGATGTCGGTTTCCACACCCTCTGCCGCCGCATCAAAAGTCTGATGCGCCGAGATATCGACGTCAATCTTACCAATGCGTTTCTGCACAAGAGACAACGTTAGTCTGCCGGACGCCTTGTCAACGTTGAACTCACTCATCCCGTCCGCGCGCACGTCGTCGATGGTCAGTGTCTCCGGATACGTCAGCTCAAGCTGAAAGACCCCTGCCCGCTCGACGGTGTAAGTCAGCCGGGTCGTCAATCGAAGTTCGTCGTCACCGAACACGATCCGGCTGTTCTGATCAACCAGAAGACGTGGTTCCACGGGCCGTGTCTGCAGCACAAGGTGACCTGTTGTACCGCTGAATTCCCATGCCTGTCGTCCCTGGACGGTAAGGCCCTTCTCTGGCGACCCGACATCGATTCGCTTCACTCCAGAGTGTGATGTTACGATTGTCGTCAGCGATGCGTCTGACGTGACGACGACCCGTCCGGATTCACGTACGACCGAATCCGCATGGATTCCCTGCAATTTCCCATTATCGTCCTGGCCGACCAGCTGAAACGTATCGCCGTCGGGGACTCTTTCAGTCTGAATTTCAACCTGAAAATGGTCGGTCACCGGAGTTAACAGTTCGATACGAACCAGCTGTCGCTGGTCGCCTGATTCCGCCTTCCACGCTCGAATTCGACCATTACCCGAAACGACGTCGATTATCCGAGCATCAACGGGAACTTTCACTGAAACTTCGGTCAGTTCTCCACGCAGGATCTCGTAATCAAGCGTTGTGGTTGTCTGAATCAGTCCTGCTTCCACCCTAACGTCTGTGTGATTGGAGACACTCGAAAGCAGATCCATGATGGGGCGGGCGCCCGCCTCAGGATTCCAGCTGACACGAAAGTTCTCGGTTGCTCCCAGACTCGCCTTCACGACCGTCTGTTTGTCATTGCTGCCATCCGCTGGTAACAGCACCTGCAATGGACTGACTTCGATGGACTGATCCGGCTCCGGTATCGTGAGTGTCAATTCACTGATACCGACGGCTGGGCAGTTCAACTGAAAGGACCGGTTCTCCGGCGATGTTCTGACGGTGGCTAACAGTTCCAGTGTCACCGTATGCGGCCCTGCTCCCTTGAGCAACAGTCTGTAACGTCCCTTCGAAATGCCCTGCAGCAGAGTATTTTCGTCATCGCCCGACACTTTCCCGACGGCCGCCTCTCCTAAGTTCAACGGCACCACGGCCCAGCCTTCTTCCTGCAGGACGGTGACTTTGAATTCCGCCTGAATGCGGACAACGTCCTTTTCCACAGTGCCGCTGAAACGAGATTCCGTGATGATCGCATCGAGTGATGCTGCAGGATCCTCTGTTTGCTGCAGATAGTGGCGTAACAGCTGCACGTATTCTGCATATGGAATAACAGCCGAGGCTTTCTGGTTGTCAAAGACCTTCCGAAGCTCCTTGAACGGGACGTAGATCAACCGATCCCAGCTTTCGATGCTGTCGGCATCTTCTTGCGCGGCAGCAGGCACGGAATCATCTTCCTGAACGTTTGCAACGCTGACGGGACTCAAAATGATCGTGGCGGCCGTCAGGAAGAACAGAAATCGTGGAAATTGACAGGGCATTGGGAAAACCACGTGTGGAATCGAAAAACGAGTTAAGCGGGCTATTGTCGGCATGCCGTCGGCCCCTTTGGCAGGATGAAAATGTCTTGAATGAGTCTCACGGTCAACAATTCGTCTGCTCCGCGGCTTCACAACACGTCATTAAGAGCATGTGACGCGTAGCTGTAAGGCTTTAAGCATGGGGCAAACGAGCCTTTCACTGCTGCCATGGGCAAAAGCGACCTGAACCCAGTTTTACACCCCTAGCTTATGCCGCAACTAGCCGTTAGTGCCGTATTTTGAGCAATCTATCCATGTTATTCTGCCCCCCAAACCCTACCATCTGCGCCGATTTTACAAATTCCCCGAATCTTTCGATTTCGCACGTTCGACCGTCAAGGTCCCAGAAACAAAAGTGACAGGGGTGTCAGCAGTCAGTGACGGAAATTCGTTCAACGAAATCTTCCGCGTCGTCGGACAATACGAGTTGCCGTTTCGTATTCGGAGGGCTTGTGGAACGGAAATTTGATGGTCAGGCACCCTTGCCGGACTCGGATTGTTCGGTTCGATCGCTGACCTGCTTAGGTTCGTAAGTTATTCTTCTGCGACCGAATTCGGGTACACTGACGGGAATCAGACACTTGGTTCGTGTGGAGTTCGTGTCAGGGATGAGTTAACCATGACGATTATGGCGGCCAATTCGAACACATCAGACGAAACGGTAACGCTGGCCCGGAACCTGGTGGACCATGTCCGCACATATGGGCCTATTGCCGTAGCATTTTCCGGAGGAGTCGACAGCGCTGTTGTTGCGAAGGCAGCGGTTGTGGCACTCGGTGACAAAGCTGTCGCCTTGACAGCAGTCAGTCACAGTCTGGCAACTTCGGAGTTGCAAATCGCTCGCAGTGAGGCGACATTGATTGGCATACGGCATGTTGAGGTGGAGACTCACGAATTCGAGCGGCCGGAATACAGAGCTAACGCAGGGAATCGCTGCTTTTTCTGCAAGGATACACTGTACCGAGTGACCGCCTCTAAGTTTTCGGAACTTGGAGTTTGCGGGATCGTGAACGGAGCCAATACCGATGACCTCGGTGATCACCGGCCGGGAATGACAGCTGCACGGGAGCATCACGTACGCAGCCCCCTGATCGAAGTTGGGCTTAACAAATCGCAGGTGCGACAGTTGGCTCGGTTCTGGAATCTGTCGGTCGCCGAAAAACCAGCATCACCATGTCTGAGCAGTCGGATTGCATATGGTGTTGAAGTCACGGAAGAACGAGTTCGTCGAGTCAAATTGGCCGAGGCGTTTCTAAAAGAGTTTACCGGCCTTAAGGAACTCCGCGTGCGGCACGAGGCTGACGAACTGGCACGAATCGAAGTGCCAGTGGAGTCCGTTTCGCGGCTTGCTGCGGACGATCTGCGGCAGGCTGTCTCGACACGCTTGAAGGAGTTTGGGTTTCGTCGAGTGACACTGGATCTGGACGGATTCCGATCCGGCAGTCTGAATGACGTGCTGCCGATGGTGCAGCTCGGAGGCGCGGCCGGATAGCTTCGAGCACGCGTAGGAGACCAGTTGTCGTTATCTGTTAATTTGAGTGACAGGCACGACCTGCATCAGCATTTTCCCTATTCATCGATCTGAGACTAATGGCTCGTGGCGCCCCAAATCGCTTAGCCGACACAGTGCGATACGTCTCTTTTTTGCGCGGCAGCACCGTTTTTTCGGACTTCCTGAACAGCAGATACCTGCGCAACGCCGAAGTTTTCTTATGGGCTTCTGCAATGTCGAAGGCTGTCGAGGGACTCTGGTGCTATCGTTGTTCACCATCATGCGGCGCAACCCACGCCTGACAGGGCTGCAACCAGGACAGGTGGCGTTCACCTTTGACGACGGTCCCAACCTTGAAGCCAACGTCACGCCAAATCTGCTTGACGTTCTGCATCAGCACTCCGTAAAAGCCGGTTTCTGTATCGTGGGCCGGCAGATCGTTCGGCATCCGGACATTGTCCGTCGCATGAGCAATTCCGGACATCTGCTGATCAACCACACGCACAGTCACGAGCATCCGATTCGCCAGAACTTTGCCACGTTGCTGGATGAGATCCAGGCGTGCGACCGAGAAATAGGTGCAGCACTTGGCGTGAGAGATTATCGTTCTGAGTATTTTCG
Organism: Fuerstiella sp.; assembly: GCA_029247265.1. Classification (GTDB taxonomy): domain Bacteria; phylum Planctomycetota; class Planctomycetia; order Planctomycetales; family Planctomycetaceae; genus Fuerstiella. The sequence continues at coordinate 40,532 of JAQWLN010000276.1, forward strand.
TGCACCGTTTGGCATTGTCACGATGGCTGTTCGACGAGCGGCCCGGCACCATGGCCTGAAGCATGTTCTGCTGTCACACTACGGCTGGGATACTCGAGTCGGACCCCACAACTGCGGTAGCGTGGTCGATCTGCTGATTGCCAACGCGAAGAAGCATGACGGCGGTATGTTCGTCTTCCACGATGGCAGTCTGTGTCCACCGAAAATTCATGAAGAGAACTGGAACCGTTCGACAGAAAACCGCAGTTGGGTTCCGGAAGCGATTCATCGAGTAGTCCGTGAACTTAAACAACACGGACTGGAGTTCGTTCCTCCAGGCACAGTCAGTACAGTGCGTAGCACCCGTCCGGCCGCAGCGGCCTGAGGCGACACCGCTAAGCCACGTGGCGCACCTGCTGCAGGCGGGCTTGAAAGCAGAACTGCGTCATTGCCCGTGATCATTTAACCGGCCCGCTGTGAAAAGAGCAACTCTGCGGCGGCTGCCTACGCGATTCCCGGTACGGCATACTCTCTCGCGAATTCCGCGATCGCACCGCGAATCCGATTCAATTCGGTATCGTCGTCGGTATGTTGCAGCACTTCCAGAATCCATGCGCCGACGCGTTTCATTTCGTCAGTCTTCATGCCACGCGTTGTCAGTGCGGCGGTGCCAATGCGGATGCCGCTTGGATCCATCGGCTTGCGTTTGTCGAATGGAATCATATTCTTGTTGACAGTGATGCCGGCCTTGTCCAGAGCCACTTCGGCAATGCTGCCGGACAGATCGGCGGCCGTTACGTCACACAACATCAGATGATTATCTGTGCCTCCGGAAGCCAGCCGCAGTCCACCCGTCACAAGCACATCGGCCAGCGTTTTCGCATTGTCGACCACCTGCTGAGCGTACTGCTTGAAGTCAGGCCGCAGGGCCTCTCCAAAACACACGGCTTTCGCAGCGACGATGTGCATTAATGGTCCACCCTGCATGCCCGGAAAAACACTGCGATCGAGGTCCTTTGCCGAATCTTTGCGGCACAGGACCAGCCCTGATCGCGGTCCCCGCAGCGTTTTGTGAGTTGTTGTTGTCACAAAATCTGCCACCGGCACGGGGCTGTTGTGAATGCCGCCGGCAACAAGTCCGGCATAGTGAGCCATGTCGACCATCAGCACGGCACCGTGTTCTCTGGCGATGTCGGCAAACTTTGCGTGATCAATTTCGCGAGGATAGGCGCTGGCCCCGGCAATGATCATCTTCGGCTTGTGCTCCTTTGCCAGCGCCGCCACCTGGTCAAAATCGATCAGGTTGTTGTCTTCACGAACGCCATAGTGGGCCGTGTTATATAACTTGCCACTGAAGTTCAGCCGCATGCCGTGCGTCAGGTGGCCGCCGTGAGCGAGGTCCATGGCCAGAACAGTGTCGCCCGGTTTCATGACTGTCAGATACACAGCCATATTGGCCTGTGACCCGGCGTGTGGCTGCACATTGGCGTGTTCTGCTCCGAACAACTCGCAAGCACGACTCCGGGCAATGTCTTCGACAGTGTCCACGTGCTCACAACCGCCGTAGTAACGCCGCCCCGGATAACCTTCGGCATACTTGTTGGTCAGCACAGTGCCAGCGGCTTCCATGACGGTTTCACTGGTGTAGTTTTCGGAAGCAATCAGTTCCAGACCATCGACCTGTCGAGTACGTTCTTCGCAAATCGCATTCCAGACAGCGGGGTCAGTGGCTTTAATCGTGGACATTTTGTCGTCTGTCAAAATCAGGGGCAATGGCTGGCGATACTGTGGCGACGTTGAAAACTGGCAGATGAAGGCGCTGCAGCAGCGTCCGAATCAAAATGACATCGCGGCGCCTGTGGCCAGCGGTTTTCAACTGTCGACGGCACAAAAGGCCCGATTCGGACCAATTTCCAGACTTATATCAGTAGACGCGTCGATTGCTACCCATCGTCCAAATTTGACGGTATGTTCGCCGAAATCAGATTCGTTACCAGGAATCCCGGACTACGAAATTCGAATTCAGCAAGGCCAGTTTAACGACCAGCGAAAGCGGTGCATTTAATTCTGAGCGTCAGCTCAAACCGGCCTGCGAGCCGTCCCGCATCAAAAGGAATGAATGAGGACGATGTCTGATCAAGGATCTTCCGAACGCGAGCAGCCTTCACTCAGCAGCTCACTGCCGTTGTCAGGCGAGTGCGTTACATTTACCGGCACTCTGGCATCCATGGTGCACCGCGAAGCCGGTGACCTGGTGGAATTGAACGGAGGTCGAGCTGTTCAGTCGATGTCCGGAAGCGTGTCGATGCTGGTTGTTGGCGAAGAAGGCTGGCCGTTGGAAGAAGACGGGGCCGCTTCACAAAAACTCACTCACGCGACGCAGCTGACCGCCGACGGCGCCGACATCCGAATTGTTGCGGAATCAGACTGGCTGCACCTGATCAATCTTATCGAACGTCGCGATGAAATTCACCGATCGTACACACCCGCAATGCTGCAAACGCTGTTGGGTGTGCCCGGAAACGTGATTCGTCGTTGGGCTCGGATACAGTTAATTCGTCCGGTTCGTGTGGTCGGCCGTTGTCCATACTTTGACTATCGTGAGGTCGCCAGTGCGCAGCGTCTGGCACGTTTACTTGATGAGGGCGTGACACCCGAACGTCTCGAAAACAGCCTTTCGGAATTGAGCCGGACACTGGCCGGAACAGATCGTTCGCTGGCCCAGCTGACATTGCTGGTTCAGGACGAAAAAGTTCTGATGCGAGATGCACACGGCGTGTTGATTCCTCGAACCGGCCAACGGTTGCTGGATTTTGACACGACGCCGGATCTGTCCCTTCACTGCGGTGACGACGATGTGTCTCCGACCGAGCGGGAAGCGGCAGACGATGGGCGGGAGGCGGGACCTGCCCCGTCTTCTGACGATGATCAGCTGGCAACGCTGTCGCTCGCCGAAGCACGCCTGCGGCTGGACGATCGCAGCATGAGCGAATGGACGGCCGACGAGTGGTTCAGTGAAGGTTGCCGACTTTCCGAAGAAGCCGCCTTTGATTCGGCCGTGAATGCATTCCGAAACTGCCTGAGTTTACTGGCGTCCGAACACGCCCTGCTGCGAGATTCTCAGTTGTTCTCCGCTGAAGAATCGGGGCCTGCGTGTCCCGATCCGGCCGATGTGAATTTTCACATGGCTGACGCACTCTATCGTTCCGGAAAGACAGAAGCCGCGATTGAACGTTATCACTGCGCCACTGAATTCGCGCCGGACTTTATCGAAGCCTGGACTCAGCTTGGCTGTCTGCAAACGGCCCGACAGAACTGGCAGCTGGCCGAGGAGGCGCTGATCACTGCGATCTCCATTCATGACGGCAACCCTGATGCGCTGTTGCATTACGCACAACTTCTGGACCAGATGAAGCGGAACGACGATGCCGTGGTCTATTGGGAGAAATATCTGCATCATGATTCTCGAGGTCCATGGGCCGATCACGCGCGAGGGCGACTGGAAGAGGCCGCTCAAACGGCCTCCGGCGCCGTCGAACGGTAGTTGACAGGTCCTGCGATCCTGTTGTGCTTGGCGCATTTCCCTGCAGCGTCCGGTCAGCTGTTCTGAGAGTTTTGGCGGTTGGATTTGGTCTGGCTGTGTTGGGGCAGTTTCGAGTACGGTTTGACGCACTTTCTCCAGGTCTCCGGAACCACCGCATCTGCCTGCGCATGGCCACGTCGCTGCATCAACAACTGAAACTGCACTATGTCGCAGATAAAGGCCGACACGAAGTCGAGGTCGATGGTTTTCGCATTGATGCTGTTGACCAACAGGGGCGATTGATTGAGGTTCAATGTGCCTCACTGCCGGCGATTCGTGACAAGATCCGCAAGCTGACGGAGCGGCATCAGGTGGTCGTTGTTAAGCCGCTGGCGGCGAAGAAGAAACTGCTGAAGAAAGCTCGGCGAAACGGCAGGGTCCAGAGCCGTCGATATAGTCCCGCTCATGAGACCCTCGCGGATGTGTTTCTGGAACTGGTGCATTTTACTCAGGCGTTTCCGCATCCCAATCTGCAGCTGGACGTCCTTCTGACGGAACAGGAAGAGATTCGTGTACCGCCACGGAAGCGTACGTGGCGGAGGAAGTTCAGCGTCCAGGACCGCACGCTTGTCAGCGTTATCGAAACACATTCGTTCAGGACACCCGAGGCGCTTTGGGAGAGCCTGGGACTAATGCTGCCTGATGCGTTCACAACGGCGCAGATGTCGGAACAGGGAGATATGCCACGTTGGCTGGCACAGAAAGCGGCCTACTGTTTCAGAAAGATGGGATTTATCGAGGCCCGCGGTAAGCAGGGCAACACCATCGAATACCGTCTGACGGACGCGGCCCGGAAAACTCGACGCAAGGCGGCGTAAGCGAATGACGTGTGCGGACACCCCGTCGCACACCAGTTCCCCCCTGAAGATCGAGATTGAAAAATTGAAGGTGGCAGTAGTGTTTCCTTCATCTTTTCGGAAGGTTTTGTGGTTTCGCTCACTTTCTGCAGTTTGAGCACATTCATAGAATGTGCAGGGATATCTTAACTCTCCGTTTGAACAGGAAGGGCGCGAATGATGCTCGCCAGAAGTGTACTCGCATTTACTGCGATTGGATTCGCGACAACCGTCGTTGCCGACGAGCCTGCGATCGTAAAGACCGGAAAGCCTGCACCTGACTTCACTGTGACCGGCATTGACGGCAAGACATTCAAACTGTCAGACAGGCTGAAGGCGGGCGACAGAAACATCGCTCTGATGTTCAGTCGTGCGAACTGGTGCCCCCACTGCATGAGGCAGCTGGTTCAGCTGCAAAAGCAGTCCGACGACTTCAAGGCGTTGAACACCGAGATAATTTTTGTGTTCCGTGAAGAATAGGACGGCGTCGACGGATTGAAGAAGATCAGGGACAAGACGAAGACCGGATTTACACTGACTTTTGACTTGGATAAGAAATCGACGAAAGCGTACAGCACAAAGAGAATGACGTTCGACAACTTTGTGATTGATCGCAAGGGCAACGTGCAGTCCGTCATCGATGGCACGCTCAGAGACCGAGCCACGGCCGACGAGCTGCTGAAAGTCCTGCGGAAACTGGAAGGCTGACGGGCGAACCTCGGATTTTCGCGACTGAAAATTCTACCTGTCGGGCAGTGCTTTGGTCCCTGCCCGGCACATCATAGTTTGATGGTTCAGCGTGATTGCGGTTAGGAGTCAATCCGCGGTCGGTTGAATTCGGAGCGTCATCCTTCGTTTGGGCGTGTCTTGCAATGGAACCGTCCGGTCAGAGCGGCATCGGGCTGTGATGGGTGGAAGTCGTGCTCAGGACAAGCAACGTCCCGGCAATTGGACGATATTCGCTGTAAATCCGCCAAACCTGGGCTGAGCGTCGGCTGGTTGATGCCATCGCTTCGAATTGTTCACGTCGAAGTGCCGGCAAAGTGGAAACGCGGCAATGCCCTGACTAGACTTACCCCCTCGAATGACTCGCTACTGGACCTCCAAACAGTTCCGGCGTTCTTCGTTTATGCTGTTTCGAATCTCCCATTAACGATCAGGCGACCAACACAGGAGGCATTTTGCATGAGTGATGACCAGACTACAGACCCAGCTCCCGGGGGAAATCCCTATTCGCAGCCGGTTGCGAGCGATCAGGCCGCAGCCGCCGGTGTCGCACCGAATGCTATGCGTCTGCTGTGGGCAGGCTTCTGGGCCATCTTTGCGGCTGGCGTCGGTTTTGCCATTCGCGGGGGGATTTTCGCGAACTGGCAGGCTGACTACGGATTCACGTCAGCGCAACTTGGCCTGATTGGCGGTGCCGGTTTCACGGGGTTTTGCTTTGGCATCATTATTGGCGGCGTGATCGTCGACAAAATCGGCTACGGCAAACTGGTCGTGGCAGCATTTTTCTGTCATGTCGTTTCTGCCTTCGTCACGTTCGGAGCATCGACTCCCGAGAATGCTTATGACTTCCTGTTTTGGGGCATGTTTGTTTTTGCGCTCGCGAACGGACTTCTTGAGGCTGTGGCCAATCCACTTGTCGCGACTCTGTTTCCAAACAATCGAACACATTATCTGAACATTCTCCACGCCAGCTGGCCCGCCGGCCTCGTCGCCGGCGGTATTGCCGGGTGGCTGCTCGGCGAATCCTGGGGATGGAAGCCACAGCTGGCCCTTTATCTTATTCCGACCGTCGCGTACGGCATCATGTTCATGGGACAGAAGTTTCCACGGTCAGAGGCATCTGAAAAAGGATTGTCACTGGGCGAGATGTTACAGGATGTCGGAATCCTTGGTGGTGCAGTCATCAGCTACTTCGTTGCCCTGTTTTGCAAGGAAACGCTGGGGCTTGCGGATCCAATTGCATACGGGACCGGCCTTGCCCTGTTGATTGGTATTGGAGTGTTGACTAAAGGTGCGATTGGCCATTGGTTGTTGTTTGTTCTGTTTTGTGTCCATGCTCTGGTCGGTGCTGTCGAACTCGGTACTGACCAATGGGCACAGAATATCACCGGAAACATTCTCAGTCCGGGTGAAGGGAAAATTCTGTTTGTCTGGACTTCGGCTGTGATGTTTGCCCTTCGATTCTGTGCACACTGGATCGAAAAGACGCTGAAGCTTTCACCCATGGGGATCCTGTGTATTTGCGCAGTTCTGGGGTGCATTGGCCTGAATCTGACAAGTGGTATCACTGCGTTCGGTGGCGCCGTGGCAGCGCTTTCCGTTTACGCTATTGGTAAAACATTCTTCTGGCCGACAATGCTGGCCGTTGCTTCCGACCGATTTCCTCGGACCGGTGCTGTCGCCATCAGCATCATGGGCGGCATCGGGATGATGTCAGCCGGTTTGATTGGTTCACCTGGTCTTGGGTATTTCAAAGACCGTTATGCTGCTGAGGAACTGGCCCAGGTCGATCAGGGACTGTACGAAGAATACAAATCGGACACTCCCAGTAAATTCCTCGGGTTTGCGGAAGTTACCGGCCTGAACGGAACGAAATTGGGTGACCTGAAAGAGGTCGAAAAGGAACAGCGGACCGAAGAACAGGCCACTGTTGCGGCAGCGGACATACGGGGCGATCGCCACGTTCTGCGAACGGATTCACTGATTCCTGCAGCCATGGCCGGTATTTACCTGTTGCTGCTGCTGTACTTCAAGGGCATTGGTGGTTATCGCGCACTGACCATCAGTGACGATGATGCAGAAGCTGCCGAAGTTGCAGCGGGCGAGTTTTCTGAAGCGTAGGTTGGCGACACGGGTTGTCCGGCACTCTATTGAGCTGACGGGAGTGGTGATTCAATCGCCGCTCCCGTTTTTTTTGCATCTTCTGCTGTAATACGAATCGCGGACTCGTATTCGGTGGGGCGACAATGCCAACAGCTCAGGTTGGCGACCTGTCAGCGACATCGTTTCGAGTCAGTCGTACGATTTCGTCGGAACACCAGGCGTGGACGTTTCCTGGAAAGTCTTCACGAATTGTGTCTGGTGAACAGGTCAGTTCTGCCAGTCTGGAATACAGCCGAAAATTCATTTTCTGACGTGGCCAGTCCTGCTGGATCCATAGCACCGACATGACATGACGAATCACATCGTTTGGCCATGTTGCCAATGCGTGGCGCCGAAGACGGCAGACACTGGGTTGCTGTTCCAGCATCACCTCTGACAGAATCTTTTCGGCAAGGGAATCCATCAGCTGAATCGCCTGTTCAGCCTGTTGTGCCAGTGAAACAAGATTCCGGTCCACGGCCGTGTTGAAATCGTTTTTGAGTGTGGGAAGCAGTTGCTGCCGGATGCGATTACGTGTGAATGCAGTGTTCTGATTCGACTCGTCTGTACGATGTGCATTCCCTGTTGCGGACAGATACTCGGCGATTTCGCAGCGTCGTAATTGCAGCATGGGACGCACCAGCTCGACGCCCTCAGCCAGCGACCGGCAACGCTGCATTCCTCGCAAACCACGCAGCCCCGTGCCACGAATGACGTTGTGCAGAACTGTTTCCGCCTGATCGTCCATGTGATGGGCTGTCACGACGCTGACCACATCACGACGACGGGCGGTTTCCGTGAGGAATTCGTATCGCCGGTCACGAGCTGCTTCTTCCAGTGAGCCATCGCTCGCCTGCCTGAGGCTGTCGCAGGAAAGTGTCAATAGCTCGAAGGGGACTCCGACATCGTCGGCCACCGCTCGAACAAACGCCGCGTCGTTGTCACTGTTGTCAGGTCGCAGTCCATGATTGACATGAGCAACAACAATTCGGTCCTTGTACGCAGCCCAAATTGCGACCGTTGCGTGAAGCAGCGCGATGCTGTCAACGCCTCCCGATACCGCCAGCAGCAGTCCGTTTTCCGGACGGCAGTTTGCATCGTGGTAGCCGGCCCTGAGCTGCTCAGGAAATGATCTTGATTCTGCCACTCGGATACTTCCTCGAAGACTGCCGACCTGCCTACCAGATACCCAGCCTCGGCGGACGTTCCCCGCCTTTCCCGGATGGGCAGGCAATTAAACGAATGTTCAACAGGCACATTCCCGACAGTGCACCACTCCCCCTGATTTCACAATCGACAGGGGCCTTCGTTCAACCTTGCAGGTTGCCGATGGGATTCAGCAGGATTCCATCAGGACCAGCCCCTGGGTGGGGGGAATCCGGGGCTATTGCAATTGTTGCAATCCGGAACGTCCGGAATGCCCTGTGCCGGTTGACCACTCAGGCAGCTTTGATAGCATGACACGGTTGCCATCTTAACAGTCATCTTTTTGCTGTCAAAATGGCTGGACATTTGAATCAAGGTCTTCGGATCCTGCCGCGAACCTCAAAAAGACTGACTCGCTGTTTCCAGCAGTCACCTTGAGTTTGCAAGCCAATTGACTCTGCCTCTCTTTGTTACATGTCACTCTCACTTCTCACACTGCTTTTCCTTAGTCTGCTGTTGTCGAGTGCCCGTCCGGTTCCGGAAGTATGGACGACGGTGTCACAGACCATCGTGCAGCGTTTCTGCGCTATGGCCAACACATTTCGGGTGCGGCAAGTACCAGACACAGGAATCGCAAATTTGTGCCCAGGCTGGTTGATTGCCTGTGTCACGCATGCCGTCAGAGGACCGAGCGACGACAACCAGTTGCCGATGAATGGCTTAACTCGATGTGCTGTTGTTGGCGCACTTCAATGTGTACCCAAGTCCCCTCCGGGGCAGCGACAGTCCTTCTGAGACGAACCATCATTCTGATGATTGCTGGCAGGAGCCGTCCATTTGAAATAGGACGATTCCATGGATTACGCCATTCCTGCGATTGCGGGCGGCGTGTGTCTGGTGATCGGTTTTTTTGCAGACCGCATCATTAAAGGCCGCGCTTACCGAACCGGCGACGAAATTATCAAACAGGCTGAGCGTGAAGCTGAGAACCAGGTTCGTGATAAGGAAATTGCTCTGAAGGAAGAGATGCTCAAGCGGCGCGAAAAGCTTGAGCAGAAGCTTGAAGAAGCTCGCGAGGCCCTGCGAGAACGCGAACGCAAAGTCGACAGACGTGACGGTCAGCTTAAGGAGCTGACCAACGACTTTGCAAAAAAAGAGAAGATGCTGCAGGTAACGCAGCAGAAGCTCAGTGACCGTTCCAAAGCCATGGAAGCTCGTCAGAATGAGTTGAATCGGCTGCTGAAGGACGAGCAGGAGCAACTGTACAGGATCAGTGAACTTAACCGCGACGCCGCCAAAGACCTGCTTCTGAAACGTCTGGAGACGGAACTCAGTGACGAAGTCGGTGCGCTGATCATGAAGCATGAGTCGGACGTGAAGACCGAATGCGATCGGCAGTCTCGAGAGATCATTGGTATGGCCGTGCAGCGCTATGCTTCCGCGCACACGTCGGAGATTGCCGTTTCGACCGTTGGCATTCCCAGCGACGAAATGAAAGGTCGGATCATTGGTCGCGAAGGCCGCAATATTCGCGCTTTTGAGAAGGAAACTGGTGTTGATGTCATCGTCGATGACACTCCCGGAGTGGTCATAATCTCCGCATTTGACAGTGTACGTCGCGAAATTGGCAAGCTGTCACTGGCCAAGCTGATTCAGGACGGGCGAATCCATCCTACTCGCATCGAAGAAGTTGTTGCGGAAACTCAGAAGGAAATGGACGAGCATATTCGCAAGCTCGGAATTGAAGCGTGCGAAGAGGCAGGAGTTCGAGGGTTGCACGAGAAGGTGATTTACCTGATGGGGCGGCTGCATTTTCGAGTCAGCTACAGCCAGAATGTTCGTCAGCACTCTGTGGAGGTGGCACATCTGACAGGGCTTCTTTCTGAACAGCTCGGTCTGGATGCCACCCTGGGGCGACGCTGCGGATTCTTGCATGATGTCGGTAAAGCTGCTGACCACGAAATGGAGGGTGGTCATCCTGCTGTCGGAGCAGAACTGTTGAAGCGATACGGTGAATGCGAAGAAGTTATTCACGCGGCCGCGGGGCATCACGACGATATCCGGCCAGAATATATTTATACGGTTCTGGTGGCTGCCGCCGACGCGATTTCGGCAGCCCGCCCGGGGGCTCGACGTGAGACGCTGGAGAAATATGTGCGGCGTCTGGAAGAGCTGGAAGGTCTCGCCTGCGGATTTCCAGGGGTCGAACAGGCCTTCGCCGTACAGGCCGGTCGAGAGATCCGCATTATCGTGAATTCACAGCAGATCAACGACCGTCAGGCAAAGAAAATGTCACGTGATATCGCCAACGCGATTGAAGAATCACTGACCTACCCTGGCGAAATCAAGGTGTCTGTGTTGCGCGAAACGCGGACGATCGAGTACGCAAAATAACTTTATTTTCCGGCGGGTTCGGCCCTTGAATCAGTCGGACAACGTTCTTTAACATCGATTGTGCAGTTTTGGAAAACGACGCTTATGCCATCTTTCGTTATCGTCGCGATTGGAATTCTGGTCGTCCTGGTGCTGATCATCAAGCTGCGAATCAATGCTTTTATTGCGTTGATTGCTGCTGCACTTGCCGTCAGTTTTCTTGCTGACGGAGAGATGTCGTCCAAAGTTCCTCGTGTGGCTTCTGAATTCGGAATCGCCGCCGGGAAGATTGGACTAGTGATCGGCTTCGCCGCAGTCATCGGAGAGGCGATGATGAGAAGTGGCGCGGCGGACAGGATCGTGCAGGCGTTTCTTTCTGTCCTTGGCGTCAAACGCGCGCCTTGGGCATTAATGGGAAGTGGTTTTGTGCTTTCGGTGCCGGTGTTCTTCGACACCGTGTTTTACCTTCTTGTACCTCTGGCACGGTCGCTTTACGCCAAGACAAACAAAAATTTTCTTCTCTACGTGCTCGCCATTTCCGCAGGTGGAGCGATTACACACACGCTGGTGCCGCCTACGCCTGGACCGCTGGCGATGGCTCTGACGCTTGACGTGCCAGTTGGCTTAATGATCGTCGTGGGTGGACTTGTCGCGTTACCAGCCGCTGTCGCGGGGATTCTGTTCTCCAGATTTCTGGACAAACGTGTCAGCATAGAATCGCTGCAGCCGGCTGAGTCCACAGAGACCGCTTCACCGGAAGCCGCTGCTTCCACAACCGGCCCGGCTGTTCCGCTTTGGGAAGCTCTGCTGCCCGTTGTTCTTCCTGTCATTCTGATCTCGGGGGATACGGTCGTGGACACACTCCGCGAAAAAGGAGAGGTCGTCAATGTGCAATGGGTCGATAGCGACGTTGTCCACGTGCAGCACAAGAAGTACGGACAGTTCACGGTCCCGCAGAGTCTATTTGTGCAGGGGGCGCTGCCAGGGATTGGTGACAGTCCGGAATTGGTTCTGTCGACTGAAAAAACAGGTGAAAAGACCGAAGTCGTCAGCGCTGCCGCAGTCGTGCCGAATCTGTTTAACCGACTGAAGCGAGTCACGACGGTTCTGGGTAACGCAGCGCTGGCTCTGGCGATTTCCATGACGCTGTCGCTGATCACGTGGGTGCGGCTCCGAAAACCGGAAGGCAGGGAGTTTTCGCAGGCTCTGGAAACTGCCCTGCTAAGTGGTGGGCTTGTCATTTTGATTACCGCAGCAGGCGGTGCATTTGGGTCGATGCTGAAACTCACGGGAATTGCCGGAGATATTGAAGCCATGTTTGAGGGCGGTCAGGCGGTCGGTCTGGTTTCAATTCTTCTTGCCTTCGGTATGGCAGCACTACTCAAAGTGGCTCAGGGGTCCAGCACCACTGCGATGATCACCGTTTCCGCCATGATTGCGGCGATGAATCTCACCCCGGAGCAACTTGGTTTTAATCTTGTCTACATCTGCACGGCAATTGGTGCAGGGTCGCTGATTGGCTCGTGGATGAATGACAGTGGCTTCTGGATTGTTGCAAAAATGAGCGGTCTGAGTGAAACCGAAGCATTGAAGACATGGACTCCGCTGTTGATCGTGCTTGGTGGCGTCAGTCTTCTGATGACGATTTTGCTGTCCAATGTCATGCCGCTCGTAAACGTTACTTGATGCGGGATTCTGTAGTGGAATTCATATCTCGATGAATCAATGCTGTCCCTGACACCGATTTCCGCGACAATTCAACCAACGATCGTGTTGCCATAAGGCACCCCGTTTTCAGATACCGCGAGTTCCGCTAATGTCCGTTCCTGATGCAGATGCAGCCGAATCTCGGAGACAATGCTATCGCGATCTGCTGGGATACCTGAATTTCTCAGACGGTACCCCCGGGGTTCGGTTTCGCGTGTGTCTGAATGAGCTGTTTCAGGTCTGTGATTTTGGCGTCCAGTTGTCCGAGGTTCGAGATCATCTGCTGGGCGAACTGCAAAACCTGGCAGAGTCCGGAGAATCTGCGTTTCAGCAGACCGATCAGGCCACACGGGTGATCGAAACCACCTTCGATGTGTTGTTTCCGGCCTACAGAAAACATCACGCGGACTTGTTGTTTCATCTGGAACCGGTGGATATCTGCCAACCGCTTTTCGTTGCTCGGATTTTCGAAGCGACCCTCAGCGCCGGAACGACTGTAGGCTGGAACGACGCTGCAGCGCTGACGACGGACGCACTGAAGCGACTTAACAGCTACGTCGGGTATCGCCCCGTTGCGATTCTGGAAAATGACCGGCGAATGCAGGTCTTCGACCACGAGCGTTTTTGTCCCACGCCCCTGTACTGGCAAGACGTCGGCACGGCCACTGGTCCGTATCAACGGCTGATCGATGCGACTCTGGATTTCCTTAGTCAACTGCCGGAGGACATGACCGCACCGGCACATTTCAGCCTGGAACAACTGGACGAGCTGAGTCTGGATATTCGAGCTCATGACCATCTGCACCCAGTGAACAAACGCACAAACTACATGTTTGGCGAATGGGATCCGGAAATTATCGACACAAAGGGGTTCTATCGAAGATTCGTTATCCGTCGCATTATTCTGGATTCGCTGCAGCGCTGGATGGACGCAACGACGGAGATTCCAGAAGAAGAACGTCTGTTCGACGCTTCGGCCGTACTTGCCGGGACGATTCTGATGGCTTCGGCGATCAGTGGTTCCGGGCCGGAGACCTACGATTCTTCAGTGTCGCTGACATCGCTGTTGCCGATGGTGGCCCGTCAACGTGATCATTTCTACCAATCGCTTCTGGAAACGAGTTCCGGCAGCCGCCGTCAGCGTCTGCTTGCCAGCGCAGAGGAATCACGGCAGCCGTTCGGGCACGTTCGGCATCAGTTGAACATGTATCTGTCACAGTATGGTGCCAATCAGGTGCAGCATCGGCACCTAGCGGCATTTTACGCGTCGCTGGGGTTTGAGCGAGAGGCATGTGAAGAAGCCGCTGTCATACCGTGCGTGTCTGCACGTTTCGAATCGGAACTGCAGTCACGACTGATGCTGATTCATCGATCCGTTAGAGGCGGCGAGTTGACGGCGGCTCATGAATTGCTGACCGAATGCATTGACCTGCTGCACCGTGGCATTCAGTGTGGCGCTATCGTTGACCCGTGGAACGTGTTGGGCTTTCAGGGGATGTTCCCCCTGTTCATTGCCCGCGAGGATGCGATTCCGGACAACCGCGTGGAGGTGCTGATCGAAGTGATTGAGCAGCTGTTCGATGCGTCGTCGGCGATTATGGCAGAAGCCGCTGCCGCAGGTCAAAGTGAAATTCATCTGGCCGTCGAAAAAGAGTTTCGCACTCTGGCTGAAGAATGGGACACCTATGCGACCACGACTGTGTCTGACCTGCCGGAGGTTCGCGGCGACGAATCATTGACGGCAGCTCAGCATGTCGCTCGAGCACTGGCAGAATGGAGAACGGCCGGTGAGGCGGCCGGCGACATATCGTTCTGGCGTGAACATGTTGGCAACTTCGAATCACCGCGCAGCTTTGCTCAGGTGGTCCACGTTCTGATCGAACGCAATGACGAAGTGGCTGCACTGGGGCTGCTCATGCAGTGGCTCAGTGAAGCGGATAAAATGGGGCTGGAATCGGGCAAGCATTCGATGCACAGTTTGTTGCACAGTCTGCTTCGTACGATCAATATTAATCCTGATCGAACTCAGCAATGGCAGATGCTGCGTCGACTGTTTGCATTTCTGGAGGCCAATGCCGACACCTTCTGGGTTGTCCCGTCGCTGAAGGAATTCGTTAACCGCCATCGCAATCCGTCAGGTGACGAAACAGAATCCGATCAATCTGAGGCTGGCCTAGATCTTGACCATCTGTTTGATGAAGAAGACGAGGAGTCGGATCTGTTTCAGGCCGCCTACGACAACGTCGTCTTCCGTGACAGTGCGGATGACGGAGTTGAAGGGGACACGGTTGACGAAGGTTATGGCCCCGGTACGACAGAATTCGAGATCATCTACCGAGAGATCGAACCACGTTTGAAGTTTCTGCATACTCTGGGGTCTTTGTGGGGCAGTACGGCTGTTGCACTGTCCCAGCAGGTTACCTCTGGACCGCAGGATGCAGAGCAGCAGGAATGTATTCGTGGCTGGCTGGTGTCGATACGGCATTTCCTGAAGGAACTGGGGAATCTCGTCGGCGAGGTACGCGATCACGAAATACAGACGTATTCGGCGGATCTGGACGCAAACATTGAATACGACATTCAGTTGCAGTCTCGTTTTCTGTTGATGCAGAACGCCGTTTCAACGACTGTCGAATTTCTGATGGCAGAACGCATGCTGTGCTGTGTTCTGCTGGACGGCGAAAATCTCCCTGGTCAGGGTCGCGCCTTCGACAAAGAGCTGTGGGTTATGCTTCGTGCTGTTCTCAGTCATGACGCTGCGACCGTGCACAGGAACTTTGGGAGTTTCATTAAGGCGCTGGAACGTCGACCGTTGCTGTACGTTCCGTTTGAGCACGGTGGACAGCCGACCGGCATTCTGAAGGCACGAACTTTACAGGCCGTGATTCGGCTGCTGCTCAGTCAGCTGCCAAGGCTTGGACTGCTGGAAGAAACGTTTCGGCTTTTGCAGACTGCATTCCGCATGGAACGCAGTTCCAGGCCCCTGGGGCAGGCTGTAACCGAATTCGACAGACTGTTTCGCATCGGCCTTGCTCGATCCGTCGAAGCCATCCTGCATGCCTCAAGTCGCTGGAAAACTGATACCTCACGTCAGCGTCGCAACGTCTATCGACGCATCCAGCGACTGATGGACGCGTACAGAGAATTGTGGTCGACTCACAGTAGTTCAATGAGACTGTCCGTGGTTGAGGAGCTGCACGACGAAGACCGAGCCACGGAGATTCGCCAATTCATCGAATCCTACGGCGATGATCTGTTCCACACGCGAATGCTGACTCTTGGAAATGCCAGAGCGATCGTACATCACGGGGCGGAATCGTTGCTGGATGAACTGGAACAGAATCTGGGCATTGTGCAGGCCGTGAAGATTATTGACGACATCAATGCCGAGCTGATCGATCGCGATGAAGCGACCGATATGATGGAATTCGTATACGAATCCGTCGTCGATAACTTCGACCGGTTCCTGGAATACAACACCACGACAACTCATTCTGACTATGGGAATCGCCTGTACTGTCTGCTGGACTTCCTGCGACTTGAATCATTGTACGAACGCTTTAACTGGAACAACGTTCCGTACCAGATCGCTCACGAAGCGATCGTACGGTTCGGGGCCACTGATCTGGGAGCAGACGTCGAAGCGGAACTCGCGGACAAAACGCGTGAGGTCGCGGAATCGCTGGTCGAAGAACTGGAATCGCTGGAATCAGAGTATGGCGTTCAGCTTCCCACCCTGCACGATCACATCAAGGAACGTATCGTCGCAACGTTATCTGTTAATCGAATGACGGCACGAGTTGGTCGGTGTAGTCCCGGTCTCAATGATGCATCTGAAGAAGAGGCAGCTGAAAATTTCAAAATTCTGCGTCAGGAAATTGGTGATTTCATGGAATCGCGTCTGGGTTCCGGCATTGAACCCCCGGACTGGATGCAGGAACTGGCTCGGGAATTTGACCGCGTCCATGAAGAACAGGCCGGCACAGTCGCCGAATCGCTGACCAACGCCGAATTTCAGCGAGTCACTCAAAAAGAAATTGACCGACAGCTTTCACGTCTTGTCGGCGAAGATGGTTAGAGTCTTACAGAAAAATTACTATTCGTTTTGTTTACATTCACGTTGCGACCCGCGGAAGCACGGCCATCGTTTCCCGACAGCAGCTCGAAACCGGATTGACGTTCCTGCCCTCAACCGGGCGGGTTTGCTCGTGATACCAGAAAGGTGTTCTGATGTCTGAAGACGGCTCAGCAGCTACTCCTAAAAAGAACGATCCTAAGAAGGAGATCGCGCGAGAACTTTGGGATCGATTGAGAAAAAGTCGCCCTGGGCCGGACAACAAGGAACTCATTTTTCTCGCTCGGTTTGTTCCTATGTTGTCGACCGTTGCAGCCAAGACGTTGCTGACACGGTCGCTGAACATGGAGGAGTTGAAGGAGCTGATTCAGTACGTACCAAAGGCTCAGGAAGCAGCCACGAAGCTGGCGCTGAAGAACGGCGCGGATAACCTCAGCGAGGACGATCTGCGTTTTATTTTTACTCAAACCAAATCCGTCGAGGTCGCCAAATTTCTGCTGAAACAGTTTCCCAACGATGCCAACCTGTCGCTTGTGGAACGCAACGTTGAGGCACTGAAGGACTCGGTCGAGAAGATCCGGCAACTGGAACCCACCAAGACGGTGCTCAGAGAAATCGACCGCAAGCTGTGATGTACTGCGGCCGTGACCGTTCAATACATCCACCAAGAGATCAGGGGTATTCAGATGGTCTTCCGTATTCTGACGATGCTTGCCGCCCCCTTTCGCTGAATCCAATGCAGAGCGACGCGGTAAGCTTCTTGGACTTTTTCTTGCGTCCATCTGCATTCTGATCGCCGGCGTCGTGCTGGTGCGGCGAAACCGCAATAAGTCGTCACGGCAGGACGAACAAACAGCACCTGCAGATGGCCGGGCAGCGCATAAAAAACCCAGCGTTTCCGCTGGGTTTTTAAGAGGCGCGGGCGGGATTCGAACCCGCGGTACATGGATTTGCAATCCATTGCCTTAGCCACTTGGCTACCGCGCCGTGCGTGATCAATTCAATTTGACCCCTGAAATTCAGGTAAGACTGGCAAAGTTTGCCGGTCAGGTGGCGCGAATCGATTATAGGTCAGATATCGGCAATTCATCTACCCTGCTGCAGTCAAAAACAAGGGAATTCGATGGCGAAAGCCGCCGGGTCACCATGTCAGCAGACTGCCCTGGCCCTGATGTCTGTTCTGCTGCCATTCCCCGTCTGAGACGGAGCACTGGGGGATTCTGTACGGTATGACGGTTGGATACGGCCAGAGTTGAATGACCCCCGCAGTTTTTTGAGGTTCAACCCAACTTTGGTAGATCACCTGATTTGCTGCGTATAGCATGGTGAAATCAATCAACAGTCATTCTGCGGAGTCCAAAGTGGTATCTGAAACAGAGGAACACCTGATCACCGTCGCTCGCCAGGCAGTTAGTCAGTGCAATTGGGTCGTCGGTGAATGTGCGTCGCAATGGACAAAGAAATACGCACGCGGGCGTACTGACGGTGATTTTGGGCAAATGGTTGGCCTCAGCGGCGATCAGATTTACCAACGACGCCGCGTCTGGGAAGCGTTCGGGAAGTCCTACGAAAAATGCGCCAATCTTAAGTGGTCATTTTTCTATGTCGCTCTGAACTGGGAAGATGCAACAAAGTGTCTGAATTGGGCCGACGAGAATGAGGCGACGGTTGCGGAAATGCGAGCCTGGCGTCGATCACAGAACGGCGAAGACCTATTCGCTGAACCTGAAGAAGCATATTCGGAGTGGGCCGCTCCGTTGGTGATGGACACCAGTGGAATGCCACTGAGCACCGTCCAAGATCCAGCGGAATTTGTGCCTGCGGGAGAAGGTGATCGTGCCGGAACAGCGTACGCGGGCAGTGACGCAGAGACGATGGCTGCGGCGGCTCGAGAATCAGGCGAGTATGCCCCATTTCGCAGCGGCCCCGGTGCGCCGGCTCCAGGCGAACAGGCAGCCGAGGTTGCTTTACTGGAGCGTCCCGATCCGACTCCGGACCAGATTTGGAAGCGGACTGTCTCAATGCTGGAACGTATGAACAAGAGTCTGACCCCCAAAGTGATGAAAGAGCTCGACAAGCAGCCAGAGAAAATTAAGAAACGAATTGTGGCCGCGTTTGCTGAGATACAGGATAAACTTTCTAAATTCGAGTCATGAGACCGGTGGCTCTGAGCAGAGAATCCAGCAGCCGGTAACAGACGCCACGTAACGTTGGTTGCAGAACGCGACTTCACATCAATACCGGCCAATCAGTAAACGCAGCTGACACATGAGTGATCCGGAAGACTACAGTCGATCGCAATCGGCAGAACCGGTATCGACGAATTTGTTGTTGGTCGGAGCGCTGGTTGTGTTGGCGACGTTGCTGGTTTATCAAACGGTTACGTCCGGACCGGCGGACCGCCCGTCGACACCTTATGAGCCCAGAACGGTGACTCCTCGTGGCGAACTCGGGGCAGATGAGCGGGCAACGACTGAATTTTTTCGCCGGGCATCTCAGTCTGTCGTGTTCGTGACGACGAAGGGATTTCAGCCCAACTACTTTGGCGGTGGTACGGAACGCGAATTGTCGTCCGGGTCGGGCATTGTCTGGG
>JAQWLN010000277.1 GCA_029247265.1 Fuerstiella sp.
AGCAGCCGTTTGTTGGTTTCAAACAGCATCCGCCTAGCCATTTTAAGTGTGTACATCATTGCTTCCTGTGTTTTTCCTGTCCGACGCTGCAGGAGTCGTCGGAACGATCCGCCATTATTCCGCGCAGATTGCCCAATGACCACCAGCTGATCCGAATTTGGTGCAAGGATTCCGATTCATCAGCCTGCGGTGGCGGCTGACGCGGCCACGAAGTCCACCGTGCGGTTTTCCACACGGACGACGTGCGGGAATTGGCTTGCCAGTTCATTGCTGTGAGTCACGCACAGCAGGGCAGCATCGTGCTCGGCTGCCATCTTCAGCAGCAACTGCCCGACAGTATCCGCTGTCGAAGGGTCCAGGTTGCCCGTTGGCTCATCGGCCAGCAACAGCGACGGCTGATAGATCAAAGCGCGGCATACGGCCACTCGCTGACGTTCTCCACCTGACAGCGCTGCCGGGCGATGAGTCATACGATCCTGCAAACCAACCTGTTGCAGCAGTTCTTCGGCGCGGGACTTCAGTTCCCGACGGCGGCCGCCGAATCCCGCCAGTGTCGGCAGCAGAACGTTCTCCAGGACGCTGCACTGAGGTAACAGTTGATGTTCCTGAAAGATGAAGCCGATATGCTGATTACGGAACGCGGCCAAGCGTCGTGCCGACAGAATCCATGGATTCTCGCCGAGAATCTGCACGGTACCAGATGTTGGTTGGTCCAGTGTGCCGGCCAGATGCAGTAGAGTACTCTTGCCACAACCGGACGGCCCCTGCAGAGCTACAGCCGTGCCGGACGGTATGCGCAGATTTACGTTTTCAAGAATTGTCAGCGCACCGTTACTGGTGGGAAACGTGCGGCTGACTTCGGTCATCTGTAAAACAATGGGCATGTGAGCGTTTTTCGGCTGAGCGTGGACCGCAGATTATTCTTCTGGCTGGTACTCCTGAAGTTTCGCAGTGTACTCACTGGGGATCTGGATGGAACGCAAGGGCTGATCCCGCTCCATGCTGCAGCACACAGTTTTCATGCTGCCCTTTGCTACGGCGCGATCACCGATCGTGAAATGCACATCGTATGTGAGTGATTTTGCGCCGATTCGCTGCACCATCAGCTTGATCTGCAGAATCTCTTCATAACGAGCCGGCGATTCAAAGCGACATGTCGCCATCACGCGCGGCCATCCGATAACACTGTCGTCTGACTGGTGATTGACAATGCTCAGCCCCAGCGACCGAAAAAACTCATGTTCGGCCTGCTCCATCCAGCGATAGAAGTTGGAAAAATGTACGATGCCCGCCATGTCCGTTTCACAGAACTCGACGCGTCTGGTAGTCACAAAAGAAGAAGCCATGCGTTGTTGTTGCTAGAGGCCGATTGAGTAAAGAAAAGGTGTTTGACGCCGACTTCGGTCGGCATCCATTCACACACACGGCGACAGTGGGTGCCGAGTTGCCCGGAATTCTACGCATTCAGTCACGTAAATGTACCGTCAGACTCTGAACTCCTGAAAACTGTGCAATTCGGTAATCCGAAGAATACTCCGCGACCTGTCATCTGACGTACGGTATGGAGAAAGCCCTCGCTTCCAGGCGAGTTGACGGTGTTGATGGAAAGCGTCGGAAATACGTTTAGAATCAGAATTGGATGTTGCCGGTTGTATCGTCGAATTTGGACGTCGGTCAGCGATTTTTTAAAGCGGTGTCCATTGCTTCCGACTCCTGGGTGGCCACAAAACCAACAAACAGAGGCACGCCGATGAACGACGCGAAACCATCCACTACATCCGCACACGACCCCAGTCGTCGTCAGTTCATGGGAACCTCTTTGTCGATGGCGGCCGTCGGTGTGGGTGCAGGATCCGCTGCGTCTCCAGCGGCAATGTATGCCGGCGGAGACGACGTGCTGAGGGTTGGCCTGATCGGCTGCGGTGGGCGAGGCACCGGTGCAGCGCAGCAGGCACTGCGGGCTGACCAGAACGTCAAACTGGTGGCGATGGCTGATGCGTTCGAAGACCGGTTGCAGATGAGTCTCAGGTCTCTGTCCACCGAGGAAGATGTCGCCGACAAGATCCATGTCCCACCAGAAAAACAGTTTGTCGGCTTTGACGCGTACCAGAAACTTCTCGCTTCCGATGTTGATGTCGTACTACTGACGACCCCACCGCACTTTCGCCCTATGCAGCTGAAGGCAGCGATCGCAGCGGGCAAGCATGTGTTTGCTGAGAAACCGGTTGCTGTGGATGCGCCGGGCGTCCATTCCGTGCTGGAAACCTGTGCCGAAGCAAAACGAAAGAATCTTTCCGTCGTTTCAGGATTGTGCATTCGCTACGACGGTGGTTTTCGCGAAACCGTCAAGCGTCTGCACGACGGAGCGATCGGCGATATTCATACGCTGATCGCCAACGATTATCGTGGTTCGATCTGGGTCAAGCCTCGCAAAGATGACTGGACGGACATGCACTGGCAGATGCGAAACTGGTACTACTTCACGTGGTTGTCCGGTGATTTCAATGTGGAACAGCATGTTCACTACCTGGATGTCTGCGCGTGGGTGATGGGCGAGTATCCTGTGAAAGCGATGGGGCTGGGTGGGCGTCAGGTGCGAACGGATGCGATGTATGGCAATATTTATGACCATCACAGCGTGGCATACGAATTCGAAAACGGAGCTCGGTTCTTCAGCAACTGTCGTCAGCAGAGCGGCTGCAAGAATAACATGTCCGCCTACGCGTTAGGCTCAAAAGGCCGCGCCGAAGTGTCCGAACGTCGATTGGAAATCACGACGGATACCAGCTGGCGATTCGACCAGAAGGTCAAAAATATGTATCAGGTGGAACACGACGAAATGTTCGCTGGCATCCGCGCTGGCAAGCCGCTGAACAACGGTCAATATATGGCGCACAGCACGATGCTGGCCATCATGGGCCGCATGGCAACGTACACCGGGCAGGAAATCACGTGGGAGAAGGCGATGGCGTCCCAACAGAACCTGTCGCCTGATACGTACGCGTGGGGCGACGCTCCCGAAGTTGAAATCGCCCGACCGGGCATCACAAAGTTTATCTGATCATGAACGAATCCCCACGTCTGCTGATCCTGGGAGCCCATCCCGACGACGCGGAATTTCACGCAGGCGGCTTGGCTGCGATGTATCGGCAACTTGATCGTCCCGTCAAGTTGGTCTCAGTGACCGACGGCGCCGCCGGCCATCATGATCGTTCGCCGGCCGAGCTGATCCCGTTGCGACGAGCAGAAGCGGCGGCCGCCGGTGACGTTATTGGGGCCGCGTATGAAACCTGGGACTTTCCTGACGGCAGCCTGGAAGCGACTCTGGATGTCCGTCACCGCATCATTCGCGAAATCCGCGAGTTCCAGCCGGACCTGGTCCTGACTCACCGAACGTGTGACTACCATCCCGATCATCGGTCCGTGGGGCAATGTGTCCAGGATGCTTCTTACATGGTCACTGTTCCTCACGTGGTTCCCGACGTTCCAGCTCTGCGGAAAGACCCGGTCGTGGCCTACCTGCCGGATCTGTTCACACGGCCTGCACCACTGCGAACCGACGTAATTGTTGACGTCACGGCACAGATGCAGACGGTCGCGAAAATGCTGGCCTGCCACCGTTCGCAGGTGTTCGAGTGGTTGGCGTACCACGAAGACATTCTGCAGACCGTCCCGGACGATGAAGGCGAAAAAATTGCGTGGGTGCAGTCCTGGGCAGCAGGGCACATTCGTTTACGCGCCGAGCGGCACCGCGAAGAACTTGTCGCACGGTGCGGCGATGTGCGTGGTCGCGAAATCACATTTATCGAAATGTTTGAGATCAGTGAGTATGCTCGGCAGCCGGACGCGGATCTGATTCGGCTGCTGTTTCCTGATGCGTTGTAGTCGGTCGCATGAACGACGTGCGGGCCGCATTGCGGGGCCTTACGGCATGAAATTCCGGCGTGCGCTTCGATATCGGTGCCGGTCACGGTCTAATACATTCCTGCGACTGAATGTATTCCTGCAACGAGACCCGCCATGCCCAGCTATCTTTTCCGTCTGATTCCCTGCACCAGCGCTGTGCTGCTGTTCACCATCGTCGGCCGGTTACCGGCCGACGATGCCTTACAGCCGATGTTCAACGGTAAGGATCTGTCGGGCTGGGTGCTGACCAACACTCCTGCGGAAACGTGGAGTTTTCGGGACGACATGCTGATCTGCACCGGGGCGCCTATTGGAGAACTGCGGACACAGAAGATGTATCAGAACTTTGTGATGGAGCTGGAATGGCGGCACATGGTTCCTCGCGGCAATGCTGGCATCTTTGTCTGGGCGGACGACATCACCTCACGCGGAGTACCGTTTCATCGTGGCGTTGAGGTTCAGGTGCTGGAAAACGCATACGGCAACTCAGCGGGGCATACGACTCATGGTGACATCTTTCCCATCCACGGAGCCACAATGACTCCCGTCAATGGGCGAGGCGGCAGCCGAGCATTTCCAACGGAGAATCGATCCAATCCAGGCTCCGAGTGGAATCATTACCGCATCGAATGTCGTGACGGCGAGATTTCACTGGCCGTCAATGGAAAAGTCGTGACGCGCGGAACGGATTGTGTGCCTCGCAAAGGTTACATCTGCCTGGAATCCGAAGGCGGAGTTGTGCACTACCGAAACGTCCGTATCAAAGAGCTGCCGTTGACCGGGTTGGCAGCAACACACGTCGCGATCGCGAATCGTGGATATCGCTCACTGTATACAGGCCTGAATCTGGCCGGCTGGAAGGCAGCTGAATCCGAAACGCATTGGCAACCAAAAGACTGGATCCTGGCCTTCAACGGTGCTGAAAAATATTCCGGCGCGTTGACGACGACGCAGGCATTCGAAAACATCGGCTTTGTTGTTGATGTTCGCCTGAAAAACGAATCCAGCAGAACATTGATCACTGCAGGACCAACCGCGTCCGTCGACATGAACGACCCGAAGGTCACTGCCCATCTGGAACCGGTTGGTCGTTGGAACCGGTTCGAGGGGGGGATTGGCGATGGAAAACGCTGGCTTACGGTCAACGGTCATCACGTTTCGCTGCCCAGGGTTCCCGTCAGTGATGGCGCTGTCTCGATCACGTTGAAACCGACGGGGCCGGTGGACTTCTGCAATATTTACGCTCGGTCGCTGGACGTCGATGAATAGAATGACGACGCGCATGGTTGGACTGACGGTCTGGTTCAGCGTCAGTTTCGACTTGAAGTGTGCCACTGGCTTTGCCAGTGCCTGAAGACTGAAGACGGCACCGGCAAAGCCAGTGGCATGCGCTTCTGGAAACACCTTCAAGGCATGAGAGCAGCTTACTGATTGTCGCAGGGGATACTGGCTCGTGGGAGTCACAAAACTGCGATCGAAAACGTTCTTCGCGGCCACAAGACAGTGTGAATCGCTGTAGAATTCCTGAGGGAGTCCCCAACATAAATTCGGCCTGAAGAAAGGAAGTTCAATGTCGCTGCCGTCCGTCGAAGTGCTGGAAGCACACCATTATTTTCCGGGGCCATACATGTTCAAGGTCATTGGAGTCGCCGACGGCAGGTTTACCGGTCGTGTCATTGCACAGGTCCGTGACGAATTGGGCCTTGACCAGGATCCTCCGTACACGCTGCGCAACACGCCTAAGGGAAACCACGTGGCTATAACGCTGGAACCGGAGTGCGAGTCGCCTCAGCAGGTGCTGGCGATTTACAGTCGGCTGATGGGCATGGAAGGTATGGTCATGCTGCTGTGATCATCATTCCCGGCTGCCTGTTGAGCCTACGTCGGTGACGTGCCACAATCAGATTAAGGTCGATCAGTTCCAGTATGTCTTATGGGGACACTGGTTGGCTACAATTGAGCGGCGTCAATAGGTCCTGCACTACTGAGTGACTGGGCAATGCTGTTGTAATATTGAGAAGAGATAATGATATCAGGCATTCTTCAGAGACACGACGTGGCCAATATTCGACGTTTTTCCAGGGGGCAGAATCGGCGGGCCATGTGTGAAGTGAAGACCGGGGATGTCGTTCGAAATCGCTTGTGGTCATGCCGCAGCGGATCCACTCGAATGCAGTTGTTGCTGAGTATCTGGGCGTTGATCGGTCTGCAGGTTGCAGCCGGTGATTCAGTCTCATTCAACAGAGACGTTCGAGCGATCCTGTCGGACCGTTGCTTTCAATGTCACGGTCCTGACGAAGAAACTCGCCACGCAGATTTGCGACTTGACGTTGCAGATGACACGGATGGCCCATTTCAGGACCGTGACGGATACAAAGTTATCGATCCGAAGAATCTGCAGGCCAGCGCGATCTGGCAGCGACTGACGACCGACGACGAAAAC
>JAQWLN010000002.1 GCA_029247265.1 Fuerstiella sp.
CGCTGGATGATCGTGGGTTCATTGCCACCAATGCCACATTGCAATCTGTTTCCGAACATCCGGTATTCGCCGTTGGTGACACGGGATCGATCGTCCGCGAAGAACTGCCCAAAGCCGGCGTCTATGCGGTTCGCCAGGGACCGATCCTCTGGGAGAACATTCAGCGAAGTCTGCGCAGTCAGCCGCTGACGACCTATGTTCCTCAGCCGTCGTTCCTGAAACTGTTGAACACCGGCGATGGCCGCGCAATCGGCGAATGGAAGGGCAGAAGCTTTTGCGGTCGCTGGGTGAAGCGTCTGAAGGATCGAATTGACGGACGGTTCATGAATATGTTCCGCATGTTGTATGACATGCCCGATGACATGGAACAAATGCAGTGCAAAGGCTGCGGATGCAAGCTGGGCGCCGACGTCCTTGATTCTGCGTTGACTTCACTGACTGTGAAGAGTTCAACCGATGGGGGCAGTACAGTGCAGATGGATGACGCCGCTGTTGTGCCGCTATCGACCGGCGGACAGGTGGTCGTGTCGACGGACTTCTTCACAACACCATTTGACGACATGTATCTGGCGGGTCGAATCGCGGCGCTGCATTCTGCCAGCGACCTGATCGCTATGGGAGCGTCTGTTCGGTCGGCGGTTGCCAACGTTGTTTTGCCCGAAGGGGACTCTGTATCACAGCAGCGAGCCCTGAATGAACTGCTGCAGGGCGCACGTCACGAGTTCAAAGCGTTGGGCGCGGACATTGTTGGTGGTCACACCATTGTCGGGCCACGACTGGAGCTCGGCTTTACAGTGCTGGGCGAACCACTGCACGAAGCTCTCCTGCAGAAAAGCAACCTGACGGTCGGCGACAAACTGTATCTGACCAGGCCACTGGGAATCGGCATTCTGCTGGCCGCCCACATGAGGTCGCAATGTCCGGCCAGGGCGTACGAGTCGCTGATCGCCACGATGTTGCTGCGGCAGCACACGTTGGCGGCCATTGTCGGACAATTGGGTATCTGCGCCGGAACGGACGTAACGGGCTTCGGACTGGCCGGACATCTTATCGAAATGCTGACGGCCAGTGATGTCGCCGCTGAGCTCAACCTCTCCAACATTCCACTTCTGCCCGGCGTCGTCGACGCTTTCGATGCCGGCATCGAAAGCACACTGGCACCGCAGAACCGCAGCGTTGGAAAGAGAATATCGGTGACATCCGATCAGCAGATCTCCGCTCAGTACCAGGCCCTGTTCGACCCTCAAACATGTGGAGGCCTGCTGTTGGGAGTATCGGCAGATTCGTCTGACGAATTTGTGGCGACCGTGCAGAGCACGGCGTTTCCAGTACCGGTGTGCATCGGCCAGGTCTGCGAGGGAACTGCGGGGGAAACCATAATCGTGGTTGTGTGAACCGCACGTCAACCATACGATGTGGGCACCTGGAAGAGTTTGCTGGTCTGGTGACCGCCGCGGTCTTCAAAACCGTTGAGTGGTGTTAACGCATCACTGGTGGGTTCGATTCCCATCCTCTTCCGTTGAAGGGACTGCAATTCCCTTCAGAACAGATGACGCCTCATTCGCCGCGCTGAGCGCAGCCTGGCTGATCTTCCGAGGGCCGCGTACAACGTGGAACCGATTGCCGCTGTCCACTTCACGACAGTCTTCCGCCCGGCGCTCCCGATCTGTGGATTGTTGCCGTCCTGACGCAACGTAGCTGCTGCACCACTGGGCGTTGTCCAGGCGTGTGTTTCACATGATCGTTGTTTACCGCTGGCTACAATTCGATCGGTCATGTTTCCGAAAAGCATCATTAGGAGCAGGTTGCGCCATCCTTTCCGTATTCGACGTCATAGCGCATTTCGTCGACCTATGTTTCACCTCGGACTTCTGTCGGTCAGAAATACGGCCGGTCGTCAGCGGTTACCGAGGAACAGAATCACATGGAAAATCCACCACAGGATCAACTCTGTCGACGCAGCGCTCGCCGGGAGCCACTGCCAATTGAGCTGAAGCTCGTTACATCCAATGGCGACGTCACAGCCATTATTCGGGACGCTTCGCTTGAGGCAAAAGAAGAGTCGGGGTTTGTCGCCATCGGAATTCTTCACAACGAGCCTCTGCCAATGCACGAGACTCTGAGATGTCGGATCGGGTCTGGCCGCTGCGTATCAGAAGTGCAAGACGGTCAAGTACGACGGTCAGTCTCGTTTCATCATCAGCGAAGCGACGTGTGGATGACGCCGTTTCTCAGGAGCACGGCCGTTCCGGCTATTCCAGCGCCGCACTGTTCGCCAACACTCCCATAGATTCCGTCCAGCAACAGGTGCTGCGGCTGGAAAGCTGTTACGAAAGACTGCTTAACGACAGCGGCCTGCGTGCCCATGCGGTTGTGAATCTGAGTTCTTAGACGCAGGTGGTCCACCTGCGGTCTTCGTCACGGCTCTAAGAGACATTTCCCTGTCTACCGCTCTCACGTATTCGATGTGAGGCGACTTTTCGATGTCACGCGGTCGATTGCAGACCGATCAGCCATTGGACTTCAGCACGCGATTTTCATCTGCCTGGAGGTCATGCGTAATAACATGCTCCTCGTGACGAAGAGAACAACGACGTATATATTCCGCCGAACTTTCAGAAATGGCAGACTGCCCACGTCCCGTAGATTGCGGACGCCAGATCCGCCTTTAACCCGATGACCTTCAGCCAGCGGACCTCACATGCCACTGATCGTGATCAAAGTGACAATAGCGAATTCAGTCCATTAACTGATTCGTGGGCAACGACTCTTCCTGAATATGATTCATCATGTTTAATGCGTGGCTGTATTCCACACGACATAACAGTCTTGAATGAATTTTTCGAGTCCGTTTGACCAGAACTGTTGGCCAATCTTCTCTCTCCCAGTGCATCTGTGGTCGCGGAAAGACATACTCTGTCAACAGGTACTCTATGGTTCGCAATCTACGGGGCGTTCGTGCAGACCCAGCTGGAATTTGTGTTTTCAGACCGACATTGCTTGATTTTTTTTTTGTAAATCTCGGCCTGATCATTAGCCCCAGCCCTTTCCCCTTCTGTAATGAATTCTGTTCGAAACACACTTGATTCCATGGGCGATCTTAGCGGAAATCGTGTTGCCGGACTTTGTCTTGCCATTCTGACGTGCGGCTGCGGAACCCATCAGCAGGTGCCGGAAAACAGGCCGTCAGGCGAAGAAACCACGGAAGAATTTGTGCTGACAGATGTGGCCATGCACTGGGGAATCGATTTCGAAGATTCCCCCCGACACCTCGGCGAGTTTCGACTGCCTGCTATTATGGGGTCGGGCTGTGCGGTGTTGGATTTTGACCGCAATGGATTGCTGGACATTCTGCTGATTGCTGCTGATTCGGAACAGAACAACTGTGCTCTATACTCACAGAAGAAGATCGGCACGTTTGTGAATCTCGCAGATGAGCTCGGGATAAAGCAGCTGCAGGGCACGGGAGTCGCAGTGGGTGACTGCAACAATGATGCGTGGCCAGACTTGTATGTCACGTCAGACGGATCCGACAGCCTCTGGCTGAACGTTGACGGCTCAGAGTTTCGAAACATCACTCAGAGCAGCGGAATATCGAACCAGCGTTGGGGCGTTTCTGCCTGCTGGGTCGACTATGATCGCGACGGATGGCTTGACCTTTTCGTTACAAACTATGTTGACTATCAACACCAGTCGTGCACACGGCTGGGTGGAGGTGGCGCAGATTTTTGCGGGCCGCATCTGTTCCCGTTGACGCCGGACCTGTTACTTCGCAATATCACGGGAACCAACGGTGGCCATGTGGCATTTGCCGATGTTTCTGAGGCCAGCGGGATTTCATCGGGACTTTCGGCGGGATTGGGCGTAACTGCCAAGGACTTCACAGGCGATGGCTGGCCGGATATCTATGTCGCCAGCGATCAACACCCCAATCTGCTGTGGGTCAATCATGAAGGTGAATTCGTGAACGACTCAGTGCTGCGAGGCTGTGATACGGATTTCAAGGGACATGCCCAGGCAAGTATGGGACTCGCCCTCGGAGATATCGATCACGACGGAACAGAAGACCTGGTCGTATCTCATCTCGATGGAGAAGCCCACGCAGTCTACTCTGAAGACTCAGCAGGATTCTTCACCGACCGCAGTCGCGAAACCGGAGTAGCTGCACCGACCCGGCATGCCACTGGATTTGGTATCTCAGCTGCTGACTTCAACCTTGACGGAAGAAGTGAATTATTCACCGCAAACGGACGTGTAAAACGTCCGGATAACGCTTCGTCTTCCGTTGATTTCTGGGAGCCGTACAGACAACCGTTGCAGCACCTGATGCCGATCGACCGTCAATATCAGGACGGCGCTGTGCCTTTGTCGACGCACCTGGCGCGTGGACTTGCCGTGGGAGATCTTGACCGGGATGGAGACCCCGACATGGTCATATCGACAATCGGCGAACGGTCAGTTGTACTGCGAAACATGCGTCAGAACGCAAATAGGTGGGTCGTGCTCAGAGTTGTCGATTTACACCACGGAGGACGATCTTGCCCGGGAGCCCGGCTGTTCTTTTCCTCCACAAATGGAGACTTTGAACGAACATTTCAGCCCTGCCAGAGCTATGCAGGAACGAATGCCGATGAAATCTACGTGGGTTTGGGCCTCAACAACCGAATTCACACCATTGATATCGTCTGGCCTGACGGTGACCTGACAGCGGAGCAGTTTGACATGCAGAATCGCATAAACGAAATCGTGCCACTGATTCGAGGCGAAGGAAAACTGGTAAATGAGCATGTCCACCTGGATTAAACTCGCTTGCATCGCCATCGTCGCCTGGTTCCTCGCCGACCTCGGACGCAATGGATCAGATCAGAGCGCAGAACCGCCTGTGCCCAATTTATCCGAAGCCTATGCCGAGGTTGCTGTATTCATCCGTAGCAAAGCAGCAGCTGTCAGACTTGCGCCGTCCTCCGCAACCGCCTGGGGGGAATACGCCATGGCACTCGATGCGCATGAATACCGGAGCGATGCCATTCGGTGTTACGAAACGGCAAATGAACTTGAGCCAACGAATGCCCGATGGAAGTACCTGCTCGCCCTTTGCATCAAGGAAAGTGACGCACGCCGGGCCACTTCGCTGCTGGACGAGCTCGTCTCAGACGGACACAACAATGTTGCCGCTGTTATTCAGCTGGCAGATATTCTGGGACAGTCAGGGAAACCTGAAGAGCTGACCGAACTCCTTGACCCGCAGAAAACCGATTCATCCTCCCATCCGGCAATCATCGTGAAGATCGCGGAAAACGTATTTGCCGACGGTGACATGGCAAAGGCTGAACAGTTACTTAATTTGCTCAATGATGACTTTATGGAGTCCGCAAAACTCAAGGCACGCCTGTTCGCCCAAAGGGGAGACATGACGGCAGCGAATGACGAACTGGCGCGAGCGACTCAACTTCCGTCCGTCATGACAACCATCCACGATGCCTATTCCGAAGCCATCGCGAACTACAGACGTGATCCGCTGTGGCTGGGAAAACAAGCGGCCGAACGTGCTAACCGCGGCGACCGGATTGCTTTGATGACATTGCAGGCATTGGTACGGAAACATCCCCGACTGATCGAAAATCGAATTCAGTTGTCGCTTCTCTATCAGACTGTTGGAGACACAGACAGGGGGGTTCGATCGATCGAAGAAGGACTGACACTGACGCCAAATGATCGGCGACTGCTTGCAGCCCGAGGAACTCTGGCACTGCTGGACTCCGAATGGGCAATCGCAGAAGATTTCCTTCGGCAGGTCATTGAACAGGACGCCTACCAGAAGTCTGCGTGGGCAGACCTGGCATATGTGCTGGAACAGCAGCAGCGAGAAGCAGAATCCATCGCAGCCTACCAGAAGGCAATCAAGCTGAACCCTCAGGATGCAGACCTGAAGACGAGGCTGCTGAATCTGCAACGCAACGGAGGTGGTCAGTCAGAATGACCGTGTCGCAACACCATGGTCTGCGCATGCATCCTTATATTCAAACGAAAAAAGCCGGGCGTCTCGCGACGCCCGGCTTCAGACTTGCACTAATTTGAATCGTGAATATTAGAATTCACCAATGACCTGGCCACCTCCAATGTCACCAATGTCGTGGAACGTGTCCTCATCAATATTCTCACTCAGGAATCTCACAGCGCCATCACCCATCAAAGCCTGAGTTCCGCCTG
>JAQWLN010000001.1 GCA_029247265.1 Fuerstiella sp.
CGCTATCACTCCGAACGCTATCACTCCGAACGCTATCACTCCGAACGCTATCACTCCGAACGCTATCACTCCGAACGCTATCACTCCGAACGCTATCACATCTGTACCAGCACGACGACCTCAGCTCACATTTCCAACACCTGACGGGCATCGGCTGGTGGCGGGCGTCACGTCGCTTCGTCGCGAGCGGTCTTATCAATCCAGTGGCAGAAGTTGCACTGCGTCAATGATCACGTACCCGTCCGTATCGTCGTTGGCCACAGTGATGGAGATCGGCCCCTCCTTCAATGGCAGTTCCGCGACGGATACGAACGGTTCCTGCGTTGGACGGTTCCGCTGATTGATGACGAACGCAGCGGTGCCACCTGAATGGGTTACCGTGACCGGCACATTTGTACTGCGATTGCTGAATGGCGAATATGCCAGACGCACCGCGTATTTTCCCGGGGCTGTAATCTTCGCTGCGAAGACCGCCGTTTGCCGGCCTTTCCCATCGTTTCCATCGTGTCGATAGCCAATCCCGATGAATGGACCTGCTGATGTGCTGGACGAGTCGAAGCCGACGCGATCAGCCTGCTCGTCGTCAATCACAATTCCTGGCAGGGACTTCGGATCAATGCCAACGGCACTTGTCTTTCTGGGGCCAGTCCAAACCAGGACCTGAGCGTCTTCTTCAAGCTGCTTTCGCAGCAAACGGTAATCAACATCCTGCACGCCGACACTCTGCCGAATGGACTGCATGGCTGCAGTTGCTGCAGACTGCCCGAGCACCATGAACACGGGTTCCATGCGAATGGAACCAAACGCCATGTGCGTCGAACTCAGACAGACGGGAACCAGAAGATTGGAACATTCGTCCCGCTTGGGGACCAGCGAACCATAATCGATGGGATAAGGAGAGAAACCGCCAACCTGTACATCGCCTTCGTTATGGACAAATCCATCAACACCAACGTGACGCTGCACATTGTGTGAGTCCATCGTGTACGCAGCCAAACCGACGGGCCGGGCTGCGACATCCCGCCCCTGACAGTTGTGCTCTGTCATCACGTAGTCTCCGACCATTCGTCTGGCCTCACGGATGTACAACTGCTGTTGCCAGCCATCTGCTCTCTCGAACTCATCCTTACAGGTTCCCCACCGTGAGATTTCCTCGCGGACCCATTCGGGCACACGAGGATGGTAGGCCAGGGTCCACATTAATCCCTGCTGGTAGTTCAGGTGGTGTGCCAGAATCCGTTCTCGTTCTTCGTAGCTGCCGTCAACGTAGGTGTAATTCTGCCCAATGTAATCAGTGCTGAAGCCCTTGTTGTTGTTGACGTCTGTCTTCCGATTGGGCATCGCGGAATTAGACCACGGGATGGTCTTTGCTCCGGCCTCAAAGTTACGAAACAGCAGTTCGTAATCCAGTTCTCGATAATCGGTGGGCTTCACAAACGGTAGGCGGTTGTCCGGGTGATCCGTCAAACACATGCGGAAGCAATACGCCTGAATACGATGGTCTTTCGCCCCTTCATCACCCGGACCCGATGGGTCAATACCGGGCAGCAGTCCACTGGTGGAGTCTCCCGGCGTAACATACGGATCGACTCCCTTCACAAACTGATGATGGATGGCGCGGCGTGTCTGAACGCCGTTAAGCGCTTCGTCGTATTGTGCATTCCCCTCGCGACCGACGGTCCAGGAAACGCCGGCTGCGGCCATCAAATCGCCTTCGTACGACGCGTCGATGAATGTACGACCAGAGAAGACTAAGCCTTTTTCGGTCCTGATCCTGGCGATACGTGAAGCATCTCTCGCCACGCTCCGCGTGCTTCGATCCAGACGTTGTCGATAGGCGATTTCAATATCGTTTTCCACGACCATGTCTTGCATCACCTGCAGCGCGACCGAAGGTTCAAAGGTCCACATTGTGTCCTCTTTGGCCCCACTCCGAGACTGCCCACCGCTGCGATACTCACCCTGACGTTGCCACGTCCAGTTGGAATCGTGCTCATAGTGCAGGCGAATCCGCTGATAGAATTCACGTGAGATGCCCCCTACAGACGCCTTGTTGCCGATATCCGTCTGCCCCAGGCCCCCCGTCGTCAGACCACCGAGGCGGGACGTCGGTTCCAGGACAATCACGGTGCCCCCCATGCGTTTGACCTGGACGGCTGCCGCGATTCCGGCAGACGTGCCGCCATAAATGACAACGTCGTATGTGACCTGCTGAGCCATCGCCGGAGTACGGGAGGACAAGCTGGCAACGATCAATGCCAGAAGAACGACAATACCGATTTCACGTTTCATCGCGGATCTCAGTTGATGTTGAACCAGTTGGTTTCTACATGGCCACGTTCGGCAGGGTGCCGACGCCACGGGTGGTTTCGATCATAGATAACCTTCGTTCTCGATTCGCGGTACTGTCGCATCAAATTTGAAAGATGGTTTGCGCCGCTACTACGTCGATGATGGACCGGGTTAAGACGTCCGGTAGACGCGGAGCATAGTTCGCAGACGCCCTCTCATCGGTTAAGCAGTGGCCTTGCGACAGCCTCGAGGCGGGCCGAATTTCCTTGAACGCCTTTATCTGATCTGGTAGTATTTTCTGCTTGTGGTAGCGGGGCTCGATCGCTGCCGTCCCTCCCCCTGCTGGCCTACCATGTTCATTCGGACGTCGTGTCAATGACCCGTCGAATCTGTGCCGTACTGACATCCTTCGTTGTGCTGTTTCACTCAGCCGGCTTTGCCTCCGAAAACAAGCTGTTGCCGGCGGATACGCTGATTCAGGACGCAATTGATCATTACCTGCAGATGGGCATCGCCAAGAATGGCATTTCCGCGGTCACTCACGCGTCCGACGAAACCATTCTGAGGCGAACAACTCTGGATCTGGCTGGCCGCATACCGACACGACCCGAACAGGAGTGGTACAAACAGCGACTTCCGGACGAACGTCGCGAACAACTGGTGGACCGTTTGTTAAGCCTGCCCGACGCGGCGTACCATCAGGCGAACGAAATCGATTCACACCTGCTCAGCAATAGTCCTTACAACGGTGAGTTCCGTGAGTACCTGTTGTGGGCTACAAAAGAGAAACGCTCATGGGATCAGATGTTCCGTGACATGCTGCTGGCGAAGCCGGAAGAAGGGCCGTTGCAGGGAGCGACTCAGTTTCTGCGTACCCGAATTCGCGAAGTCGACGACTTGACCAACGACACAGCCATCCTGTTTCTGGGGATCAATGTCAGCTGCGCGAAATGCCATGATCACCCCCTTGTCGATGACTGGAAGCAGGATCACTTTTACGGCATGCAGGCATTTTTCAGCCGTACGTATCAGACGAAGAAGAATGTCGTAGCTGAGAAGTTCTTTGATGAAGTGAAATTCAAGACAACAGAAGGTGAGGACAAGCTGGCATCCTTTATGTTTCTGACGGGTGACGTGGTGCCTGACGCAACTCCCGAGTTTTCGGATGAAGCCAGGAAGGAGTTGGAAGAAAAAATACGCAAGGCAGAACGGGAAGATGACAGTGAGGCACCGGTACCGGACTTCAGCCCTCGCATGCAGTTGGTTGACATCGCGCTGCGGGATGACCACAACGCGTTTTTCGCAAAGAATATCGTTAACAGAGTCTGGGCCAGAATGCTGGGTACCGGCCTCGTCACTCCACTTGATCAAATGCATAGCGGCAATCCACCCAGCCACCCTGAGTTGCTGGCGTGGCTGGCGCGGGACCTGAAACAGAACGGGTACGATCTGAACCGCTTGATTCGTGGTGTTGCTCTGTGCGAGGCGTACGCCGGGGACAGCGAATGGACATCTGCGGCCGAACCGCCGCAGGATCAGTACTTTGCCGTCGCCCGCACACGGCCGCTGACTCATCGCCAGTTGGCGTTGTCGCTGCAGGTCGCTTCGACCAGTCCTGTTAACTGGCC
Organism: Fuerstiella sp.; assembly: GCA_029247265.1. Classification (GTDB taxonomy): domain Bacteria; phylum Planctomycetota; class Planctomycetia; order Planctomycetales; family Planctomycetaceae; genus Fuerstiella. The sequence goes on from JAQWLN010000001.1 coordinate 3,921, forward strand.
CGCTGCTGAAGCCAGCGATGAATGGACACAGAAGCGGGAGTCGCTCGAAAACCGGGCGAATGGCTGGGCTCGCGATTTTGAGCAGCCAAAGGAAGACTTTCAGATCGCCGTTGACGAAGCTCTGTTCTTCAGCAACAACGCCCGAGTATATGATGATGTTCTGCGTGATTCGGGAGATCGGCTGATTGGCCACCTGAAGGCATTTGAAGACGATGCACAGCTGGTAGCTGCCTTGTGGGAAGCTGTTCTCAGTCGCATTCCGGATGAAGAAGAACGCAACGCAGCCGTGGCGTGGCTGCAGCGAGAAAATGAAGACCGGGTCGAGAAGATTCGCCAATTGTCGTGGACGCTGCTGGCGGGGCCGGAATTTCGATTTAATCACTGAATCCTCACAGGAAGTGGAGCATCGCATGAGCGATCCTGCTGAAGTTGAACATCGTCGTCAGGCACTCCGAGATCTGTCTCGAAGAGGGTTTCTTACGACAACTGCTGCCGGGGCCACGGCGATTGCGGCCGACATGGGGCATATCAACGCCCTGCAGTCAGAAGCGGTGACGAAACAACTCAAGCAGAACGACACTCGTGTCATTCTGTTGTGGCTGGCAGGTGGCGCCAGTCAGTTCGAGACATGGGATCCGAAGCCAGGGGCCAAGACAGGCGGACCTTTTCGGGCTATTCCGACCAACGCGAACGGCGTGCATATCAGTGAATTGTTGCCCCAGCTGGCCAAACGGATGCAGCACACTGCCGTGATTCGTTCTCTGAATACGAGAATCGCCGACCACGGGGGCGGGGCGTCGTTGATGGAAACCGGTCGCGTGCGGGACCCGGGGTTGGATTTTCCTGATTTGGGTGCCGTCGTCGCCCGCGAACTCGGGCGACTGGACAGCCAGGTCCCGGACTATGTATCGCTGTACACATCGACGGAGGGTCGCCGCAAGGGAACCAGCGGGGTGCTCGGATCCCGGTACGCTCCAATGTTCCTGTCTGACAACATGATTCCTCTGAATCTGGCTCAACTGGATGCCGTGTCGTCTGTCGACCACGAAGACAGAGCTGCATTGCGGGATGTGTTCGCGAGGAAGTTCTCGAAGAATCGCAGCAGCGCCGCCGTCGACAGTCATATGTCGGCCTATCAAAGAGTTCGTGGCCTTATGGCCAGTGAACAACTCTTCAACGTCGAAAACGAACCGGCCGAAGTTCGTGCACGTTATGGACCGACGCAGTTTGGAGAACAATGCCTGATCGCACGCCGTTTGGTGGAGGCCGGCGTCCCGTTTGTGAAAGTTGCCCGAGCATGGTGGGACAGCCACGGGCAGAATTTTGAAACTCACCAGGAACTGTGCGCCGACCTTGATCATACCATGTCTGTGCTGCTGGATGATCTCAGTGAACGCGGCTTGCTCGAAAACACGCTGATCATCACACTGGGTGAGTTTGGCCGCACTCCGCGAATTAACGCCAGCCTGGGACGAGACCATTTTGCCAATGCATGGAGCTGCAGCCTGTCCGGTCATGGAATTCGTGGCGGCAGCGTCTATGGGAAGACAGATCCGGAGGGCAACACCGTGGTTGATGGTGAAGCCTCAGCGGCGGACCTGTTCGCCACCGTTCTGCAGGCTCTGGGCATCGATCACGAGCATGAATATATGGTGGGGGCACGTCCCATCCCCATGGCTGATTTCGGCTCGTCACCAATTAACGATGTTCTGGCGTAGTAAAAGAGTGGAAACGTGATGGACGAAATAGACACGTCGGCGAATACACCTGTGGCTAAATCAGCGGCGGAACCTGCGATTTCGTCGGTGAAGATCGCCCGCTCGTTCTCTCTGCCAGGAGCTGTCTTCTGCGTGGCCGGTGGATGTTTGCCATCGCAGCTGTACTTCGGGAGTTCCGAGTTCGGCGTTTATCGTGTGGACAGTGATGCGGAGAAGCCCGAGCCAACGGCGGTGTCCGACAGTAAACACAGCAGCTACGTGACGGGCCTGGTGCGAATTGGCGACGCGTTGATCTCCGGCAGTTACGACGGCAGTCTGATTTGGTGGGATGCGTCCACGGGTGACGTGCGTCATCGCGTAAATTCAGCACATGACAAATGGATTCGTCAGATCGCAATCAGTCCTGACGGCAGCACAGTTGCCAGCGTCGGCGACGACATGAAGACTCGGGTGTGGAATGCGGAAACAGCCGATTCCATCGCAGCCTGGGACGGCTATGAGCTGATGACTCCGCACGGATATCCATCGATGTTATACGCCGTTGCATTTTCTCCGGATGGTAAATGGCTGGCCACTGGTAATCGTACGGGAAAAGTATTGATCAGAAATGCCGCGACCGGCGGTGTGGAAGCAACTCTGGAGACGCCCGTAATGTACACGTGGGATCCCAAAGCGAGACGGCATTCGATTGGCGGAATTCGCAGCCTTTCATTCTCATCCGACTCACAACTGTTGGCTGTAGGTGGCATGGGGGTGGTCGTCAATATCGATCACCTGGGCGGAGCGTCTCGGATTGAAGTGTTCAACTGGCAGTCCGGTGAAAAGAAATTTGAGATCGAAGACACGAAATTTAAGGGTCTTGTCGAACAGTTGCAGTTCGGGCCCGATGACAAATGGCTGGTTGCCGCTGGCGGGGACAATGGTGGTTTTGTCAGCGTTTACGAGGGGGCCGCGGGCACACTTCTGGCTCAGGAAAAGACTCCGATGCACGTCTTTGACTTTCAGCTAAGCGCTGACGGTTCGACGCTTCGCGCTGTGGGCTTTGAACAGGCCAGCGTGGTCGACATCGCCTGAACGCGGTGCGTGCAATTGCTACCAGGCTGGCACCTTCCTGTGCGCGTTTCTTATCCAAGGCTGGCGATAGCGAACGGCGCTGCTGGCAGACTGTGTCATCCGATGCTGATTTGCCCCGACATGGGCGAGGGCCGCCGCTCCAGCAACTCCAGAAAAACACAGGGAGAAACGGCTTTTGATCCTATTTTCCCTGTATGAGCCCCTGCTGCACTGGGGAACGCTTGTTTTGAATGAATTGCCCAGGTGTACTATGGCTACCGATGAGCGTTCTTCTTCAGGAATGCACATCAATAATCACAGATTCGCCATGAGCCAGTGACTATGTCTGGATTCGAAAAGTGCAAGCGATGCGGAGACTCAGGTCCGTTTATGGAGACACGATCGCGCGTCCGCCGGTTCATGTTCCGCCTGGTGCTGCGGCGCTGTTTTCGATGTGTCGAATGTGGCCGGCGTTTCAGCCTTCCGATTCGACGGTGCTAATGACTCCTGCATCCTTTGTACGTTCGCAGAACAACGGCTGTCGAAATACGCGCCGCGGCCGTGAGTCTCCGAAATTGGTTGTCGCCCAGACTACATTTTCCTGCGCACACCTTGGAATCGGCCAGATTCACGCTGACATGAGTGGAAACAACCCTTACGAAACACCAGATGTGCAATCCGGACCGCGCGGACCACTTCCGTGGATTTTCCTGTCCGGCATTTTATTTTCAGCATTGTTGTTCATGGGATATATGTTGTGGCGTTCCATGCTGCTGATGCAGGTAGCCCGCGATCGGGAGATACAGGCAAGGGAACAAGCTGAAGTATCGCAGCGTCAGCTAGCCGAAGCCGTGAAACAGGTCAACTCAACCGCCTAAGTAGAGTGATATCAACTCCGCCGGGTCAGACTGATACCGCCTTGGTGGCCGTTGCCACGGGTTTCCATTCCGCCGTCAAACCGGTCTTCGATTAACACACCAACAATTCGCTTAAGAACCATTGGTGATAATACGAATGCACACGGGCTTGCCCACACTGATTGTGCTAAGCGTGGGTGTCAGAGCGCCTGTTGCAGTGTCAATCTTCATCACGACAACGCTGTCTGAATTCTGGTTCTCTGCCAGCAACCACCGACCGGTCGGATCAATGACGAAATTTCGCGGCTCACGCCCCGCGGTTTTCTCGATGTCGACCATCGTCAGTCGACCGTTTTTCTGATCGATGTCGTATACCGCAATGCTGTCATGACCGCGATTGCTGACGTAAAGAAACCGCCCGTTGGGGTGCACGAGACATTCCGCAGTGCTCTTCCTGCCGTCGAAATTCTCCGGCAGTGTTGAAATCTGCTGAATGGCGGTCAGCGCTCCGGTGGTGGAGTTTCGAGAGAACGCTGTTACTTCGCACGTCAATTCGTTGTTGGTAAATGCGAACCGGCCAGATGGATGGATGCTGAAATGGCGAGGTCCACCACCGGCGGGAATCGGAACAGAATCCGCAGCCGATGGAACCAGTCGCCCCGCCTGGTCATCAAAGCGATAGATCATGATTCGGTCTGTCCCCAGATCTGCCGCGTAGGCAAATCGATTCTCAGTCGACAGATTTATGGAATGGGCGTGAGGTGCTTCCTGACGCTGACTGTTCGGCCCGCTGCCAACGTGATTGATCAGGCAGGAGCGGGCAGCCAGCGCCCCGCTCTTCTCAATCGGGAACACCGCCACATTGCCGCCGACATAATTGGCCAGCAGCAGATAACGTCCCGTAGCATCAACATTGCAGTGACACGGCGCGCCGCCCCCTGTCGGCTGCTGGTTGACAAGCGTCAGCGTACCGTCAGATCTATTGACGCGAAATGCGCTGACTGCTCCGGTCGATTCACCGCCAAAATCGTTCGTCTCATTGCACGCGAACACAACGTCCTGCGACGGGTGAATGGCGAGGAACGATGGATTGTCTGCTTCCGTCGCCAGAGTGGGGGACGTCAGACGCCCGGACTCGTCGTCGAAAAGACATGTGTAAATGCCTTTGCTGGCGGAATCTCCGCGACTGTACGTCCCGATAAAAACACGGTGTTCGGCAGCGGTCAATTCCCACGCAGTCGACAACAACACAAGAAAGGCGATAAATCGCATAGGACTGGCTCCCGGAACAATTAAGAGTGCTGAATTTGCAACTGTCTTCTCACAGATCCGAGAATCCCCTCAGCTGTGGCGGAAGTTCCATTCCCGCTGACGAGGGCACGATAGTGATTCGCCGCCCTGATGAACACGAATACAATTCGACAGCTCGATTCACTGGGTGGAACCGCGGTCAGACAGCAAGACCAGCCACAACGATCTGCTACGGAGAAAGTTTCCACGGGGAATTCAGAATCATACAAAGGCATCGCCGGTCGGAAGAATCTCGCCGAGCAACCATTATTGAACCTCGACGGACCATCATTGGCACGCTATACACGGTGCCCCACCGCCCGACGGCGTTTCCTGCCTTCACGGCAACAGTCCATCTCACGTCATGATTCTTTACCATCTCCTGAAGCATCGTTCTGTTTTCCGGCACGACACGGCCTCTGCCCGGTCTGTCCTTCGCGGGCGGGGGGCACTCCGCACTGGCGTGCAATCCATGTCGTTGCTCAGGATGAGCCTGAAGCTCCTGCTGTCCGTCGTGATCTTTTCATGCGGCAGCGCTGCAGACGACTATGTAAATCAGTTGCAGACTGCGGCCATCGTGGACGGTAAATCGGCCCTGGGCCATTGGGGCACCGATCCCGATAACTACACCATGTGGCGTTCCCATTCGAATCGCTTAATTCCAGTGTATACGTTTGGCACGAAGGCCGGTGGTCCCGGTGTCGACATGAACAACTACATCGGCCCGAACAGTGCGTATCGATCCGAAGAAGGCGTCCGCAGGATTTACGGGCGTGTGCCGGAACGAACGGTCAACGCGCATGCTGTCTGGATGGATCAGACAAACATCGCTGACATTCAGCGAGCCGCCGCATCTGCGGGGCGCAAACATATATTCGTCGTCGTCTTTGATGGCATGGACTGGACAACCACTCGACTTGCAGCGATTCACAACGAAGGAGCCGTTACGTACAGCGAAGGAAGGGGAAGCGGCATGCATTTCCAGAATTACTCCGCTGACGGGACAACTCAGTTTGGATTGATGGCCACAAGCCCGCACAACAATGGCACCAAAACGGACGCAGACGCTCAAACCGTCAGCAATCCGGGAGGCACGGAATTTGGCGGATATGATGCGGTTTCCGGAGGAGCAGCCCCCTGGGCTCCCCCGGCCGACTCGTCATACCTGCTGGGGAAACCTCTGGACGGTCAGCCAAAACACGCCTACACAGATTCGGCATCGTCTGCGACCAGCATGTGTTCCGGCATTAAGACGTACAACGGCGCCATCGGCGTCGGTCCGAGTGGAGAGAAAGTCACGTCGGTCGCGCACGAACTGCAACAGGACGGCTATGCTGTGGGTGTGGTGTCATCGGTCCCCATCAGTCACGCAACCCCGGCAGCGGCGTACGCGCATAACGTCGCTCGAAAAGACTATCAGGATATCGCCCGCGACATGCTTGGCCTTCCGTCCGTTGCTCATCCGGACATCGCGCTTCCGGGGCTGGATGTGGTACTCGGTGGCGGATTCGCCGAAACCGCCACCGAAGCAGCGATACAGGGCAATAATTTTGAGGAAGGCAACCTGTACCTGGCAGATCGTGACCTGACAAAGGTATCGGTGAAGAACGGCGGCAGCTATCACACTGTAGTTCGCGAAACCGGAAAACGGGGTGATCGCATGTTAAAACGCGCGGCCCGAAGAGCTGCAGAAGACGGCAGGCGACTGCTGGGGTTCTTTGGTGTCGGTGAATACCATGGGCATCTGCCCTTTCAGTCCGCGGATGGCGATTACTCGCCCACTCGTGGCGCAGCCGCGAATACAGAACAATACACCGAAGCTGATCTGAGTGAAAATCCAGACCTGGGCCAGATGACGGAGGCTGCTCTGACGGTCCTTTCCTCACGCCCCAAAGGTTTCTGGCTTCTGGTCGAAGCGGGCGATGCTGACTGGGCCAATCACGACAACAACATCGATAATTCGATAGGAGCCGTGAACAGTGGAGATGCAGCGGTAAGAGTCATCACCGACTGGGTCGACGCAAACAGCAACTGGAAGGAATCTCTGCTTATCGTAACTGCTGATCACGGTCATTTGTTCCACCTGACATCGCCGGAGCTTCTGGTGCCCCCGAAGGCAGACAACGCCGCAGAGTAATATCTGTCTTGGAGCACGAACGCACTGTCCTCCTGACGGTGCGTTCGGAA
>JAQWLN010000005.1 GCA_029247265.1 Fuerstiella sp.
CTTGACTGTGGCTTCTCCAAACGGTCTCCACGATATTTTCCGCTCAAACGTAAGCGTGTCGTTCTCTGTTCGCAGTGAGTTTACCGGCCTCGCGCTGCGAACGCTCCACAGCATCGACCCGACCAGCTGCGAATCTGACTCACCCAGCTTCAGCCAGGCAGGGTTCCCGTCCGGCAGGACGAACGCCCATGCACCATAAAATTTCGTAGGCGACGTCTCAGCCGCAGCCGAACCGCTGGCTGCGTAAGACAACAGAAAGATAAGCACAGGAAAACGGCACATTGAGAATTCGATCAAAATAAACGTTTGGTTACAGCAGCAGTTCCGGAAGCTCTGATGAACGACTGCCTGCCAACGGCGGGTTTTCGAGCGCACGAAAAGTGAATACGGCGGAGTATTTAGTCTGATCGGAATAGTTCCGAGTCGCAGAGTGAAAACAGCGAGCGTGAAAAAACAAGACGTCACCAGCGTTCAGTTCCGCTGTCGTCGCAGTCCCCAGAATTGCCTGATTCTCTGAAACATCGTCACGAAAAAACTGTTCGCCATCCAGTTGATAATCCTCCACCGCCATATCGTGGCTCCCCGGCAGCAGTCTCAGGCTGCCATTCGCCGCTGATTCGCTGCCGAGCGCAACCCAAACGTTGACAAGTTCCGACGTCGCAAATGACCAGTACCGAATGTCCTGATGCCATCCGGTATCGCTGCTGTATCTTGGGTGTTTGGTCATCACGCAATTGTGGTGAGCCAGTGGCATCACGACCTGGTCTCCCAAAAGTTGACGCAGCCGATTCAGAATAAACGGTTCCTTAACCAGACGTGCAAATACAGGATCGCGACTGAATGCCTGCCGCAGCCGCCGAATCGTGCAGCCGCCTTCATCTGTCAACGACTGCGGCGAACCAGGATACTGTACGTCCGCCTCATACTCGATGTCGCCAAAGTGAGCGGCCTCATCGCGTCTTGTTATCTGTAGAATCCGATCGACGTACTCCGGCGGAACAAGGTTTTGCTGAATAACAAAACCGTCCCGTCGAAAAAACGAAAGTTCTTCCTCAGCAAACCGGTCTGTGCAAACTTCCTGCTTCAACATTATTGAACGCTTCAACGTCAGAAAAATTCGGCAAACTTAAGACGCTCTCAACGGACTCTGCACTGGACTGAGCACCACGCCTCCCGATTCAATCTCTAATCGCAAGGCTGAGCGTGAGCTCATGTAAACCTAACGAACATGGTGAGTGGGGAATTCTGGCGCGACTGAGCAAATCTGCAATGCCTGGTTATGCAGATTCTCTGCGATTGCCACGGATGTCAGGGCCTGGCAGCGGTTACGAAGCCAAAGTAAACGACGGAATCTGCAAATAACGGTGATCCACGCGGCTGATTTCTTCGTTGACGTGCCCCGTATCTGCAATTCTCGCTTCGTTTGGAATCAGCCGGGTATTTCGTAGACTTCATAACCGTTGATGGCTGATATTCGAACGTAACTGTGGTCCTGACTTGATGGAGTTACCCGATGGGGTTGTTTGAAAAACTTCGTAACGAACTGATTGATATCATCGAGTGGGTCGATGATTCCCGCCACACGCTGGTCTGGCGTTTCCCTCGCTACCAGAATGAGATTAAGAACGGCGCTCAGCTGATTGTCCGGCCGGGGCAGACAGCCGTGTTCATTCATCGTGGACAGATCGCAGACATCTTTGAGCCCGGACACTACGAGCTGAAGACCGACAATCTGCCACTGCTGAGCACGATTGCAGGCTGGAAATACGGCTTCAACAGTCCGTTCAAGGCTGAGGTCTACTTCGTGAGTACCAAGCAGATCACAGATCTGAAGTGGGGCACTCCGAACCCCATCATGCTGCGAGATCCGGAATTCGGCGCCATTCGCCTTCGTGCATTTGGCTCGTATTCGATGAAAGCCGTTGAGCCACGCGCTCTGCTGCAGGAACTGGTCGGTACTGACAAGGTCGTCGACGCCGAGGAGGTCACCGAACTGCTGCGTTCAATCATCATCAGTACGTTTGCCGACGTGCTGGGAGAATCGAAAATCGCGGCTCTTGACCTGGCCAGTAAGTACCTGGAATTCGGTGAGACGCTGCGAGTTGCTGTACAGGAACGGATCGATGACGAATACGGTCTGGAGATTCCACAGCTGTTGATTGTCAACATTTCACTGCCCGAAGCTGTTGAAAAGGCGTTGGATACGCGGACCAGCATGGGCGTGATCGGCGATATGAACTCGTTCCAGCAGTATCAAATGGGCAATGCCATGACAGCTGCCGCCGAAAACCCATCGGGCGGCGGTGCGGCAGAAGGAATGGGCCTTGGCCTCGGGTTCGCAATGGCTGGACGGATGATGCAGCCTAGTGCCATGGGCGGGGCCCCCGGTGCTGCGCCTCCACCTCCTCCACCAGCCGCTCAGTGGCACGTTGCAGTGAATGGCCAGACACAGGGACCATACGGGATGCCACAGCTGGCCGCTGGTATCTCTGCCGGCGAAGTCACAGCGGACACACTCGTCTGGGCGAACGGAATGCCCGGCTGGACCGCGGCAGGTAAGGTACCGCAACTCGCCGGTTCCTTCAATACTCCTCCTCCCCCACCGCCACCTCCCGCGCCGTAATTCGATTTTTTTTTTCGGACTGACTCCCTGATTCGAGTGGTGCTGCATCTGCAGACGCCAATCAGGTGCGAACGACAATCGAGGGTTGGCGCTGAGATGGCTGGAATCCCGTCAGAAAACCAGAATGAACAAATCCCTCCGGAACTGCCCCCTGGGTCTCCCGGAGACTCGGGGGATGCAGTCGCCCCGCGCGCGAATGACGTGGGCGCAGATCCCGTGGGACAGACGTTTGATTCCGGAGAAGGACGCATTTTCCCCTGCGATGGTTGCGGCGCAGACCTGGAATTCAGAATTGGCGATCAGGTTCTTGCCTGTCAGTTCTGTGGTCACGTAAAACAGATTGAACTGTCCGACGATGCTGCAGTCATTGAGCAGGATTTCCATTCGATGCTGGAAAGAATCCGGCAATGGCGTGAGCAGGCTGCACAGAAGAAAGTCGCAGCCGGCGACGAAGCGCATGCTGGCGTCAGCACCAGCCTTAACGAATTGCGTTGTGATTCGTGCGGCGGCAATGTCGAATTCATCGGCACTCTGACCAGTACTCACTGTCCTTATTGTGGCTCGCCCGTACAGTTGGAGAACGCTCACAAATGCGTGGAGAACCGCATTCCCGTGGACGGCGTTCTTCCCTTTCAGATCGAACGTCAGCAGGCAAAAACGAATCTGCAGCAGTGGGTCGATTCACGCTGGTTCGCTCCCAACAGTTTTCGAAAACAGGGGGCCGAGGGAAAATTCAACGGTGTCTACCTGTCGTACTTCACTGTGGATTCGATGACGTTTACAGCCTACACCGGACAACGTGGTGAGCATTACTGGGTGGAAGTCGGGTCGGGCAAGAACAAGCGGCGGGAAATGAGAACTCGCTGGTATCTGGCCAGTGGTCGGTTTCAAAGATTCTTTGACGACGTTGTCGTGCTGGCCAATACGGGTCTGAATCGCAAGTTCATGCTGGCTCTGGAACCATGGCCGCTGGCGAAGGTTGTTGCCTTCAACCAGCAGATGCTGGCCGGACACCTGGCTCGAACCTACGACATCGAACTGGACGAATGTTTTCACGAAGCGAAGTCACGAATTGACGATACGATTCAGACGGACGTACGACAGCGCATCGGCGGGGATACTCAACGGGTTCAGTCCGTCAACAGCCGCTACGAAGCGATCACTTATAAACACCTGCTACTGCCCGTGTGGCTGCTGGCATACAAATACAGTGACAAGACCTATCAGGTCTTTATCAATGCGGCCACGGGCGAAGTGCAGGGCGAGAGACCATACAGCGTCTGGAAGATCGCGTTTGCTGTGATCACGGGGCTGACCGTTGCCGGAGTGATTGCCGCCATGTCGCAGCAGTAGACCAAGAAACGGGGCGGGAGTCGTCGACCCATCCCGTCCTGCCCCCCTCCCCTTTGCCATGACAGGTCATGGCCTACAAAACTCCAGCCCCTCTGGTACGCACTTGCGCTACGAAAGACTTTACGATGTCTGATGCCGAAGGTCACCAATCCGTCAATCAGATGGCCCTTGCCGTATGCTTCGCTTCGTCAATCGGAGCGACTGCGGTCTCCAGCTTCGCCGGCCAGGTCGCCGAATTAGTCGTAATTCTGGGGTTCGCGGGCTTCTTCATTTTTGGTTCGTTATTGATCAAAGAGGTTGTGGGTTCATTGGAACCGTCGGCATTATTCGAACATTTGTTTCCGAAGTCGGAACCCAATGATGAATGACTGACGTGAACGGGAATCTCGGTGCGAGTAGAATGGCAGCCCCGACCAACAGTCCCGTGAAGTGAGCCAATAATGTTCGCGTACGAAAACGGACGAAGCATCAGGATCTTCATCACGCTGGCTCTGTTCGCCTGCTCACCGAATGCTTTGGCCGATCGGCAAACGGCGCTCCGACAGCTTGAAGATTCACGGACCAGATACGCGACTCCCGCAGCGTGGGCCCAGCGGCGCATGACACTGCGTCGTGAGTTCCTGAAGGCGGCGAAGATGTCGCCGCTGGTGGCTCGACCGTCTGTGCCCGCAATCATCAACGAACGGCGCAGCTACAAAGATTACTCCGTCGAAAACGTGGCGTTGGAAACCTTTCCGGGGTTTTACTGCACGGGGAACCTGTATCGTCCCGTGGGGCGCAAGGATCTCAGCCCTGTCATTCTGTGTCCGCACGGTCATTTTCGCCCGCTGGGACGTTTTCGTGAAAGTCAGCAGATGCGGTGTGCACATCTGGCCCGCATGGGGGCCACCGTGTTCTCATACAGTATGGTGGGTTATCAGGACTCAACGCAGACCACTCACGATGATCCGCTGGTGCTGGCGCTGCAGACATGGAATAGCTTGCGTGCTGTCGATTTCCTGACGTCTCTGCCGCGAATCGACAGCGCTCGCGTTGGTGTGACAGGCGCCTCTGGAGGTGGAACTCAGGCAATGTTCCTCGCCCTGATCGACGATCGCGTTGGCGCCGGTCGTCATCGTCTACCCATGGACGGAGGATCAGGGATGTCTGTGCGAGGGCGGACTGCCCATCATGAAAGTCGCGCAGACCAATGCGATCGAGCTGGCCGCTGCCTGTTCGCCAACGCCTCAGCTTCTGATTTCGGTGGGCGGCGATTCGACAACAGATTTCCCGACGGTCGGTCTTCCCTTCATGCAGCAGATGTACGGTCTGTCCGGGGCGAGGGATGCGGTCACAAATATGCACCTGCCCGACGAAGCTCACGATTTTGGAGCGAGCAAACGCAAGGCCGTCTACGACTTCTTTGCCAGGCATCTGCGTTTGACGCCGAACGAATTCTCTGCACCTGAGAAACTGACAAACGCGCGCTACAAAGCCCTTCCGGAAGATTTGACTCGGATACACATCGAGCCACCCGAACGTATGCAGGTATTTTCTGTGGACCACCCACGACCGACCAATGCTGTACAGGGCAGAGATGATATCAGCCGGAGTTTCCACGCCTGTCAGAAGCAACTTCGTGACTCAGGTGACGACAACACCAATTCCGATGCTCAAACGACGGTTGTGGAATACAGCTTCAAAGCCGCCGGTCCCGATGACGAGAAGTTAATTTTCTCTCCGTCCGGTTTTGACCAGGTTGGAGTGCCCAAAGTCGTTCAGGGGGACGATGTTGCGACAGTCAACATCACCGTGCTGGACAGTGAAACCGGCAGCCCGACTCATTGCCGAGTCAACGTCGTCGGGCCGGACGGAAACTCCTACGAACCAACACGAAACGATTTCAAACTGCACAGTCTCACAGGTGTCTGGCCTGGTTCCGGCTGGGGCAATCGTCAGGGAAAGGCTCCCGTGCGATATCTGGGCCGATTTTTCTATTCCAATGGCACAGCGTCCGTACAAGTCCCTGCAGGAACCGTTCGTCTGGAAATCTGGAAGGGCTTTGAATACGAGCCGGTGACACTCACGACACATGTGACGGTTGGGCAGGAGAAGGATGTGACACTTCAGTTATCAAAGACGGTACCCATGGATCAGTACGGGTACTGGTCGGGAGATCCGCATATTCACATCCAGCGACTGGACGACATCGACGATCAGCGAATTCTCGGCCTGATGCAGGCTGAGGATATTCATTACGGCTCCATCCTTGCCTACAACGAACCGGCCGGGCCTTATTCCGGTTTCATGAAACGAATGAACGCACCGCAGATTAAAGGCACGGGCCGGCGTTCAAACAGCTCACAGGGCAGCTACTTCATTCAGTCGGGGCAGGAATACAGAAGTTCCAGCTATGGACACCTGAACCTGTATCTACTGGATGAGTTGGTGATGAATGCCCAGTCCAACAATGCCGACAACTGGCCACCGTTCGGCCACGTCGGGAAACTGGCTCGTGATGCCAAAGGCGTGTCGTTTTACGCTCACGGTGGGTATGCAAAAGAGATCTAAGCTGATGTTGTGCAGGGCAATGTGGACGGTGTGGAACTGCTGCAGTTTGGTGTCTATCGAGGCATCGGACTGACTCACTGGTATCACATGCTGAACACCGGGTTTCGAGTGCCAGCCATGGGAGCGTGCGACTATCCGGCATGTCGAAAACTGGGTGACTGCAAAACATATGTGTAATGCGGAGATCCGTCCGAGACTGCGAACGACCAGCGGCCCCCCAGCTTTGAACGCTGGACGCGGCAGATGGCCGCAGGCCAAAGCTTCTTCACCAACGGTCCGCTGATGTTGTTTACGGTCGACGATAAACGTCCGGGAGAACAGATCGAACTGTCAGGGAACGCTCGGCAATCCGTCAACGTGCGTGTTCGTGTGCGATCAGACGTGGCCCCCGTGACCAACGTGCAGCTCATCGGTAACGGTCGAGTACTTCACGAAATGACAGTTCCGGAAGGTCAGGGAGAAAGCAGCTGGCTGGATGTTGAGGTGCCTTTGGAACTGAACCGATCCACGTGGATCGCAGCTCGCGCTTTTTCTCTGTCGAAGAACGGAACGCCGGACGCGGAAGCGCATACGAATCCTGTCTACGTCTATTTCGAAGACCAGGCTCCGTACGAACGACGATCGCTGGATGTTCTGGTGAAGGCGATCGATTCTCAGATTGCTTTTCACAAGAAACGGAAGTTCGACGAACAGGCCAAGGTGATCGCGTACTTCGAAAAGTCCCGTGACATTCTCATGCAGATCCGTGAAAACGGCGGCGCGTCGGCGAAAGGACATCCATCTGGTATCAGCGTGGCGCAGGCGATGATCGATGATCCCGGAAAACGTGAGCACACAGACGAAGAACTCCGGGAATTCCTGAAGCCGTTGCCGCCGAAGCCAATCGAAGAAGTGCTGCGGTCGTTCGAAACCGTAGCCGGCTTTGAAATGCAGCTTGTCGCGAAAGAGCCACTGGTGCACGATCCGATTGCCGGCTGTTTCGACGAGCACGGGAATCTTTTTGTCTGCGAAATGCAAGACTATCCGTATAAGCCAGCAGAAGGACGCAAACCGATCGGGACTCTGCGACTTCTTAAGGACACCGACGGTGACGGCACGTTTGATGAAAGCCACGTCTTTGCCGAGCACCTGCTGTGGGCGGGCGGCGTCGCACCATGGAAAGGTGGCGTCTACGTCGCTGCGGCTCCGGATATCTGGTACCTGAAAGACACCGATGGAGACAACAAGGCTGACATTCGCCGAAAGGTCTACACCGGTTTCGGCATAGGCAATCAGCAGGCAATGGAGGCAACGTCCGGTACGAAGATTCCGTATTAGCCGGCGAAGATCCGGTTTCTGTGAGTGGTCGCGACTTCCGGTTCAATCCCGTCGACGATCGCCTGGAATCGATCACCGGAACCGTTCAGTTTGGAAACACATTCGATGACTGGGGCAATCGTTTTCTGTGCAGCGAATCACGACCACTGCTGCATGCCGTGCTTCCGCAAAGATACCTGGAACGAAATCCGTTCCTTCCTGTTTCAAATGCACTGCAGCATCTCACGTCGGGGCCTGTTCCCTGCCTGCGGATCAGCCCGCTGGAACGCTGGCGGATGATTCGCTCCAGTCGACGCACCGCACTTGGAGCCCGGTCAGCGAATGCAGCCGGAGCCAGTCATCACGTGATCGACGCTGCAGCCGGGGTCACCGTCTACCGCGGCGGCGCCTATTCGTCCGAGTACTACGGAAACATCTTCATCGGTGGTGCTCAGAATAATCTGATTCATCGTCGAACATTGTCTGCTGTGGGAGTCACGTTTTCTTCGGCTCGCGCTGACGAAGGAACGGAGTTTGTTCGTTCATCCGACAATTGGTTTCGACCGGTCAACTTCATCAACGCCCCCGATGGCACGCTATATGTGCTGGACATGAGTCGAGAGATTCTGGAGACGATTCATGTGCCGCTGGACGTCACGAAGTTCATTGACTTCAAGAGCGGTCGACAACACGGGCGAATCTACCGACTTGCCCCACCTGGATTTCAGTACCCTGGCCCTCCAGCACTGGGCTCGTCATCCACGGCCCAGCTGGTGCAGCAGCTGGAAAGTCCTCACGGCTGGTACCGCGACACGGCACATCGGTTACTGTACGAACGGCAGGATCCCGCCGCGATCAATCCCCTCCGCCGTCTGCTGGTGAATGACAGCAGCCCTCAGGCCAAAGTACATGCCCTGTGGTCACTGCACGGGCTTGGCGCGTTGGCGGAAGCTGACCTGCTTGCAGCAATCTCTGATCCACACATTCGAGTCCGTGAACAAGCGGTACGGCTCGCAGAGTCCCATTTCGATTCATCGCCGAAGTTGCTGGCCGGCGCAATTAAGGCGGCGCGGTCAGACGATGCTCGTCTTCGCCTGCAGGCAATATTCTCGCTGGGAGAAACCAATGCTAAGGTTGCAGCGCAGGCGCTTATTGGGATGGCAAAGAACACAAGCAACGATCGCTGGCTGCGAGCTGCGTTAATGAGCTCCTCAAGTCGAGCAGCGGGAACGATGTTCACCGAATTGCTGCATGACACAAACTTCATTGCGGCCCCTGGCGGAAACGAATTTCTGCGGCAGCTTGTCACAGTGATTGGAGCTCGCCATGAACCCGTTCAGTTTGCTGATGCGTTGACTGCATTAGCGAACTGCCCGGTGGAAACACAGCCGCTGTCTCAGCAGTTGCTCGGCACATTGGGAAAGGCCGTACGATCGACAGGGGCTCGTTTCGACGCAGTGGGAAACAACCGAACAACTGACTTCCTGCGAAGCGCCTCTTCGGAAACCATGTCGGTCGCCATGAACACAGCACTGTCCGACAGCCATCGACGGAATGCGATTAATTTGCTGAGTTGCTGGTCGCTAAAAACAAGCAAAGACTCGCTGGTATCACTGCTTTCCAGCAACCAGTCCGAGACAGTTCAGATCGCCGCTGTCGAGGCCCTGGCAACTTACGGTGATGTGGCTGTCAGCGAAATTCGGGTCACACGCTGGATACGAATGTCGCCCGTTGTCAGGCAGAAGGTGCTTGACGCATTACTGTCGAGGAGCAATTGGATTCCGGGCGTGTTCCGTTCTGTTGATGAGGGCCTCATCAGTGCTGCCATGATCGCCCCGTCTAAACGAGATCACTTGCTTAAGCACCGAGACCAGTCGATTCGTCGTCAGGCCGCCGCCGTGTTCGAGATGCAACAACCGTCACCACGTGTCAACGTAATCCGCGAATACGAAGCAGCTCTTTCGCTGCCAGCTGATGTTAATGAGGGTCAGAAGATCTTTGAGCGTGACTGCGCCTCCTGCCACAGAATTGGGAATGTTGGTCATGCGCTGGGGCCGGACCTGGCCTCATCGCCGACACACGACCCACAGGTATTGCTCACACACATTCTGGATCCAAATCGGTACCTGCTGCCACGCTATGAAACCTACGTTCTGGTCGATACGAACGGTCGGTCACACGCGGGCATGATTACCGCGCAGACGGCAACCACTCTCACGCTGAAGCAACAGGAAAACAAAACGAAAACGATTCTTCGCGGGACAATTGACGAACTGACAGCAACCGGAAAATCACTGATGCCGGAGGGTTTTGAGAAGAAGATCAGCAAACAGGAAATGGCTGCGCTGATTTCATTTCTACAGGCGTCAAAACCGTCCACGTCGTCCGCCGAGGCTCTTCACATCGGGACACTTCCAGGATTGATCGAGCCCGACAGTTAGCGAGTGAGAATCCTCCTGCAGCGCGTAAGACCGGACCTCTTTGTTCCCCATCACGAATGAACGAGAAGAACTGTGACAACCGTTCTGATTGCGTCCCAGCCTGAAGAAGTGCGGAATCTGCTGCCATGGGCCGCTCATCTGGCAGCCTCACGCGGATCTGATTTGACCGTGCTTCTGTTACAGCGAAAGACAGGAGAACCCAGGCTGATCGATGTCTCTGCTGAGCCCCAGGCCGACGATTCGGAACTTGTCACTCAGACCCGCCTCAGCGTTGAGCAGCTGTCTTCGAACACGGCGTCTGACGATTCTCGCCCCGATCCGGCGGGGTCCGAAGAAATTGGGACCGACGGCACCGCACCGGCACCGAGCAAGATCAAGGTGCAACTTCAACAGCTCATCGGCGAACACCTGACGTCCAGACTGATCGCCAGCATTGACGAGATGACACCAGCATTGATCGTCGTTCCGGCTCCCACAATATCGAAGGAACAGAAAGCTGACGAGGACTGGCAAACGATGCTGCTGGCGGCCGTTGACTGTGATGCCTTTCTCATGAGGGATTATTCGACGGGGGTGGAACAGCGTGTGCGCGTGGGTGTATTTGTCACAGATGGAGCGGACAACGAAGCAGCACTGGATTACGCCGAAAGACTGGTTGACCATCTTGGTGGAGGCGGCACCGCAACGGCTCTGTATGTCGAACCGAACATCAGTGACTTCGCAGAATCGGTGGGCCGCCGACAGCTGGACAATGCGCTGAACCGCCTGCTTCGTCGCACAGAACGTGATGTCTTTCGTCGCAGAGTCATCGTGGCTGGCAGCACAGCGGAGGCCTTTCGCGAGCTGAAACCGGAGGAATTTGACCTGCTTCTGATGGGCACTCGCAACCTTCGACGGATGCGGCGGTTTCTTCAGGCCAGTCCCGTCAGCAACGGGGCTCCGGGGACTCCGATTCCAGCTGTGGCAGTCGTGAAAGGTGGTGAGTCATTCAGCAGCCGCCTGAAAAAAAAAAAAGCGGCGCAACGGCTCAGATCCGTCGTGCCGCAATTGTCACGAGAAGAACGAGTCGACCTGGTGTCGCGCGTCCAGGACATTTCGAAGTGGGACTTCGACTTCGTGTTTCTGATGAGTCTGGCGACACTGATCGCCTGCCTGGGGCTGGCAGAGAACTCCGGCGCCGTCATTGTCGGTGCCATGCTGGTCGCACCACTGATGACACCAATTGCAGGCGTTGGTCTGGGCGTGGCTCATGCGAATGCTCACCTGACGAGAGTGGCGTTTCGAACCGCAATTCGAGGCTTCGTGACAGCAATCATCATTGGGATTCTGTTCGGACTTTGCGTGCAGGGATGTGCGAGTCTGGGTTGGCTTTCGCCCTTGCACGGGATTTCGGAAGCGTCTCCCTTGAGACTGTTTCCGCACGAGATGGAAAGCCGAACTCAGCCGCAGTTCTATGATTTGCTGATTGCACTGGCCAGTGGTGCGGCAGCTGCGGACGCCATGGGCCGACACAATCTGTTTTCAGCCTTGCCTGGTGTTGCCATTGCCGCAGCCCTGGTGCCACCGATCGCTACGTCGGGAATCGCATTGTCGCACGGCGAGTTAACCAAAGGCGGCGGAGCCTTGCTGCTGTTTCTGACGAACATGGTGACCATCGTTCCGGGGACGTCTCTGGTGTTCCGTGCAGTCGGAGTGCGTTCACAGAAAGAAGGCCCTAACGCCGCTCGCTGGCCTCGCCATGTGCTGTTACTTCTGGTTCTGCTGTCGTTGCTGATCACAATCATCATCGAATCAGGACACCGCTTCAGGTAATTTTTGTGATGGTCGGCCGGCGTCACATGGCAGAAAACAAGGAAAAAACCGTTTTCCGTGGACAGCTAGGTCGCATAACTGTAAATTGTTAACAATTCACAACATACACGTTCGTCGCGCCGAGGTGCTCGTGATCTCCAGAACCATTCGAGAACAGGTGACCCGTCAACTGCGGGATGCTGTGGTGTCAGGAGAATATCCGGCAGGACAGCCACTGCGCGAAGCGGAGGTGGCTGAGCGTTTCGGAGTCAGCCGTGGACCGATTCGCGACGCTTTCCTGCAGCTGTCGCACGAAGGATTCCTGGCGTATCAGGCGAATTGCGGCGTTACCGTTCGAGAAGCGCCGGATTCACTTAACCGAGAGTTCATCGTTTCCTTAAGACAACAAACCGAATGCTACACGGTCAAACGTGGGTTCGAACAACTCACAACTGGCCCGCTTGACGCTGTCGAAGAGGCGCTCGCAACTTTAGGAAAGGCATGTGCCGACGGTGACGTCGCCAGAATCGCTCGTTGTGATGTTGGCTTTCATCAGGCGATCATGGAAGCGTGCGGCGGGGATGACCTGTTGCCGGTTTGGAAGTGGCTTTGTTCGCAGATGCTGCTGTCGTACTCTCGACTGGACGATAACGAACAGATCCACCGGGAGCACGCAGTGATTCTGGAGGCCATCCGTTCAGGCAGCGAGCAAGAAACAATAGCGTCGATCAAGGCAAATATTCGATGACTGACAGGACCGAACGTCACATTCAATATCGCGGCGGCATGCTGCTGCTCAGCGCCGCTTGCTTGCTTGTGGGCACAGTTGGCACAGCCTCAGAACGCGACAGCGATCAACTGTTCACACTGAAGGTGCTGCCACTGCTCAAGGAAAAGTGCGTTGGCTGTCATGCGACCGACGCTGACGATCTGAAGGGCGACTTTGCCGTGGATTCTCGGGAAGCCTTGTTGAAGGGCGGCGAATCGGGCGACCCGTCCATCGTTCCTGGTAAGCCGGATGAAAGCATTCTTTATCAGGCTGTGATGTGGGACGGCTATGAAATGCCCCCCAAGGAAAATGACCGCCTCACGAAAGAACAGACGGAATATGTTCGCAGGTGGATCGAAGCTGGTGCGCCGTGGCCGGATGCGAAACGACAGGACGAGATTCGGAAGGCAGAATGGGCCGTTCGTGAGAATGAAGACGGCGTCATCGTGGATACGAGCGGTGGCCTGGCGGACGAATGGACGTATCGTCGTTACCAACCGGAAGACATCTGGGCGTTTCGAGCAGTGCGTCAAAAGGCGGAACTGGGCGGTCCCCAGGACGACTCGCATCCCGTTGACTTTTTCGTGAATACGAATTTGCAGAAGGCGAAACTTCCTGCCGCGAAGTCGGCAGACGCGCGAACGTTGATTCGCCGGGTGACTTATGATCTGACGGGACTGCCACCGACGCCTCGGGCGATATTTGACTTCCGGAAGGGATTCAAAGCAGCCCCTGAACAGGCCTATGGTGACCTCATCGATCGATTGCTAGCCAGCGATCACTATGGCGAACGCTGGGGACAACACTGGCTGGACGTTGTGCGATATGCAGACACAGGCGGCTTCAGCAACGACTACGAGCGCAGCAACGCGTGGAGATACCGTGACTACGTGATTCGGTCCTTTAACAACGACAAGCCGTTCAACGATTTCGTTGTGGAACAGATTGCCGGCGACGAACTTCGACCAGACGACCCGGAAGCGACGATCGCAACAAGCTTTCTGAGAATGGGGCCGTGGGGCACCGCCATGATTCCTCAGGATGAGGCCCGTCAGATATACCTGAACGATCTTGTGCACAATACGGGGCAATCATTCCTGTCGATGCCGATGCGGTGCTGCAAATGCCACGATCACAAGTTCGACCCGATTCCGACGCGTGACTATTATCGGTTGTACGCAGCTTTTGCTGCCACACAGCCCGCCGAGGTGCCGGCTGATTTTCTGCCCGAGGAAAATCGGAGCGGAGTCGCAAAGAAAAAGAAACTGGTGGAGGAGCTCCTGGCATTTGCCAAGACGGAACAAAAAACGGTAAGCGACAAGATGGAGGCCGCCGCCAGGGAGTGGTACAAGGAACACGACCTGCCTTACAGGAATGCGAATCAGCGAAAGAATGATCCGGAAGACAAGAAGCCACCGCGACATGTGGGGCTGACGCCGGAGGAAACCGGGATTAAGAAGGTGCGTGAGCAGGACGTCTGGATCTGGGAACGAAGACTGGAACGCTACCAACCGCTGGCACAGGGGGTGTATGACGGCTCGGACAGGAACACCAACGCACGTAAGCTCCGCCCCGCCAACAGTGTGCAGAAAGGGTGGAAACCTGCAACATTCATCCTGGCCGGCGGCTCGCTGGAAGCGAAACTGGCTGAGGTCGGTCCAGGCGTGCTAAGCGGAATCGGATTACCAGCTCCAGACGAAAACGGTACGGTGAACGCAGAATCGCCGCCAGATGAAAGTCCGAACACGGAAACGACATCAGACGACCCCTATCTGATATCGGACGGGCTCAGCGGTCGGCGCCTTCAGCTGGCGCGGTGGATTGCCAGCGACTCCAATTCGCTCACGGCCAGGTCGTTCGTCAATCGTGTCTGGCAGTATCATTTCGGCACAGGCATTGTCAAGACGCCCAACAACTTTGGCGCCAAGGGCGGGAAGCCGACGCATCCGGATCTGCTGGACTGGCTGACGGCGGACTTCATAGAAAATGGCTGGAAGACGAAACGGTTGCATCGACTGATCATGACGTCCGCTGCTTATCGGCGATCCGGACAGCATCCGAATCTAAAGAAGATCGAAACCATCGACCCCAACAACGATCTGCTGGCCCGGTTTCCGGCGCGCCGTTTGACGGCTGAGGAATTTCGCGACAGCACGTTGCTGATCAGTGGCGAACTGAACCGCGAAATGGGTGGGGTCCCGATCATGCCGGAAATCAATATGGAAGTGGCACTGCAGCCCAGGATGATTCAGTTCTCGATTGCCCCGGCGCATCAGCCGTCGCGAACTCCGGCCGAGCGAAATCGTCGCACGATTTATGCGTATCGAGTCCGTGGTCAGGCGGATCCGATGCTGGAGATTCTGAACCTGCCGAACCCGAATGAAAGCTGCGATCTGCGTGATACCGCCGCCGTGACGCCTCAGGCCTTTACGCTGATGAACAGCGACACGATCACAGATCGTTCCATCGCGTTCGCGCTGCGAGTTCAGCAGGAACGCACAGACAATGCGGAACGGGTTCGGCGAGCCGTTCAGCTGGCGTACGGCCGGGTGGCGACGGCTCAGGAAGAACAGAACCTGACGGCCTACCTCGCGGAAATGGCGGCGTATCATCAACAGCACAAGCCTACAGTAGTCGAGTATCCGACACAGGTCACTCGTTCGCTGGTGGAGGAATTCACTGGTCAACCGTTTCAGTTCATCGAACTGCTGAACGTGTACAACGACTACGTTCCGGACGCAAAACCATGGACAGTATCAGCAGAAACAAGGGCGCTGGCCGATGTCTGTCTGCTGCTGTTGAACAGTAATGAGTTCATGTACGTGTATTAGCCGGACAATGATGTGGAGTTGCGGAAACGCAGATCCGCACGCTGTCAGGACTCGACCAGAATAAGACGATGGCGGCTTAGGTCCGCAGTGACAATGAACCCTCGGAAACAATCATGACATCTCAGCCACGACGAGATTTTCTGTACGGCCTTGGTTCATCTCTTGGTGCTCTTGCACTGACGGATCTGCTGGCAGCGGACTCGGCGACAAAGCCGGGGCCGTTGACTCCGAAACAGACGATGCTGCCGGCAAAAGCCAAGGCCGTCATCATGCTGTTTATGGAGGGTGGTCCGAGTCAGGTGGATACGTTCGATCCAAAGCCGGAACTGACTGCGCGCCACGTGACAGAGTCCACTCGAACAAAGGGTCTGGCAACAGGAAAACGCTTTTTCGTAGGCAGTCCGTTCAAGTCCAGAAAAGTCGGCAGTGCCGGAATCGACATGAGTGAACCGTGGCAGTTTCTGGCCGACCCTGAAATCGCGGACGAATTGTGCGTGTACCGAGGCTGCAAGGCCGAGTCCCTGAACCATCCGGAAGCCCTGCTGCAGATGAACACTGGCAGTCGACTTGGTGGCGATCCGGGCCTGGGAGCGTGGGCGACCTACGGGCTTGGCTCAGAAAATCAGAACCTTCCCGGGTATGTCGTCATGACAGAACTCGCACTGCCTCAGGCTGGCCCTGCCAACTGGACGAATGGTTTTCTGCCAGCCCACTATCAGGGCACAAGACTGCGATCAACGGGCTCACCGATTCTGGATCTGAATCCACCGGCTTTCAAGAGTCGTCATCACCAGCGAAGGGCACTGGACCAGCTGGCCATGCTGAACGCAGCTCACGCGGCAAAACACCCGGAACACCAGGATCTGGCAGCCAGAACCGAAAGCTACGAACTTGCCTTCCGCATGCAGACCGCGGTCCCTGGAATTGCCGATATCGCAGGCGAACCGCAACATGTACAGCAATCCTACGGACTGGACCGGAAAGAATGCGCAGCATTCGGAAAACAATGCCTGATGGCTCGGCGACTGGTAGAAGAGGGGGTGCGTTTCGTCCAGATCTTCAGCGGCGGCTGGGACAGCCACGATTATCTTGAACGGGGCCATTCGTCACGCATCAACAGCGTCGATCAGCCCATAGCGGGGTTGATTCGCGACCTGAAGGAAAAGGGACTGCTGGAGGACACGCTTGTCGTATGGACGGGCGAGTTCGGTCGTACTCCCGATAATAATTTCCGCGGCGGCGTCACAGCACTGGGACGAGGCCACAACGTCGACGCCATGAATATGTGGTTTGCCGGTGGCGGAGTGCGGAAGGGGACTATCGTGGGAGCCACCGATGAACTTGGTGCTGAGGCGGCAGAAGTGGTGCACCCCATTCGCGACGTGCACGTAACAATGCTGAATCTCCTGGGGCTCGATGACAACAAGCTGACCTATTTTCACGGCGGACGCTTCAAGCAGCTGTCACAATTCGGTGGAGAGGCAATTCCGGAACTGATTGGGTAGAACCTCCTTCGATCGAATAATCGTCCCATTCAGACGCCTCACGGCTGCCCCGGCTTCGCCGCACGATGTGAAGTTGTGTATAACTCACGTTGATGCATTCCGAGCTAACACGGTCAAGATGGCCGTTGCCCACGCGAATACCCGCTGTCTGCCCGACGATGATATTGTCATTGCGTGATTCCACCGGAATCCGGGGATAGTTCTGTCGCTCACTGCGTTCCTGTTTCGTCTGCTTTCTTCCCGTTTGACGTCGGCCTTCAATGATCAGTCCTAAACTTCGCAACACGATCCCTCTGCTCATTCTGTCCTTCACCATTTACAGCCTCGGTCCAGCGTATGGTCAGCGAGACCTGAAGGATATTCCGGTCCCGGACTCTGAACTGGAACGTAAGACGTTTCGGGTGCCGGACGGATTCGAAGTGAACTTGTTTGCCGCCGATCCGGTCATCGCCAAGCCGATCCAGATGAACTTCGACGAATCGGGCAGATTGTGGATCGTAAGTTCTGAGGTCTATCCACACATCAAACCAGGCGAATCACCTCGTGACCGCGTCGTTGTTCTGGAAGACAAGAATCACGATGGTGTCTCTGATCAGACAAGCGTTTTCGCCGAAGGGCTCTTAATTCCCACCGGAATCGCGCCGGGCGACGGTGGGGCCTATGTCGCCAACAGCACAGAGTTGCTGCATTTTTCTGACCACGACGGAGACCTGAAAGCGGACGACAAACGAATTGTCCTGTCAGGATTCGGCACGGAGGACACTCACCATATTCTGCACACGTTGCGGTGGGGACCGGCAGGATTTCTGTATCTGAATCAATCCATCTACATCCACAGCCACATCGAGACCCCCTGGGGCGTTCGCCGTCTGAATGCGGGTGGCATCTGGCAGTTTCGCCCGGAGACGCTGGAGCTGGGCATTTTCATGCGGGGCCTGGTCAATACCTGGGGGCATCACTTCGACAGATTCGGACAGTCATTCGCTACTGATGGTGCGGGCGGTGAAGGAATTAACTACATCGTTCCCGGCGCCTACTACTTCACTGCCGTTGATGCGCCTGAAATTCTTCACGGTCTGAATCCTGGCAGTCCGAAACATTGTGGTCTTGAAATTGTGGAAACGCCCGCCTTGCCACCGGACTGGCAGGGCAGCGCCATCACGAATGACTTTCGTGGACACCGAGTCTGCCGATTCGTCCTGTCAGAAGATCGCTCAGGATTCGTTTCGCGCGAACAACAGGAAGTCATCCGATCCGACCACGTGGCATTCCGACCGATTGACGTGAAGGTCGGCCCGGACGGGGCGATCTACATTGCAGATTGGTACAATCCCATCATTCAGCACGGCGAAGTCGATTTTCGAGATCCTCGTCGCGATCACACTCACGGTCGCATCTGGCGAGTCAGTTGGAAGGGCGCGAAGCCGCGAAAGCACGTCGACTTTGCAGCACTCACCAACCAGCAGTTGTTTGAATTCCTCCGCAGCGACGACAACTTTCGTCGACAGGCTGCGAAACAGGTTCTGCGACAACGTGGCGAATCGGCTACCATAGAACTCCGCGAATGGCTGACAGCGAACGTTGCGCCGACGCCGAAAAATGAACATCTGCGTCTGGAAGCATTATGGTGCTTTCAGGCCGCGCGAGTGGTCGAAGCCGATCTGCTGGCGGACCTGCTGCGGGCGAAAGACGGCAGAGTACGTGCAGCAGCCGTGCGAGTTTTGAGCCACTGGAAATACCGGCTTCCTGAACAGGCCGCGCGACTGAGCCAGCTCGTGAACGACCCTCATGCTCGCGTGCGGCTGGAATCAGTGCGGGCACTTTCGTATTCACCGCTGGAGCATTCCGAGTATCAAACAGCGGTGATATCCGCTGACGAAGCTGATCGAAGGCAGTTGGCAGTACAGAAGCACGATCCTTCAAAGATTGAGGCAGTGCTGCAGACGACGAATCATGAGACGGACGTTTTTCTCGATTACGCTGTGCGCATGTCAGCTCGTGAACTTGCTGATCAATGGCTGCCGGCATTCCGCGAAGGCCGGATCGATTTCAATGATAATGTCGAACACCTGCTGGCGGCGTTTTCCGCCGTCGGTGAGGGAGCACCAGTGGATCTCCTGCTGGACAAACTCTATTCGCCGGAAATTTCGGCCTCACAACGGACGACACTCGCTGTGCTTGTCGCGTCGTCCGGAACGGTAAAACAGATCGCAACCATGATTTTCGCAGCTGCTGCGAAAAACGACGCTGCACCTATTCGCACAGCGGTCACAGGAGCCCGCGGGCGAAAACTGAAGGTGTCCGTCTCTGAAGAACAGGCCATTCGTCTGGAGTCGTCAGCAACACCAGCGGTCCGTGAAGCATCGCTGATCGCTTCCGGGCAATGGAACTGGCCGGGCAGCGTTGCTCGGCTGACGAAATCGGCCGCAACGGAGGATGTCAAACAGCAGTTTCGGCTGGCTGCGATTGAGGGTTTGTTTTTGACGCAGGCCCCGAAGGCTATCGGAACTCTGGAAACAATCGCTCGCAGCAACACGTCCGTGGCGGTGCGAAAACACGCAGCGGCTATGCTGGCGAACGTACGTCCCGGCATCGCTGCCGCGGTCGCCGTTGAATTGTTTGAAACAGCTGCCATGACCGATCATCCGGAACACCTGGTACGCAGCTTCCTGGCGGTTAAGAACGGACAAGACGTTTTGGCCCGCGCGTTGAGGCAGGCAAAGATCGAAACGGGTATCGCACGCGAAGTACTTCGGGTGGTCCGGGAATCGGGCCGACCGGCACCGGAACTCGAAACCGCCGTCAGGAAAGCCGGAGGCGTCACCAGTCGCAAGTCCATGACAGCGGACGAACTGGCGGCACTGTTGACGATGTCCAGAGAATCCGTGACGGCCGCCGAAGGCGAAGCGGTCTATCGCAACGAAAAACTTGGATGCCTGAAATGCCACGCGATCGGCGGCGCCGGAGGCAAAGTCGGGCCGGACATGATTAGCCTGGGCGGCAGCGCTCAGCCTGACTATCTGCTGGAATCCCTGCTAAAACCCAACGCCAAGGTCAAAGAAAACTACCACACCGTCGTGATCGTCACGACGGAAGGAAAACTTCTTTCCGGCGTGCAGGTGAAGCAGTCGAAACCGGAAGTTGTCATACGAACAGCTGAAGACAAGCTGGTGACGATCGCTCGTGCGGACATCGAGGAAATGGCACCGGGAGTGTCCCTGATGCCCGAAGGCCAGATTGATACATTGACCGACCGAGAAATCGCCGCGTTGGTTCGATTCCTGTCCGAACTCGGACGAACGCCGGAATACACGATCAGTCGACGCCAGTTGGCACGTACGTGGGACGTGATGCAGGCCACACGTGAGGCGGAGTTTCGCCTGCGACGCACCAGTTTCGCCATGGCCGCATCTCACGATCCGGCTTTCGTTTGGCAGAAACAGTACAGCACGGTGGCTGGAGAACTGCCGATGAATGACATCCCAGTCGTGTCGGTGAGAAGCGGTTCTGCTGCTGGAGCACAAGGTGTCGGATTTGCTCGTTGTACACTGAAGGCAGAGACCGCCGGTCGTGTCGTTCTGCAGTTCAACGATGTCAGTGGCCTGGCACTTCGCCAGAACGCGATCCCCGTCGACCTGTCTGAATCCGTGACAATTGACGTGACGCCGGGCGATCACCGACTGACGTTTACCGTCGACCATGCCCAACGATCCCAGCCGTTACAGGCTGAGATAGCAGTCGATGGCACCACGGCGGTGGTAACGTTTGAGAACTGACACGATGCTTGCTCGCACTTGAATGCGATGATCATGCTGTGACGTCAGGAACATTGACTCCCGCCAGCGGAGTTCGCATATCGATTCAACAAACGACCGGACAGAAAGAGATTTACAGATGAACATCCTGATTATTGGTGGTGGTGGAATGATCGGCCAGAAACTGGCTGTTCGACTGGCGGAAGATGGCAGACTTGGCGAACGTGAGATCTCAGAACTCACGCTGTTCGACGTTGTGTCACCCGCCGCGCCTGAAGACGCCACTTCTCCAGTCAAACTGCGTACCGGTGATCTTTCGAATGCGGACGAAGCGAAAGCTCTTGTTGCGGAGCAACCCGACATTATTTTTCACCTGGCGGCCATCGTTTCCGGTGAAGCCGAGGAAGACTTTCCCAAGGGGTACCGCATCAATCTGGATGGCACACGCCACCTGCTGGATGCCGTTTGCGCCATCGAGGAATACGTCCCACGAGTCGTGTTCACAAGTTCGATAGCAGTATTCGGAGCTCCGTGTCCTGATGCTATTTCGGAC
>JAQWLN010000021.1 GCA_029247265.1 Fuerstiella sp.
GGAGGGCTGGTTCACGACCTACGGTGATGGCCTGCTTTCTCTGCAGCAATCGGACGGAAGTTTCAATACGTTTTCCAACCAGACCGTCGGTACGTCGCTTGCAATACTGTATTTCGTCAGATCCACGAAACAGATTCTGGACAAACAATACTCCGGCGGAGTGATGATGGGTGGCCGTGATGCGTCCGAATTATTTGGCGACAAGAAAAAGAAGAAGGATATTGGACCGTTGGATGAGCTGCTGGCCGCGATGGAAAATGCTGACCTGGACAGCCTGGATGTCAACACTGACGACCTCGCCGAAAAAATTCAGTTCGGCTCCAAAGAAGATCTGATCGGACATATTGGCCTGCTGAAAAAACTGCTGAAACACCCGGACGCCACCAACCGTCAGGCCGCGTTTTTTGCACTGGGTCGTACGGGCGACTTTTCGCTCATTCCTCAGATGCTGCAGGGCCTGCGAGACCCCAACGTTGGCGTGAACAGTGAAGCCCTGCAGGCGCTGAGGTACATCTCCAGAAAACCGACGGGGTTCGGCCTGAAGGTGGATCCGCTCGACGGCCCGAAAACGTCATCCGAAGCACAAAAAGTGGTACGCGCCAATGCATGGCGGACGAAGGCGTACAAAACCTGGCACAACTGGTATGCCAGCGTAAGACCGTATACAGAACTGGATGGGCTCGATGCTCTTGAACTGCTGGCGCCTGGTGGCGGACAGCGGTAGCTTCAGCAGGACACCGGGCCGAAGAAAACGTACGGCTTCTCGAGAAGACTGCCACAGCGTTGCCGACATCACAGGCTTAAAACAGCGTGTAGATAAACGGTGCTGCACCCGTTGATGTCAGGGCAACCAGTGCCCCAACGCCCAGCAAGACCAGGATGATCGGGGTCAGCCACCACTTCTTTTCTTCTTTGATAAACAACCAGAACTCGGCCAGCAGACTCATCTGCTGATCGTCACCAAGTTGCTCGAACTCACTGGTCGCCGCAGGGGCCGGGGAATTGCCTGACGTTTCATCAGAAGAATTTGTGTCAGTCATTGTATTTCCAGTCGTTGTATTTCCAGTCGTTAACTACTTGAAGGTCAATCGCTGACTTCACTCTGCGTTGGTTTGACACTCGTCTGCGAATTATAATTGCCGCATGGAAAAATTGAACCGGAGATCTTTCCGCCTGCCTTCGCAGCATCACTCGGTGAATGGCAGTTTTTTCCAGAGCGTTTGTCTGGCACCGATCAGAATCCCGACTACGAATCCGACAAGATGTGCCGCATTCGCGACTGGTCCGAGAGCTCCTGTCATGCACAGCAGCAGCCACAAGAAGCAATAGACAACAGTCTGCTGTGGTAATCCGATGCCCAACTGCGGCTGAGTTTTTCCTTTCATCCAGACGTATCCGATCAGTCCGAATACGACTCCGGACATACCGCCGAAGTACGGTCCGCTCCAGAACAGCTGAGCAATGTTTGAGGTCACTGCCAGGATCAGACAAAGCGACACAAATCGTGGTGTGCCCCGAACAAATTCAACTCCCAGACCCATGCCGCGCAGCCACATCATGTTGAACAGAATGTGAAGAAGCCCATAGTGGATGAAGATGGGAGTAATCGGTCGCCAGACCTGCCCACTTCGCATCGTGATTTCCAACGCGCCAGCGGTGGCAGCCGTCTTGGCGACAAGCGCGTCCATGACGACACTGACGTTCAGATTCTCATCGGGAATTTCGGGAATTCGCGGATAGCCAATTACGTCAACGCCATTCAGTTTGAATTCCACGGGCGTCTGGACACCCAGTTTCGCCAGCAACTTCGAATCCTCGTCGTTACACAACTGTGGCCCGAGTGCCCCCATCTTCACGTTGTTCCAATCTGTGCACGCCAGCGATACCAGCACACAAAGACCGATCATGATGTAAGTGGCGGGATAGCAATGCCACCATGATCCGCCCCAACGCTTCTTCAGACGATCCTGTTCTTTGTTGACCTGTTTTTGCAGGCGCTCGGCTTCCCGAAAGACGTGTTTCACCTTTCGCTCAGCAGCTTCGTAGCGTTCGTGATCCGGATCGTCCTGAAAGTCGCTGAGAATCTGCTCAGCCTTTATGCGATCATCGTCGTTGTGGACCCAGATGATCCATTCACCGTTTTCATCGTCAAACCCGGCTTCGATCGCTTCAGTGGCCAGAAACGCAGATAATCGGCGCGCATGAGTTTCGTTGGAAAGAGTCGTAAGTTCCCGCATGAATGTATGTTTCAGTTGCCTGCTTCCGGGTGCTGTTCACATGTGGATCAGCAGTGTAGCTCAACAACGTCTCCATCGCGAAGCCGATAATCTCGCCCAACAACCTGCCCATCGTGATCGCCATGCCCCCAGAGGCGGGCGTGTTTCAGGGTTCGAGCTAGATCTTCGTGAATCTGAACAGCCAGGTCTTCGACCGTCCCATTGTGCGCTATTGTCAGTGGAGCCTGCATATCTGGGGGTTTCCCCGGTGACTTTGTGAATACGCGAATGATATTGAGCAACTCAAAGCACCGCTGTTTCAGCACGCCGACAAATTGCTTATCGCCTAACTCCACACCAAGGGTCGGCACGCGACTCACCCCCGCTTCAAATAGCAGCTCTGAACGAACCTGAGAGTCCCGGTCGGACGCTCGGGTCACAACCAGTCTTGATGCCAGATTAACAATTGAGAAGTTGTCTTCGTCGAATCCGCCCGTTTCTGTAAACCTTGTTTTTCGACTTTCAAATTCCCGAATTACCGTCATCGTTTCGTCCGGAGCATCGTCCGACGAACCATCAAGCACCAGCAGCACACCGTCTGCAGTTCGGACCAGATTCAGTAACCACGGTTGTAGCTGCCCCACAGTAATCGGTGGCGTGTCGACCAGCTGTATCTGAATGCCTTCGTATTCCATCATGGCCGGCAGCGGTTCACGAGTCGTAAACGGAAACGGCGCCACGTCCGGCTCAGCTCGCGTCAGTTCTTTCAGGATACGACTTTTGCCGCAGTTCGGTCCGCCAATGATCACAATTCGCCCTGCCCCCTGCCGGGGGATCCGGTACGCCTGACCACTCTTCGGTGCATTAATCTGCTGCTTTAGATTCTGGCGGGCTTCGCTGAGCCTGGATTTAATACTCGCCTGAAGTTTGTCCGTTCCCTTGTGTTTAGGCATCAGCTGCAGCATCTGCTGCAGACAGTCCACCTGCTCAGAAGCCGTCTGCGCACGACGATAGTCGCGTTCGGCCTTGTAATACATGGGAGTCAGATTGGCTGGCATTTGTAGTGCAAGTTTTGGCCCTGCCGCTGAGTCTGAAATGCGGCCGATTGACGGACAGAAGGGTGTTCGTGATCTTAGCGGCAAAGGCTCACCAGGTCACACGGTGACTGCGGCAGGTGTTTCTGTCAGTCCGTCGCTGGCTGCGCGGCACGGAAGCAAACGGGCCGCAACTTCGTTTTGCCAGTTCAGAATCAGCTACAGCGTTTCACGCTGACTTGTGGCCGCGAAGAACGCTCTGCGCTAGCCGTTCGTTGCTCCCACGAGACAGTATCGTCTGCGACACCAATTAAATTACCCTGAGAAGCCTGCCAACTGTGTATACTCGACGACCAGTATAAACATGGTCAACAATTCGGCGCCCCCCACTGATGTCAACATCCAGTAATAATCCGCACCGCGGCGGAATCATCCACACCTATCAAAAATACGATCCAGGTAAGTTTCCATCGCCGAGCGAACCGCCGCCGGACCTAGTATCGCCGGTGTTCGAACATATGCTGCAGTTCGGTTCCACGCGAGAATTTTCTGAGGAAGAGATTGCCAATGCCATTCGGCTCGATCCTGGACAGTTTTCCGGACTCGGCCCGTCACTCGATCAGCTGATCCAGATTCTGAAGGAACGCAAACAGCGGATTCTGGCGAAGTATGAAACAGAAATAGTACAGAACAAAGTTACCAGAAAGTACCGAAAGGACGTGCAGGCGGCGCGACCCACTGGAAAGCCATCGAAACTGTTTAACCGAGCCGTGCGTGACGAACAGATCTATCAGCTGGAACATCTGTGGTATCAGGCAGAACGATCTGATCCGCGATTCGCGTCACAGATTCTGAGGCTGATGGAAACGCTGGGCCAGAAGTACCAGATCGATCAACTGGCATCGGAATATGATTTCACCGGCCGGGAATCGATGACGATACCGCAGGCTATCGAGATTCTGGAGGAGTTGCAGAAAATCGATGAGCTGTTGAAACAACTCGAAGACGCCAAAGAGAATGCTCAGCTGGCCATTATCGACCTGGACGACCTTTCCGAGTTTGCCGACGCAGACGCCATCGAAAACATCAGCCGCTTTCAGGAACAGGTGCGGCAATACCTGAAGGACATGATGGAAAGCCAGGGAGTGGCAGGTAAGGACGGCAAGGTTCATCTGTCCCCCAAAGCGTACAGGCTGTTTCAGGGCAAACTGCTGGAACGTATCTTCAGCAATCTGGAAGCATCAAAGTCCGGTCGACACCAGGGTCCGGTGGACGGAGAAGGCGCTGTGGAGACTCAGCGGACACGACCATACGAATTCGGTGACTCGGTCGCTCAAATGGATATTGCTCAGACCATGATCAACGCCATGCTGAGGCAGGGGCAGGAACGTCCGATTCGTCTGCGGCAGGACGACATCGAAATCCACAGGACGAGAAACAATCCCAGGTGCGCTACCGTCGTGTTGATGGACATGAGCGGATCGATGCGCTACGACGGACAGTACATCAACGTCAAACGCATGGCCCTGGCGCTGAACGGATTGATCACCGGCGAGTACCCGGGCGATTTTCTGCGTTTCATTGAAGTTGCAACGTTCGCCAAAGTCGTGCCACCCGGTGATCTGATTTCACTGCTGCCGAAAATCCCGACGATCACCAATCCCGTAGTTCGTCTGCGCGCGGACATGAGTCGTGACGATATCAGCGAAATGCACATCCCGCCGCACTTTACAAACATCCAGCATGGCATGCAGATGGCTCGTCAGTTTCTGGCGCTGCAGGACACTCCCAATCGTCAGGTCATATTGATTACCGACGGACTGCCTACGGCTCACTTTGAAGGCAGTGACCTGTTCATGCTGTATCCCCCCGATCCGAAGACAGAAACGGCAACGATGCGCGAAGGCATGCTCTGCAATCGTGAAGACATCACAATCAACATATTTCTGCTGCCGAGCTGGTCACAATCTCACGAAGACGTGCAGTTTGCTCATCGCCTGGCGGAAAGCACGGGCGGTCGCGTGTTCTTCACAGCAGGCAATGATCTGGATCGCTTCGTGGTCTGGGACTACGTCAGCCAGCGCCGCGAAATCATCGGTTAGCAGCGCGATAGTCAGGATCTATGCCGCCCCCATTGAACTGACGAAGAGTTTCAGTAGCATCACCGATTATGAAGAAAGAACAGTTTAACTCCTGGCTGTCGAGCAAAGTGGATACACAGGCAAAGCTCACGATCGGTGCCTGCGTGACAATGGCCTGCCTCGGACTGTTGGCCTTCCTGTTGCAGGGAGGGTTTCTGTATGTGGCACTGTCCTGGGGATATGGCAGCCGGTTGCTGGCAGCCGCCATCGTGTTGGCGATTTTCGGCGGTATGGGACTCTACATTTTTCGGACGGCACCGCAAACGCTGTGTGACCGACAACATGAAGTTCAGATTAACGACCGTACCGTGACCGTTCGGGTCGCTCCGACAATGTCGAACGCATGGACCTATGCTATTGGCAGCCTTGAATCCGATCAGTCGATACCTGAACGAATTTTTGGCCTGATGATGGTTGTGCCAAGAATGATGTGGACCGCGTCGTATGTCTTTAATCGCATCGACCAGGTTCGACAGATCGACGTGGCAGAATGCGGTAAGGTACTGCGGTTGCTGCTGAAGAAATCCGAACGCGTGGATGCCGAAGATATCGCATCAAAGTGGCAGCGGATGAACCTGCCGAAAATTCTCCGTCAGGTGTCGCTGGTTGACGGTATTGTGTTCCTCACCAAAGACGGCGTCGGCCTGAGTCTGGCAAAACGGTTTACCGACGCGTTGGAAAAGGATATCTACGGCGACTCACGGCAGGTGTCGTCAGCGTCGCCGTTTGACAGTGAGTAAGCTTACAGCGTTTCACGCTGATTCGTGGCCGCAAAAAACGTTGTCGACCTGCGATGTGGGCTCCCCACGAGCCCGAACGAATCACGTGTTTTCGTAAACGGCTCTAGCGGGAAGCATCGATCAGTTCCTGAATCGTTTGCTTCAGAAGTGGCTCTCCGCCAAACTGCAATCCCAGCCCCTTGATCTTATCGCTGACAATCTGATGCCTGGGCATCGCTGGCGTCCCGGGAATCTCGACGTCCGAACCGGACAGATCCCTCGCGATCGAAGCGACGTCAAACTGAGATACGTAGCGGTCATAGCAGCTGTAGACTTCACCAGCATTGTCGTTCGAATGCAGCAGGATATCCACCGCTTCAGCAACGTCGGCTGCGTGAACTTCCTTACCCCCGCCACTGCATTCAAACGACTCACCGTTCGCGACCCGCTTCACCAGTTCAAACCATTTGCTGCGATGTGGCTCGTGATGTCGTCCATAAACACCAGTCGGCCGCAGCGCGCAGATGGGAAAACCAACGCCAAATCCGTAGCTGTGCACGAACTGTTCAACAGCTGCTTTGTGCGCTCCGTAGTGTGTTGTCATCCATAACGGATGAGATTCGTCCAGCGGTCGGTCGTCCAGAATTCTTTCGTGAACGGCACACGTTGAGATAAATACGAATTTCCGCACGCCGGCGCGTCGAGCCGCTTCGATGAGCTGAATTGTGCCAACCACATTCTTCTGAACAAACGCAGCCGTATCACCTTCACCACCGCGAAAGGATTCTCCCGTACGATGCAGACCTGAATGAACGACCGCATCACACCCCTTCAGAAGATCGTCACATGCTGCCTGGTCACCCAGTTCTCCGTGAGTCCACTCAAGCGTATCGGTGGGCTTCGGCGGCTCATAGCAATTTTTTCCTGAGCGAAACCAGCAGCGACATGAGTTGCCGACGTCGTGCATTTTCCGGACGATGTAACGGCCGACGAATCCCGTTGCTCCGGTGATGGCAACCTTCATATAAACATACCCTAAACTACTGGTGAAACTGAGTTTGTCCCCTTTTAGTGTCCCCTAAAAGGTGCGGATTGTCGCTCTTGCCTGCGGTTATGCGTGGTTTTTCTTGTCCCAGAAATTCTTCGCAATTTGCTTTTCTGTCTCGACCAGGTGACTGTATACACCCAGTGTGATACTCGGATTCTCGTGCCCTAGGATCCCGGACACAATACTAACGGGAACCCCTCCATTCAGCATAGCACTTGCTGCATTGTGTCGGAATGTGTGTGGCTTCCGGTATGGCACGCCAGCGTCCTTCAGCAGCTGGATCAGGATCTGGCCTCGAAAGCGATTGCCAATCATCTGGCCAGTCACAGTCTGGAACATCCAGTCCTGTTTACTTGCTCGGCCTTCCGACAATAGAACCTTTCGATGCTCAAGCAGCAACTCCTGCATTCGTGTTGATAAAGGGATCAGCCTCCGGCCCGCCTCTGTTTTCGGCATATCCGAAAACCGCCTCAGACGCCTGTGGGGACACCCAATGCTGAAAACAAAAACAGAAAAACGAGCCGCCATTGTGCTGACCGTGATTCTCGTGCTGACGCTTGGGCACGATGTGGTCACTGGGTATCTGCTGGAACCATTCGACCGTCGAGGGCGTGACGCTCTGACTCTTCAGCAGAAGATCGCTGATGCCGAATTCGAATTGAAGCTGACCGAACGTGCCCAGCATGAACTTCGTAAAATGGTTGAAAAAAGCCTGCCGGCCGATCCGCTGCTCGCTACTCATCAATTTCAGGACTGGCTGGTCACGACAACAGAAGAGGTCGGGCTGACTGATGTTAACGTTGGACCGGGGAGAGCCATTGAAGAAGAAGGTGTTGGCTATCGCATCCCGTTCTCAGTTTCCTGTTCAGGCGGACCTGAGCAACTGGCTGACCTATTGGCGTGCCTGAAAATCACAGAAGTGCTGCACCGGGTGAACCACCTGACGATGACACCGGGACGCGACGAGGATGACCTGAGCATCTCAATGAGCGTGGAAGTCGCCGCACTTCGCAACGGAAAGTCACGCACAATCCCAACAACGACCGATGCTGCCCGGAAGGCGCAGAGTACCAGTGAACTGAAGGAACTGCTGGCGAATCGCCTTCCCTTTCAACGCTACAGTGAGCCTAAGAAAAACAAGAAAAACGAACGTAGCCGCAAAGCGGTGGCCAAGCCAGCGCCGCCCGTTAAGAAACCAGTGCCCCCTAAGGAATATCTGCTGGTGGCGTGCGTCGACCATGAAGCGGGCCGAGAAGCATGGTTATGCGAACGGTCTACAGCAGACAGAATTGTCCTGAGAGAGTCCGACCGCATTTCATGCAAGGAAGGTGATCTGCAGATCGACAACATCGGGCCCGACTTTGTGTCGTTCCGCTGCAACGGAACCCAAAATCGGCTGTCGTTGGGTGAATGCTTGACCCAATTTAAGAATCACGATAACTAGCAAAATAGCTGCCCTGCGGATCCTCGTGAAAGAAGAGCTCTGACTGACTGTTCTCACGAAACATTCTGAACAACTCTGAAATGCCCGGGCGATTATCTTCGACCAGCCATTCGCGGCGGCTGCCTTACAGGTTGACTTCAGGCACTTGCCCAAGTGAATTTCCGCCGCAGCGACCAGCTGACGTCTGGAAACTGCTGATTCTCGTTCACCGATGGCTACCGGCATCAGCGCCAACAGGATACTCTTCTGCCGAATGACGCTGAGACAGGTGTCACGTGTATTCCAGAACATCAAGAGACGACGATTATGGAAGTGGATTGCAAGACGGTCAAAGCAAAGCTTGATGCAGGCGAGGGCTTCGTCTTTATCGACTGTCGTGAGCAGAATGAGTATGACCTTGTTAAAATCGAGGGTACGATCCTGATCCCGATGGGTGAAATTCCCGAACGAATTGCCGAGCTGCAGCAGCATAAAGACAGCGAAGTCATCATTCACTGCCACCATGGAGGTCGAAGTCTGAGCGTCGCCAATTGGCTGAAAGCACAGGGATTTCAGAATGCTCTCAGTATGGCGGGCGGCATCGACGTATGGTCTCAGGAAATCGATCCGTCACTACCACGATATTGACGCGCTGCCGACGGACACGCCTGAGACTCTTTCGCACCAGTTTAACGAGACAATGTATCAATCGACGTTTTTCGTCAGCGGAGCTGATTCGCAGCAGGGCAACCGATCGAATCACTCCTACAATCCATTCAAAACCGAAACGAATTATTTTCAGAACCAAAGGAAGCACTGATGAAGGGCAATAATAAAGTCATCGAGGCACTGAACGCCGGGCTGACCATCGAACTGACTGCGATTAACCAATATTTTGTCCAGTCAAAAATGTGCAAGGACTGGGGATTCAACAAGCTGGCTGCTCATCACTACGAAGAATCCATTGAAGAGATGAAGCACGCGGACTTGCTGATTGATCGGATCCTGTTTTTGGAGGGCGTGCCCGAAATCGCTCGTTACGACGTAATTCGAGTCGGCAGCGACGTCAAAGAACAGCTTGAGAACGCACTGAAGCTGGAAAACAATGCCGTCGAAACTTACAACGGTGGCGTGAAGTTGGCAGCCGACTTAGGCGACGCTGGCAGCAAGGAAATCATGGAGCGAATCACGGTCGAGTCAGAAGAGAGCGTGGATTGGCTGGAAGCTCAGCTGCACCTGATCGAAACGATTGGCATTCAGCTGTACCTGGCGGGCCAGGTTGGCGAAGCCCCCGCCGCAGAGTCACCAGCATAAGCACCAATTGTCAACTGTTGACAGAGCTGATCGAACCCTGCGTCTCAGTACACGCGGGGTTCGTTTTGACTATGGAACGATGCGTCCTGGCATTGTGGACGCGGCCGTGACATATTCCACGACCGATGCGTTTTCAGATGATCCAGCCGTAGCCGACTAAGCGCCAGGTCAGTTGCTCGCAACTCAACACCAGCGGATTGTCACCGAGTGCTTGTGCGTGCAGCAGAGGAACCTTCCTGCCCAGCCACTGTTTCACGAAGGATGGCCTTGATCCGAGCATGGCAGGACATGCAGCCTTTTCCAGCCGCAGTCGTCTTCTTGATGTCGCACAGAGTACGACATCCGGCGAAATCAGTTGCCGCGCGCACTTCCGACTCGAAAATGCCGAGGCACTGACAGACGATTTTGTCTTCGTGGGAAGTATTCATGGGCGGACCACCAAATTACACTGAGACTCAGTCTCAGTGTAAATAGCGGCTGTGGATCGCAAAGTCAAGAGTTCACCACAGGTTTTCGCCGGTTTTCGAAGCTGGAAACATCAATTGAGATGTGTAAAAATCTGCTGGTAACGATTATTCAGCCATACCGCAGCGCAACGCGGCGGTCACCACTACCTTCGCTTGACCGTAAATCCGGGCCGTCGTGCTGTTTAGCGCACCGGAATCAGACCAGCATTACGAACTAATCATTGAGGACGTCGCCCGTGACTTTTCCACGACACACTCGCCGGAAATTCCTCGCTGCCGCGGGAGCAATGGCCGTCGCCGGCCCTGACATACGGTCGTTTGGCGCGTCCCAGCAGGACGATGCTTCTTCGCTGGTCAAAGGCAAGGACAACCGATTGCTGGTATTGAAAAAGTATCCAGCGGTGTTCGAAACACCGCTCAACCTGCTGGCTGAGCAGGCAATCACCCCCAAGAGCCTGCTGTTTGTTCGCAACAACCAGCAACCCGAAGACACGGCAACCGTCGGGCCATCGTCTCACACAAACTGGAACGTAAAACTGTCCGGCGGCATCACCCAGGAAGTCAGCGTTTCACTGGCCCAGCTGGATGAAATGGAAATGACGGAATACGAAATGGTGCTGCAGTGCAGTGGCAACGGACGATCGTTGTTTTCGAAGGCCGCTCAGACCAATGGCACGCAATGGGGGAAAGGCGGCATGGGCAATGTCCGTTTCGCAGGTGTTCGTCTGATCAAGGTGCTGGAAAACAGCAATTTGGGAATAGATCCTGCGGTGCAATTCATCAATGCATCCGGGGCGGACAGTCCGGAGAACGGAAAAGAGGACTTCCTGCACAGCCTGCCAATCCATGACGTTCTGAACCGCAGCATTCTGGCGTTATACCTGAATGGCGAACGTCTGCCCGCCATTCACGGTGGCCCCGTGAGACTGATTACTCCGGGCGTCTACGCGACGATGCATATGAAGTGGCTCAGCGAATTACGTTTCGTTACTGACGAATCCACCAACCATAACCACGTGCCTCGTTATCGCGTCCCCCATCGCCCGATCATGCCAGGTTCCGAGTACGACTTCAAACTGCAGAACAGCAGTTTCAACTGGAACATGAAAACCAAGAGTGTTCTGCTGACACCAGGCGACGAAGACAGGCTGCGTTCCGGGCCGACGATCATCAAAGGTGTGGCCTTCAATGATGGTCAGGCCAGCATTGCATCGGTCATCCTGTCGTTTGATCATGGCCAGTCATGGCAACAGGCGACCCTCATGCCGCACACGAGCAAGTACGGCTGGACTCGGTTTCGGCTGCAAAAGAACTTCAGTGCGGGGCGGAAGTCTATCTGGTGTCGGGCAATCGATTCGCACGGGCGTAGTCAGCCGCTGGAGGGAAGTGTCGCGTGGAATCCCAGTGGCTACGAATGGAATGGCATTGAGAAAATCACGGTCAATGTTGGCTGATACCAGGGACGTCCGCCGACCGATTCACGCGAAACAATCGACGTCCTGTGGGGAACTAAAGCAGCGACGGGCGGGCAATGACACGGTCAGGCCCGTCGGCATCTGCCGGGACAAGTCACGCCCTGTGGCATTGAGAGAATGATTCGTTGACTGAATCCAAACCACTGCTGCTGTCTCAGGAACAACGCATCCGAAGCGGTGACGATTTTCGTCGCTGTTATAACAGCGTTCGCGCAGGTGATTCTCATCTTCTCGTGTTCGTCGTTCGTAACGAAAAGCAGTGCAGCAGAGTCGGAGTAAGCGTGTCCAAAAAGCACGGCAACGCTGTCAAACGGAATCGAAAAAAGCGTTTGCTGCGTGAGGCGTACCGCGGACAGCAACACAACCTGCCGCAGGGCTACGACCTGGTACTGGTGCCACGGCAAAGGGCGGATTCGGAACTCAGAGATTTCAAGTCGTCGCTTAGACGACTGACACACAAGCTGGCACGTCGGCTGGAATCGCCCCCGCTGCAGCCGGGTCGAACGGGATCGTCATCGTGACCCCGCTGCGACGACTGCTGAAGTTGCCGGGCGGGACCGTAATTCTGCTGGTTCGCGGATATCAAAAGTTAATCAGTCCGTTACTGGGCAGAACATGCCGCTTCCATCCGTCGTGTAGCGAGTATTTTGTGCAGGCGGTGCAGAAGTACGGGCTGCTGGTTGGCGGCTGCAAGGGAATGCGCCGCATCACACGATGTCACCCATGGAATCCCGGTGGCTACGACCCCCCGTAGTGACCACGGTATAGATTCTGAGGTCGTACCGCCCCGCCTGATTCCTGCGCGTCGACCGCAACGAGGCCAAAGCGATGACGGAGACCCGCCAGTCTCCTGAAAAATTCGGACTGGTGAACAATCATGCAGAAGAGAATTCGAAACGCTGTTGTTCTGCGGGAAGCCGATCGAAAACGTCCTGCAAACGCTGAACAAGGAAATCCGACTGCCCCGGTATTCCGAGGTTTCGGCAGGCACTAACGAAACGTTTCCTTGGTTCTTCGTCCTTAGTGAGTTCCGCTAACGACGCGATCCGACATTCGGCATACGCGGACAGAACGCCACGATCGATCATTACAGATATCTGCTCAGACAGTGAATCGGACGCGGTGTCATGACTCTTGCCGCGTATCGATTTTGAGGATCTGGTCGATTTCTTCTGCCACGTCCTGGGCGCGGACATCGTTGGTTCAGGGGCTCCGGTAAGTTCGTGACCGGCTGCAGCCTCTGCCAAACGAACTGAGCCCGCTTTGGCGTATTCTTCCGACAATTCAAAACCGACAACTTGCCGATTAAGTTTCTTTGCCACAACAAGCGTCGACGCGCTGCCCGAGAACGGATCCAGAACGATCTCGTTCTCTTCTGAACACGTTCTGACAATTCGCCCCAACAGCTGTTCAGGCATTTGACAGCCGTGAAATCCAGCACGTTCCTTGAAGGTTCCGGCGACTCGGGGAAAGTACCAATCGCTTTCGTTGGCCTGATAGCATTCGTTCAAATCCTGCGGCCGTAACGTAAACGTCTGAGTCATTTCCGGAGGAATAATCCAGGTGTCATCCGGCAAGCGGCCTTTAGGATTCCCTCGCTTGTCGTTGTAAACCAGCATTCGAGCGGACGGCACTCTGTTCTGCAGATCATCCGACCGAAAAGTGAAGTTTTCGACGTCCTTCACAAAGTGAAACAGGTGCGTGTGCGATCGCGTGAATTTGTTCTTGCAGTTGACGCCAAACGTGTAGTACCAGATCACCCAGCTGCGGCAGTGGAACCCGATCTTCTGTGCTTCGATTTTCAGTTCGGCGGCAAAGTCGTCGCCGATGGCCAGCCAGAAGGTGCCGTCCGGCTTTAGTACGCGATGCGTGGCCGTCATCCAGTCGCGGGACCACTTCAGATAGTCTTCGGCTGCCATCCGGTCTTCATACACATCGTACTTGTAACCAATATTGAAAGGCGGGTCGGCGAACGCCAGGTCAACGCTTCCGGTCGGCAAAGCGTTCATGCCTTCGATACAGTCGCCGTTATGGATCATTCCGAGCTTCGATTTCATGCATTCCTCCTGCATCCGGCAGTATAGCTTTGGCTCGCTCGATACCCAATCGGCGGGTTGAGGCGTGGTCCGCAATTCCCAAATCAGCAGTAATTTTCACCCAATAACTGATTTTTCTTATTTGCTGATTAGAATCTCACCAGTGCGGGCGCAGCCTGCCGTCGTTCCTTGGTTCAGCAGGATATCGATGCAATGCCATCGCTGGTTGTTACGCTGGTCGGTTCAGACCGACCAGGACTTGTCGGCTCGGTTTCAGACGTCGTTCAGAAGCACAACGGGAACTGGCTGGAGAGCCGAATGGCTCGCCTGGCAGGTCAGTTCGCCGGCATCGTGCTGATCGAGGTTCCTGAGACCGACACAGAAGCGCTGATCGGCGGGTTGAATCTGCTCAGCAATCAGGGCCTGAAAGTTGTCACAGAACTGGACACCACCAGAGTGGCCGACGCATCTGCTGGCCGAGAATGGTCGGTCGACGTTGTCGGCAATGACCGCCCGGGAATCGTACGTGAGCTAACCCGAGTTCTTGCGTCACACGATGTCAACGTGGAAGAGCTGACAACGGAGTGTATCGATGCGCCACATGGGGGCGGACATATTTTCAAAGCACAGGCACAGCTTCGGCTGCCGGAGGGGCTGACGACCGATCTATTGCAGGACGAACTGGAGCGGCTGGCAACCGACCTCATGATCGACTTCACCGCGGCTGAGGATGATATCAAGGCACTATGATTGCCCCTTAAAATCATGGTCGATGCAAACAGACACCCACGCGACAAGCCTGCTGTGACTGGACACTATCAAGCAGTCGTTCTTGTTTGGAAACAAATCAAGCAGTGCGGGCATTCGACATCGCTGACCGTGTCCATGCAGCCACAGGGTCTTTGTCGCCCGGAAACCCATCAATAATGGATCGCGTGATCATACGGTCGTCGTCGTGCAGCGGTGCTCCCAGGCCGTCGATGTCGGGAAAACTATGCCGAAGTCCTGCCAGAATCAGCGACCAGGCCTCGTCATGCTCTGGAGCGAGACGTTCCTGATGAAAGCGATCGTGGAAAAAATCCCGAGTACGGTTTTCGTCGACGGCGAAGCTCCATAGATCGTAGGCCGCGATCAGACTGCAATTCAGCATGTCGGCCCAGCGCTCCGAGGACGCCCGCAGCTTGTCGATATGAACAATCTGCTCGGGCTCCAGCGAACCGTCACCCTGACAAAGGCGCAGCACTTTGCGACGAACAGTCCCGTGACTGTGGAACACATTCCGTGCCAGCGGCTCAATCCGGGACTCGCCACGATGTCGGTCGCACGCGACAAGAATGACCGTCCAGACCCGATTCAGCAGATCGTTAATCAACACCTGCTCGGCAATAGACTGAACCAGGGGGCGTTTCGGACTGAGCCCGAACAGGTGCAGAGGATCTCGAACTTCTACCCCCCGCTCAATATCGTTCAGATCCCGCATCCAGCGGTTAAATCGGTTGCGGGAATGGATGTAGTAGTCGCCCAGCACTGCGTTGGAAACCTGATCACGTTGTTCGATCAGAAATTTTCCATGAGCGGAAACGAGTGCAGTAACTTCAACCAGGTAAGCAAGTTTCACGACGTTGTATCCGGCAGGCGTCTT
Organism: Fuerstiella sp.; assembly: GCA_029247265.1. Lineage (GTDB taxonomy): Bacteria > Planctomycetota > Planctomycetia > Planctomycetales > Planctomycetaceae > Fuerstiella. The sequence goes on from JAQWLN010000021.1 coordinate 15,516, forward strand.
GTCTAATCAGGTATCGTGATGCGCAGAATCTGCGTCCGATGACTAATACCGGTAAACGCAAACCTAATGCCGGAATCTCCATTCGGCTGTCGAGAGCAGTCGTTCCACGTGCGAAAGGGCCAGACGTACGCTGGACGCTCAACAAAAACACACGCTCACAGCTTCAGATGCGGCGGAAGGCTGAAATAAGCGGTGTTGCGGAATCGCAACATCCTCCTGCTATTCCGTTGCTTTTGGGGAACTCTTTGCCTTCGGAAGGCGGCGAATGCGTGCATTGCGAATCCACGCCGTCGACTGGTATGTCGCGAACCCCAGCGGCTTGGAAATCTCAACTTCAAATCGGACGTCAATCTTCCGATCTTCCGTTTCCACCTCCACAAGCTGCTGTTTATTCAGCCATGCCTCAATCCTGTCGTCGGTCACTTTCAGCCGAAGTTTGTACCACTGGCCGTTTGTAAACGCCATGTAGCTGGTCGTTTCATTCTCGGACGCATCCATCCCGTCCAGACTGGAAAGACCGCAGACACCGCCTCCCCATCCACCCAGAATCAGACTGCAACTGCTCTTCTTGACAGGGAATGTCAGGCCAACAAAAAAGTCACTGCCGGCGGCACGCTGCGCTTCGAATTCAATTTCATAGTTGGATAACGGAAGGTCCTTTCGGGACGAGTTAATTCCCGATAAGTCAACACCCTGAGTAATCACGACGTTGCCTTTTTCCAGATAGACCTCGCCTTCGCCACCGAAATTGGTCGACTTCCAGCCATCCAGGTTCTTGCCGTTAAACAGCGGAGTCCAGCCGTCCTTGTCCGGCTTGACGGAAGCTGTGGGTTTGGTGTCCTTAGTCGACGTTTTCGCGTCCTTGTTCTCGCCTGCCGTACTCTCAGATGTATGTAAACAACATGCCCCGACGATGAATAATGTCCACAGCATGACGGTGCCTGTCGCAGTGAATCGACGGCGGTATTGAATAGAACTCAGCATAAGTGTGCGCATTGGAAAGACCTTTCAGAATAGACACATTTCAGTATACAGGAATCTAAGGCGATCGAAACCCACGGGTAAGAGAGCACAGGGCACGCCTCTGTTCGAACTTGGAGTCGGTGCGTACTATTGGCTGAGTTTGACGGAGCATAAGTTAGTTCAATCAGGAGGAACATCAGTGACCAGCATCCCCGCGGGGAGCCTTTTGGCTTATTTAGCCGAGGTTCCC
>JAQWLN010000022.1 GCA_029247265.1 Fuerstiella sp.
ATGTGCTGACGATTCCCCTGAGTTTACTCAGACGACCTGCCAACAACAATACCCCGGGCCGTATTCGCGTATTGCGGACCGAGTTACGGCTTGTGGTATCGGACACGGCAGAAAGTCACGACTGCAACCGGAAACCAACAGTATCCAAACTGATATTTAATCCGGGGGTCGCTGCGGCTGGAGTGAAACGAGCCCCGGGGGAATCGGCGACTTCCGAGGTCTGCTTCATCCCGCCCTCACAGGGTCTTGAATTCGTTTCTACTCAACGAACGGGTCAAATCCGTCGCGAAGTGCCTTAAGTGGAGCGGGCAGCTGCGTTGTGCTGCGCCTGTCATACGCCGAATTCGATGCCTTCGACGATGCTGAATCCGTATCCGGTGCGGAACTGCCGTACGATCTGCGATATCGGCCTGGCGTTTTGTTTGAGTATGAATCAGACGCCTTGTTTGAGTACGAATCAGATGATGAGTCGCGAGTGTAACGGTTCGTCAGGTCTGTAGACTGCGACAATTCGTGCCCCCTGGACTGCTGAAAACCGGATCGAGCGCGGTTCAGGGCCTGTTCGGCTCGGTTATCCAGAGTGCTCGTGATATCCTCAAATCCGCCGTTACGTTCGTCACCCCTGGTTATTCGGGACGTCCGCGAAGGCGACACTTCGTCGCCGAACAGCATATTTTCAAGCACATTTGTTTCCTGCTGAGCTGACAACTCGCCAGCATCGTTGCCTGATTCGATTTCGGGACTCACTGTGCCATAAGCCCGTTGACCTTGATCTGTGTTTCGTCGTGAGCCAAAAACGTCGTCAGCCGACGAAAACTCACGCGGGCTCGTGGTCTCCACGTCACCTGCGATGCTCTGCGACCGATACGCCTGTCGCTGTTTCCAGGAAAGGGTATCCCGCGAGGCGAGGGACGGTCGCTTCACGTTGTGGCCGGTTGACGCCGCGTCGGTCGAGTGCTTTCTCCGAGCATCTTCAAACGGGATACTAATCAGACCCTGACTATCCGAATCTGACGGCGCGTTGATCGGTGCGAAATCTGAGTCATTAAACAATGAGTCTACGTCATCAGTGTCCGACGATCCGTTCACAAATCCCCGAAGCTCATCAAGAATCACACTTTCCGATGAAATTGATTCCACCAATCCTTCAGTCACCGATGAAGCCACCAAATCGGTTGAACCGTGAGCCACAAGAGCGCGCGCAAGTTCCGGTCGATCCGTCCATTGCTCGGCACCCCAATTGCGAATATCAACGTAAGCCAGCCCGATGGCGTGCTGCGGCGTGCGCGGAACGACACGAACACCTTCATGAGACTGAACGATGTGATACTGCAGCCCAATGAACACGACACCGGCACCCAACAGTGCGCCGAAAAGAAATGGTTTAAACTTACCCATGGCAGGAGCCCCCGATTGGTGGGACGAATTCAGGGATGGAGGGACGTCGATTAGTTGACAATTCAAACCTATCACGTATCGGGCACGGGCTCCTGCCTGTTTGTCGATGGGCGGCCAGAATCGACAGCCTTCATCGATGACCGCCGGAGTGTCTTTCGCTGTCGACAATCTTTGCCCAACCCTACATTTCGTCCTACCGCGGGCCACCCGCAGAACTGCAGCCATGCCCCGACCGACTGAAATACGAATTCGGCAAATTCGGAAAAATCGGAGCACATGCAGTTGCCGAGACGATCAGCAGCGCGTAACCTCCAGATATGGGTTCTGTACCCAAAAAGATCTTTGAAAAATGATTGAAAGTGGATCCTCTGCCCAGTACGGTGGGAAACCATCGCATCCAGCTTTGCCTGTGGCATCCCGGCACGGGCACTTCGTCCTGTTGACGGTTTCGAGCGCAAACAGGCAGGCTGATGACAAATGAGCGGAAGCTCGAATTGGCTTGCGGACCTTTCCGCGTGAGGCAGACAGATGTTCATTTCCGGCGAAGTCAGACGCATTGTGGACGAACGATTTCGTCTCACCCTGCCTCCCGATTTCGTAGAAGGTGTCGCCGACGACGAAGGCACCGTCATCGTTGCCAAGGAGCAGGCTGGTTGCATAAGTCTGTGGCGATCTGACGAATGGCAGAAGCGTCTGGACAGTGGAGTCTCTCTGCTGCGACAAAAAATTGACTCCGGTCGCATGGAAGGCCGGTGGGGTGACGTTCAGCGATTAGGAAGATTACTGTCAACACGGCACCAGCAGGTGACTCTTGCGAAACGATCAAGACTTCTGATTCCGGAAGGTTTTCGCCAGTTCCTTGGCGTGGAATCAGGGCAGGAAGTCGTCATTGTGGGTGCTGCAGTCTGTGTAGAGATCTGGCACACGGAACGCTGGCTTGATGTATTGAAATCCGAAATGCCCGAGTTCGGCGATCTGTTCAAAACGCTGACGGAGTAACCGCAACCACCCGCTGTTCATGCAGCAATGGTTCAATTCAAGCGGGCTCAACAGAAACAACGGATGCAGACGGATCGAATGAGAGAGGGACGACTTACTCACTCAACACGAACCCTCCAGAGGGTGGACTTCGAGGACGCTATATTCGAGCTTCCATGGATGGCCATTCGGCAGGGATGCCGTCCTTCTCTCTTCGATCCAACTTTCAATCAGCGTTTGACTCGCAGCCGCAATTCGGGCTGCACGCCTGCCATCACACAGAGCACGTTACTCTGCAGATCTGCGCCTACGAAAGGCTGCCTTCAGGCTGCAGAGCAACGTCGCGGTTGCTGCCAGTCGACGCGGCCCCCGCGTCTCGCCGATGAATGATGTCCAGAGCCGCCAGACGGTAACCTTCCGCCATCGTGGGAAAATTGAAAATCGTTGTGGCAAACGTATCGACGGACATGTCGTTCAGAAACGCCATTTGTCCGAGATGCACCAGCTCTGTGGCACCATTACCGGCAATCTGTATGCCCAGCAGTTTGTGCCCGGTCGCTTCGGCAACCAATTTCAACACGCCGGCAGATGAGGCCATAATGTGAGCTCGGGCAAGACGGCCAAAGTCCACCTTGCCGACCATCGCCGCACCGTGTTGCTCAATAACCTGCTGCTCCGTTAATCCAACCGTCGCCATTTCCGGTATGGTGAAGATACCAGCGGGAATCAGGCTGGAGGACGAATGCAGTTCCCCGGAAAATGCGTGACGCATGGCTCGGCGGCCCTGCTCCATTGACGCTGACGCCAGAGCTGGTGGACCTATTGTGTCGCCAACAGCGTAAATGTTTGGCACAGCCGTCTGACAGAATTCATTAACCGCCAGCAATCCGCGGTCGGTCGCTTCCAGTCCCGCGTTTTCAATATCCAGTTTATCAAGATTGGCGATTCGCCCCTGGGCAATTAAGGCCTTGTCGGCAGTCAGAACTTCGCCGCCTTCAAGAAAGACTCGTGCCGCACTGACGCCATCCCAGTCGATAGAGGAGACGACGGTGTCGCCTCGAAATTCGCCACCGTTCGCACGGAACTGCTTCAGCAACACGTCAACAAGATCCGAATCAAGGAACCCCAGCGGACTGGGCCATTTATCGACGATCGTGACCTTGACACCCAACGACGCGAACGTGGATGCATATTCGCACGCGATAACACCACCGCCCAGCACAACCATGGATGACGGCAGGTATATCATCGACAGAACAGAGTCGCTGTCAAAAATGTTCTCGTGATCAACATCGGCGTTCGGCGGGTTTCGAGGACGTGACCCGGTGGCCACGACGACATGGTGTGCGGACGCAATCGTGGTATTGCCGGCGATGTCCCTGATCGCGATTTCGTTAGGTGAAATGAACAATGCTTTACCTTGCGCTCGCTCAACATTTGCCATGTCGAGACATTGCTGAGTCGCATTTTGGTGCGCACGGACAACTTCCTCCAGTCGTGTCATCAAACTGGAGATGCTTAGCTGGCTGTCGTGGCTGATTTCATAAATGCCTCCGCTGCGACGGCGAAATGCTGTCAGCGTGAGCGCTGTTTCACGCAATGTCTTGCTGGGTATCGTACCGTACTGAACACAGGCACCTCCGACGTGCCGCTCACGTTCAATGATCAGAACACGCCCACCCAGACTGGCAGCTTCCACTGCAGCATTCTGGCCGGCCGGACCGCTGCCGATAACAACAACGTCGTAATCGTAATTCGTAGCAATCATATGGTGGACCTTACCCAATCCAGCATTTCAGCATGCTGACTCAGCACTTGTGCCACATCATCCGGATACAGATTGAGCACGCCAATCATCGGATGAGTCAGCTGCTCGGGCATTTCAGTGTCCGCGTCCAGAGCGAGATTCGCGAGATCAATGGCCAGATTCAGAATCGCGGCCTGCTGATCGAATTCGGGAGTTTCGGCAGGAGTCTGCTGATGCTGAATAATCACAGCCAGTCGCTCCGGCAGTTCCCATGACGTAATCAGCCGACACGCCAGTGGGATCCGAAACTCTTCAGCGGTTGTCAGGATGTCATCATCCGCGGCATCAACTTCAGAATCATTCCGATAATCCGACAACGCCTGCAATAACACCGGACGCCCCACATCGTGCAGCAGACCACACAGAAACGCGTCTTCGACGTTCAGCCGGCGAAGTCTCGCAATTTCCTGAGAGAACGCTGCAGTGGTCAGCGACTTTTCAAACGACTGCCGCACGCACTCTTCAAAACCCTCAACTTTGAAGACCTTAGCTTGACACGAGATCAACACCACGATTTCTCGAATTCACAGCAGACCAAGTCGAGCAACGGCCTGATGAATCGATGTCACCGTGTGCCCGGAATTGTAACGAACGGAATTTGCCGTTTTCAGCAGATGCCCGGTCAGCGATTGATCACGCTTGAACAGGTCCACAATATCTTTGGGGTCGCAATCGACGTCCGCTGTCAGCTTCAGCAGCTGCACCGACACTTCGGGAAGTATGGGCAGGTCCTGACCATCCGACTGAAGGACCGAGCGCGCTGCATCGACCATGTCTGTGCGGGGCAATGGTCTCACGTCCGTGGATTCTGTCGTCATTTCAGACGTCTTTCTGATCAATCTGCTGTCTGACACATCGCTGGCAGACGCAGGAAAAAGGGGACTCGATGGGGCATCGATGGCAGAGCCCCGGACTTGCGTGTCACATGGGACTCACTGGAAAGCCGACATGACAGCAGGTGGGGTTGCCGCGAAAATGCGGGTTATCGCAGGCGTTTCCACGACTACACGCTGGCGGTGACCGGCCCAAAACATGAATCCCACAAGGTAAGATCCTGGCGTCAGGACTTTGGGACAGCACCGCTTTGACATAGACTTCTGATTGAGTTTTCGTAAGACAGAGTGTTATCTACCGGGGAAGCGAATAGGTATGTCGTAAACCCCACGAGTTCTAACGCGGCCGCAGCGCAGCCACTTATTCCTGAGACCATCCCATGCAGTGGATTGACCGAAACAAACTTCGCACACAATTGCTGGCCGGAACATTCCTGAATCTTGGCTCGCCAACGGCTGTCGAAATTGCCGCCGACACAGGTTTTGACTGGCTGTTAATTGACCTAGAACATGGTTCTGGTTCGGAAGCCGATCTGCGGAACATGCTGCTGGCCTGCCGAGGTTCCGACGCTGCTTCGATTGTGCGTTTAAGGTCTGTCGACGCGGACTCCGTGAAGTTCGTGATGGACAGTGGTGCCGCCGGAATCATGTTTCCCTATGTCAGCACCATCGAAGAAGCGAGGCGCGCTGTCGATTGCATCAAGTATCCCCCGATGGGGTCGCGCGGCGTAGCCGGGGCCATTCGTGCCACGAATTTCGGCCGCGACTGGAAGCAGTATTTCAACGAAGCCAACGACAACAGCCTCGTTGTCGTTCAGATCGAAACACCGGAAGCCGTCAAAGCGTCAGCGGACATTGCAGCAATCGACGGCGTGGATGTCCTGTTCGTTGGACCGCTGGATCTGTCGGTCAATCTCGGTTGCGCAGGTGACTTCAGTCAGCCACACTTCGTCGACGCGCTGCAGACAGTTGTGAAGTCGTGCAACGACAACGGCAAGACGCCCGGCATTCTGACGAAGACCGGCTTTGAACAGCAGCACAAGGACCTTGGATTCAGATTTACAGCCGTCGGATCCGACTCACTGGCCGTTGTGCAGGCCATGGAAGCTCATCTGGCGACGCTGCGCGATTGATCGACTGCCGAGCATTGTGCCGGGGCGTGGATACGAGGCACGTTGACGAAATTGCGGATGCAGCCCTATAGCGTTTCACGCTGACATTTGGCCGCGAAGAACGCTGCCTGATAGTAGTTTCGTGACTCCCACGAGCAGGTATCGTCCACAAAACAAGTGAATTGCGCTAATGCAGATGGGCAGGCTCAAGCAGTGTGACTGCCCATGCAACAACGATTCCAATCGCTAGTGCGATTGTCAGCTGAACTCTGTTGTGAGAATGAAACTCCATTTCCGGCAACAAGTCACTCAGTGCGATACAGACAAAGACTCCTGCCGCGAACGCCAGCGAAGTACCAAGGATTTCCTGCTGGTAGCCGGGAAACCGGCTGATGCCGAGCAGAAACAGAACGGCACCGAGTGGACACATCATCGCGAAGCCCGCGTTGACCAGCCCCATCGACTTCCGGTTCCAGCCGCCAGCGGCCATAAGCGAAGTAATTGACACCGCATCCAGGGGCTTGTGCAGCAACACGGCAACAAACGTCCCGATACCGAACAATCCTATGCCGGTCGCAGAGCGAGCATCCTGCTGCACGCTGGCCCCCAGCGCCAGGCCATCAATTAATGTGTGCAGGCTCAGGCCAATCGCGATCCCAATCCAGCTTAAGCCATGAGAATGTCCGTGCGAATGACACTCACCGTGACCGTGCCCTTCTCCGGTCGCCGACTGTTCGACACCGTGGTCGGCCGCATGATCGTGACCGTTATCGTGATCGTTATCGCAGTGGTGAGAGTGCGCGGCGCCTTTACTCGCGACTGGTTCATGATTGTGAAAATGAAACAGGCGGATCAACACAAACATCATCACAATTCCCAGCATCATCCAGCGAGCCGTTGCGTCAGGATCGCGGAGTTCCCGAAAAGCGTGTGGCAACAGATGAAAGACGCCGATCCCCAGCATCAAGCCGCCTACAAAGCTAATGACTGTTTGCATTCGGGTGTGCGTCAGCTCGATCCAGGACGGCAACCAACCACCCGCCAGTGACGCAGCAACGATCAACAGGCAGTATACGCCCAAAACAACCATTGTCCGGGACTTGTCCACTCCGAACGTCACTCCCACAACCAGATCCTCAACACCCGACCGTTCAGGCTGCACAGCAACACTGGCATCGATATTCGTGCCCTGCACTTCATCAACTGCAACAACAGGCTCTGCTGCAAAACCAGCTGTCAGAACGGCAGCAATCACAAACAGGTAAACACGATGGAGACAGAACATTAACGCGTCGAATTCGCTTACTTAGGTAACACGGCGGCCAGTTGCAACGTTGGACCAGTAAGGTAAAGCGACCAATGTTGGATTTCGAGTCGCGACGCATTCTTAATTGCAACTTAGTTGCAAACACAGACAGGTCTTGAAATAATCTGACGATCACGACAGGCTGGTTGGAGTTCACGCGATGATCAAAGGCGGGAAGCCGGGACGGCTGACACTGGAATCCGCAAAATCAGTTTTGCGAGAAGTGGGCATGCGCTGTACGGCGGCACGGATTGCCGTCATTCAGTCTCTGGATGCTGCCCGGGCACCGATGACCCCTGGTGGTGTTGTTGATTCCCTTTGCGAATACGGCTTCGACAAATCCACGATTTATCGTTCGCTGACCGAGCTCAACGAAGCTGGCCTTGTCGTTCGCCTGGATTTAGGTGATGCCGTCCGCAGATTTGAACTGCTGCCCCCGGAGAATGACGGAGCATCGGAGCATCCGCACTTCATGTGTGTTGATTGCGGTAAGGTGGTGTGCATGTCTGGATTTGACGTCGAACTGAAAGGGCGTTCCAGAAAGGCTCGTGCGCCTGGAATCATGTCCGAGGTTCTTGTTCGAGGACATTGCCACGATTGTGCGACGTAAAAACCTTATTCCGCACGACTCACGACTGGAACTGCATCTGCCCAGCCTGTGAGGATGGTGCCTTACCTTCAGCGTGCGGTATCGCGTTGCAGTGATTGCCAGAACGTGGGATAAGTTACCGCGTTACATCTTGCCGGAAGGAGAGAATTGATGAAGGTACGGATTACGTATTGTGTCATGTGAAACTACACGCCCCAGGCCACCAGTTTGGCGGCCGCAATCAAGCAGAAGAATAATCTGGATGTCGATCTCGTGGAAAGCAAAGGCGGCGTTTTTGATGTTGAGCTGGACGGTCGCTTGATTTACAGCAAGCATCAAACGCTCAGGTTTCCCACACATGAAGAGATTCTGGAGCAGCTAAGAGCTTGAACAGGAGTTTCAAACGAGTTGGTGGTGTGGTCCAGCAATTTTTCTCGCTCCACCGCAGCAGGAATCCAGCGACTCCGTGAGATTTGGCAAATACAAGTCGAAAAACGAGCGTAGGTACATTCACAGTGGTCGCCGTGCGCGCACCGTCACCGATCTCTCTTAACACATAAATCATTAAATGCCATAAGGTTGCGACGCATTCAGTCGCAAAAGGTTCGTCACGATGAGTCGGAATTCGCCAGTCAAAGGAGGGCCACCGCTGTGGCTATGGGGCATGTTGCTGGTCGCTACAGTCACAGTTGGCGTTGGCGTGCTTATTAGCTCAGCTCCCGTCGATCCTGAAGAATTGTACCAGGCAGCGTTGAGCCAACTGAGCGAAAGAGACATTGACGAGTTTGACGGATCGGTCAATCGCCTGCGGCAGTTTCCCGAATACTCCGAGCACATAGAGCTGCTTGAGGGAATAAAGGCGGCACAGGAAACGCGCGACCCAAAAGCCGTTGAGTTCTTCGAACGGGCGATGAAGAACACTGAGCTGAAACCACTGGCGTTGCAGAAGGCTGGCGATTCATTGACTCGAATGGGCAAATTCCGCGAGGCCATTGGTCGATATGAAGAGGCTGTCAAGGTCGCTCCTGAGACCGCCGACCTGTCGCGCATTCTGCTGGCTCGACTCTATCATGCTGTTGGTGCATTGACTCTGGCCGAAACGACCCTGAACAGCGTGCTCGAAAGCGACGAGGCAAATATCGGCGCGGCTCGAATGAGAGCCAAGGTCAAGATGGCCCTGTTTCAATATGAAGACGCAGTCGTTGATTATTCAGCAACACTTGTTGCGCCGGGGGATGTCGCGGCGGCCAGCCCGGAGGTAATTACCAATTATGTCAGGTGTCTGCTGAGAACGAAGGACGCCGATAGAATTTCCGCGTTCGTCGAAAAGCATCAGGACCTGATCACCGACAGTTCGCTCAAGGCAGCACTGCTTTGGCAAAATGGTGACAAGAATGGTGTCCAGGCTGTAATCGCTGCAGAACCAGACGAACGGCCGGATTTCACTAAACTTCAAGCTCAGATTGCGTTAAGCAACGGCGAGACGGAAGAGGCGGAAAAAAAGCTGTCCGAATCGCTAACGTACAAGTCACGGGACACCGAACTTTATCAGCTGGCCATTGATGTCTATAAGGCCATAGGCGATTCCCGAAAAGTCGATGTAGCCGAGCAGAATCTGCGCCAGCTCGAAGATCTTCAAAAACAACTTGTTACGGCGCTGGCAGACGTTGGTCAAAACATTGATGACGTCGACGGACGATTTCGGGTCGCGATACTGTACTCGCAAATCGGTCGTTTTCAGGACGCCCAGCAATGGTTCATTATCGGAGGTGTAATTGACCCGGAACGTGGCAACGAAGCCCAACAGCTAATGCGGAAGCACCTCCAGAGGCTCCCCCCCCTTGTCAAATTCGAGGAGGCCGGATCGGCGCAGACTACTGCTGACGAAGAAAATGCCGGTACCACACCTGATAAAGCACCGAGCGATGTGGAATCGCAGACTCCGCCGACAGAGTCGACCGAAAAAGACGGAAACGAATCGCCCTGACTCAGAGCGCACACCGCTGCACGGTCATTACGTTTGTTCGCGACAATGTCGATTTCCGCGGCAAACACCTCGCGGATATACCGCGTTGCATTCACGGGGGCACGATATCGCAATCGTCGCCCATGACTGACCGCAGAATGCGGCATGGGCAGTCAGGTCTGCATAGAGTCGAGCCCCCACATAGGCAAATGCCACCAAAGCCACCCTCGGGCTGACGTCACACCGAATACTTTGTGTGCCCAATCGAAACCGGAATAACGCGGTGCCGAAACAGAAATCCAATGGCAGGTCTGCGCAGCTTGTTGCCCCGCGCCATCTTTTTCTCCTCACAAAGCGAAGCTGAGGATCATGCCGCGACCATGTCGAAGAAGGCAGGCGGTATCCGAATGTCAGTCCGCAGTGGCTGGGGGGCTGTCCCGCGTCAGAATCTGATGGCGTGGATTCAGCCCGGTCATTTTTTTCCAGCACTCCAACAGATCAGACATCACGGTGCGACTGCCTTCGGCGCCGATGACGTTTCGGTCGATCGAGCGTACACGAAGAAGACCGGACGGCGTCGAGGACAGGAACGCTTCTTCCATCGCGGGAATCTCTTCGGCAAACATGTCACGTTGTTCACACCTGAGCCCGCAGTCTGCTGCGGCTTCCTGGACCATCCGACGACTCATACTGTCCAGAACCTGACCGCATGGCGTCACGATCGTCCCGTCGATGACAGCAAAGAAGCACGCGGTGCTTGTTTCCGTGATCAGGCCGGACGAGTCCAACAGCAACGCGCGACTGCCGGATTCTGAAGCGTCGGCTTCCTGGTCAGCCAGCCACCAGTGCAGTCGGTTTCTTGTTTTGTGATTAACGGGCAGGCTGCACTCAGAAACCTGTCGCCGTTTCGGTATCGTCAGTCGCACACCCTCTTCAGCGGCAGAATGCCAGAGTTCCAGGGGAAGGCGAAATGTATGCACGGCGGTCGTTCCCCCAGGCAGATTTTTCGTTCCCAGATAGGTGCGATTGGCTCCGGCCGTGACAAATACGACGATGCCGAGATCGTCCTTTTCGTCAATGAATGCGGTGTTGTGCAGAACGAGGCGTTGGGCCGCAGCGGCAACATCATGCACTGAAAAAGGCGTCTCGAATCCAAGCTTGGTACACGATGTCTGCAGACGCTGCAGGTGCTGCGACAACCGGAAAGTCTGATGGTGATATGTCCGCGCCATCTCCGTAATGCTGGCGCCTGCCACGACGCCGAGATCCCAGACGGGCAGCGCGAGTTGTGAAAACGGAAGCTCACGACCGTTTTTCCATGCCAGTGGCTCATCCATTCTGAGTGATTCCTGCCGGATGACATTCAATCAGCGTCCCACAGCCCCAATCTGGAAGAAGGTGGGTCACCAGCCCTCGACCGAGGTGACTGTTTTGCGATATCGTATCAGGTGTTCGCGTCAGCATTACTTTCGGAGTTCGTTATGAGATTGACTTCATTATGTCTTGTGTGCGGCCTGGCTGCCACCGGCCTAGTAATTGCGACGCCCGCCGGCGCAGCAGACGACACGAAAAAAGATCGAGAACGCTACGAGCTTATGGAGCTGTTCGCGGAAACGTTTCAGCAAATCGATTCAAATTACGTGCGGGACGTGGATCGACGAGAATTGATGGAGGCTGCCATTCAGGGGATGCTACGCCATCTGGATCAGTACTCAAGCTTTATCCCACCACCGGACGTTCGCCGTTTCACCCAGATTGTGGAACAGGAATTCGGCGGAATCGGAATTACTGTCAACTCACCCCGCCCCGGTCGACTGATCGTGGTCAGTCCGCTTCCTGGCACGCCAGCGTACCGAGCCGGCGTACGAGCAGGCGACCTGATTGTGGAAGTAGAAGGCGAATCAACGGAGAATCTTTCGCTGACAGATGCAGTCAAAAAACTGCAGGGACCTGTGGGTCGCCCGGTCGTCATCAAGGTTGTGCACCCGGGTGAAGATTCTGAGCCGAAAGAAATCCGACTCGTTCGGCAACTGATTAAGGCACCAACCGTCCTGGGTGATCAATACAGCGACAAGGACGAGTGGGAATTCATGTACGATGACGAAAAGAAGATTGGTTATATTCGCCTTTCACACTTCAGCCGGTATACAGCCCAGGAAGTCAAGGCAGCGCTTGACAATGTCTTCGAACGCAAAGTCCGCGGTTTGGTCATTGACCTGCGATACAATCCGGGAGGGTTACTGGAAGCTGCCATCGAAATCGCCGACATGTTCCTTGAGGACGGCAACATCGTCAGCGTTCGCGGTCGGAATGTGCCGGAGCGATCATGGGACGCGAAGAAACGCGACACGTATGCAAAAATCCCGATGGCTGTGCTCGTCAACGGTTTCAGCGCATCAGCCAGCGAGGTTCTGAGCGCCTGTCTGCAGGACAACAAACGAGCAGTGATCATCGGTGAGCGCACATGGGGCAAAGGCAGTGTGCAGAACATCATTCGCATGGAGGAAGGTGAGAGCGCCCTGAAACTCACCACGGCGAGTTATCACAGACCGAGTGGCGTAAACATCCATCGCTTCCCTGATATGAAATCTGAAGACGTGTGGGGCGTGACTCCGGACGAGGGCTATCGGATCAAGTACGATCGCCAGCAACAGACCCAATGGCAGCGTTATCGTAGAGAAAGAGACGTACTGCGTCCGGCAGAAGAGGTCAGCGCGGACGATGACGACACGCCGGAAGAAGCGTTCAACGACACTCAGCTGATTGCCGCGATCGATTATCTTGACAGCCAGCTGGAGAAGCCGGAAGAAAATGAGTAGACGTTAACGGGACGATGCACCGAGTTCACGTTCCATTAAGCGAATCAGCTCTGCAAGACTGCTGACGGCCATTTTCTTCATCGCCTTGCCACGGTGTTTTTCAACCGTCTTGATACTGATCCCCAGCTGAATCCCGATCGATTTGTTGGTCTCACCTTTATAAACAAGATCAACGACCTGGCGTTCGCGACTTGAAAGCCGGTCCAGATACAACGTACCGTCCGGAAAAACGACGGGCAGTCCCGCGTCGTCGGTTGCTGCGCGGGCAAGCGCGTCAAAGGCGTCGTCCAACGACGCTAACAGCTGCTCATGATTGTACGGTTTATCCAGAACCGTCACGGCCCCCTGCCGCATGGCTTCGACTGCAACTCGTGTTTCCGGATACCCTGACAACAGGATCAGCTGGAACCTGCTGGAGAACTTTCGTAGTTGTTCCTGAACCTTCAGACCACTAACACCTGGCATGCGCTGATCAGAGACGACGACGCCCGGACGCAGGTCATGGATGCTGTCAAGAAACTCCGACGAACTGGCATAGGTCACCACCGTATAACCAGCTGCATTCAACTGCAACTCGATGACTTCGAGTACCTGAACTTCGTCGTCGAGTACGTAGATCACCCGTTCGGCTTGAGGTACTTCCGCTTCCTCCACAACAACGATCCTGTCATTCTGGTTCGCATTATTCACAAGGGTAACTGTCGATACCATTCGTGCCCTCGCCAAACATCCTGATGTGCAAACTACCAGTAGGCTCGGTTTCTCGCCACCTGAACGCAGGGCACGCCTCTGTTCGAACTTGGAGTCGGTGCGTACTATTGGCTGAGTTTGACGGAGCATAAGTTAGTTCAATCAGGAGGAACATCAGTGACCAGCATCCCCGCGGGGAGCCTTTTGGCTTATTTAGCCGAGGTTCCC
>JAQWLN010000026.1 GCA_029247265.1 Fuerstiella sp.
GACTTCAGTGAAAACGGTGGTGGCACAACAGCCACAGCCAGCAGAAACACAGATCCGACGGACGCCCTGACGATAATGCTGGCCAGTAGTGACACAGATGAAGCGACTGTCCCCGCCACAGTTACAATCGCTGCCGGTCAGACAACGTCTCCGGAATTTTCAATCAACGGCGTGGACGAAGCGATCGCGGACGGCACGCGGACAATCACTGTGACGGGCGGCGCGATGGCACATGCCGACGGTACAGATACAGTCGATGTGACCGATGACGAGGTTGCCACACTGACGGTTGTGATCTCGGGTGCCGACTTCAGTGAAAACGGTGGTGGCACAACAGCCACCGTCAGTCGGAACTCGTTCACGACAAATGCTTTAACGGTCATACTGACCAGTAGTGACACAGATGAAGCGACGGTGCCTGCCACCGTCACGATTGCCGCCGGGCAGACATCGTCTCCGGAATTCACCGTCAGCGGCGTAGACGATGCGATTGTCGACGGTACACAAACGGTCACGGTGACGGGCAGCGCTGCGGCACATGCTGACGGTACTGACACAGTGGACGTGACCGATGACGAGGTTGCGCCTCAGGATCACGGCAACGTGGACGGTGATGACAACTTTGATGCTAGCGATTCGTTTCTGATTCATTTGGTGAAGCTGTCGGGGACTGATACTCAGATTGCTCAGTCCAAAGGCAGCAGCCCTCTTGGTGCAGCCGAAATCCGTGCCGCCATCACTCAGCTGGATATGGTGGGCGACGTTGACGGCGATCACGACTTTGATGCCAACGATTCATTCCTGATCCACGTGGTCAAGCTGTCCGGAACGGACACACAAATTGATCAGTCCAAAGGCGTCAGTTCCCTGACGGCCGAACAGATCCGGAACAACATCAGCGACCTGGGTGGCGGGGCCGGAGAGGCTCAGAGTGTGGCAGACGGTTCGCAGGTGCTGGCTTCGGTACCGGCAAATCCCGTCAACGCGGACCTGTTTGTTGCCGTCAAAGAAGAGCCGGTGCGGCCACAGGTGTCCACGACAGTGTCCGCGCATGTCGACGACGTTTTTCGGAATGAATTCCGGGAATGGATCGACGCGATCTGATACAGCAGTGGGACAGAATCGCGGCGCAATGCCCCGACGGTTAAACGAACGACAAATAAGTTCACTGATGCGATTCGTTTGACCGCGTGCCCAACGAGCCATATTCAGCATGGCGGGCCAGACATCGTCGTGGGACAGAGCGTCCGCATGCGTCAGGTGGACGGACGTTCGGGATCTCCGGCCAGAGGCAGCTTGACCGTTTGCTTTGACCATGCCGCCTGGTAGATCGCGAGGATTATCTCCACGCTCTTGCGACCATCGATGCCGTCCACTCGAGGCGTTCCGTTCTGCTGGATAGCCTGCACAAAGTCCTGCAGCTGGTCACGGTGACCGACGTGCGAAATTGCCTTCGGATCGGCCGCTCCGCCGGTGTTGGCCGAGCCGGGCTTGAACTGATCGCGAATTCCGGCATCAGCAGGATCTTCGTCTTCGAATTCCCAGCGTACAACGTCATCCTGTTCGACAATGGCCGTACCTTTGGTGCCGTGAATTTCAGTTTTCTTCAGCAGACCAGGCCATGCGGCCGTCGTTGCCTCAATGACACCGATGGCTCCATTGGCGAACCGCAGCGTAGCCACACCGACGTCTTCCACTTCAATTCGTTCGTGGGCCAGCGTGTCCGTCATGCCGTTGACTTCCACCACGTCGCCCATCAGCCAGTACAGCAGATCCACCTGATGGATAGCCTGATTCATGTAGGCTCCTCCACCATCCATGCCCCATGTCCCGCGCCATCCACCGCTGTCGTAGTAATCCTGAGTTCGCCACCATTTGACGTAGGTGTCGCCCAGCGTCAGCCTGCCGAAACGACCGTCATCGACAGCTTTCTTCAGCTCCATATTCACAGAACTGAATCGTGACGGAAAGATGGCACAAAGGCGTACGTTGTTTTCTTTGCAGGCGTTAATAATGTCATCGCAGCGAGCCAGCGTGATCTCAAGCGGCTTTTCAACAACAACGTGCTTGCCGGCGTTCGCAGCAGCAACAGCAAGGCCCCGGTGGGCACCGCTGGGCGTACACACATTGACGATGTGCACGTCTTCATCGGCCAGCATGTCGTCGATGTTCGTATAGGCCTTGCAGCCATATTCATCGGCAAAGCCAGTTGCCCGTTCTTCGATCGTATCGCAGCACGCAACGACACTGGCGCCTGTAATTTCGGCGATGGCCTTCGCGTGAAAATGCGAAATCATACCGGTTCCGACAATTCCAAATCCTGTTGACATTAGGTTTCCTTCAGGGACACAAGAGTCGTTGACGTCAATCGTTTTACTGACATGTGCCAATGGCATTGTCAGTAGTTTAAGGAACGTGCAAACACTGGCAGAGCCAGTGGCACACCTCCGCCCGCTCCATCAAAAACAACACGAAAGAACCGGCAAGCCATTTACCGCCTACGTCAGTGTGACGCGACAGAATTTCTTTTTGCCGGCCCACACGAGCATACCGTTTTCCACCGTAATTTTCTGGTTTGCATCACCGATGACTGTTTTTTCTTTGCCAAGTTTTGCGCCACCCTGAGTAATCAGTCGACGTGCTTCGCCGTTTGACGTCTGCAGACCAAGCTTCACCAGCAACAGGTAAGCAGGCAGACCTCCGTCATCCAGTTCACCGGCCGACAGTTCGACTTCCGGAATGTCTTCCGGAAGACCGCCGCCGCCGATCTCGTTTTGCCAGCGTTCCGCCGCCTTATCGCCCTGCCCCGCTTCGTGGTATTGGCCGATCACAGTTTTCGCCAGTATCACCTTCGCTTCCTTCGGGTGCCCTGCCAGCAATTGTTCTACTTCACCCAGCGGCAGCTCTGTCAACAGTTCAAAGTACATCTTCATCACACTGTCGGGAAGCTGCATGAACTTCTTCATCATTTCGTACGGCGCATCGCTGATACCGATGTAATTGCCAAGGCTCTTGCCCATACGTTTGACGCCATCCAGGCCAACCAGAATAGGCGACATCATAGCAATCTGCTGATTAACACCCTGCTGAGCCTGCAGGTCGCGGGCGAGCATGAAGCTGTACAATTGTTCGGTACCGCCAAGTTCGATGTCCGATTTAATCTCAACACTGTCCCACGCCTGCATGACGGGGTACAGACATTCGTGCAGAAAGATGGGTTTCTCTTCCCGATAACGCTTGGCGAAATCGTCGCGGGTCAATAACTGGGCGATTGTGACGCGTCCACAAAGATTCAACACGTCAGCAAATGACATTTTTCCGAACCAGTCACCGTTGCGGTGAACCTCTGCCCGGCCCATATCGACAACTTTACCAACCTGAGTCAGATACTCGCGGGCATTCTCTTCAACCTGATCTTCGGTCAGTCGTTTGCTGCGCGCTTCATCGCGACCGCTGGGGTCGCCGACCATCGCGGTGTAGTTGCCGATGATGATGACCGCCTGATGGCCGAGCTCCTGAAACTGTCGAATCTTCCGCAGCGGCACAGTGTGTCCGAGATGCACGTCAATGCCGGTGGGATCGATGCCGTATTTGACTCGCAACGGTGTTCCTGTGTCGTAACTGTGCTGCAGTTTTTTTGCAAGCTCTTCTTCAGGAACGATCTTCTCAACACCACGACGTATGATACTGAGTTGCTCCTGGACGGGAGGGAATGAGATGGCCAACGGTTTCGCTCGAACGGGCTGAATAAAACGGGATCGGGAATTGCGTAACGACTCGCAGGTTAACAGGCGGACGACTACTGTTCCACCGCTCGATCAGCGATGTTCACCACAGGGTGCCGTCACGGATTTCGGTATCGGACTGGTGGGTGGCTGAAGGCTGGACTGAGCCTGCGCAGGATCATCAACCCGGCGCTGCCGGCCCCGGGGGTTCGCTCGTTCCTCGCTCTAACGACCGGCCACTCTCCCGGTTTCACAAAATTCCGCGACTGCACACTAAATCATCGATGCTGCAGCAATGACCATATTGAAGCCGTTAAACAGCAGGTGAACCAGCATCACCGTTCGATAGCTGCGACGACGCAGATAGGTATAGCCAATCGCAAATGCGAGAGGCAGCAACGCGATGCTGTCGGGAAAACCGTGTGCAAATCCGAACAACACCGAAGACACGATCCAGCCCGGAACCAACCAGCCCTGTTGCATCATGCCCCCGAGAATTGTGACCCGGTACAGAAGTTCCTCGACCAGCGGAGCCACAACGACGGCCATCAGCGCAATAAGCGACATCGTTCCGATGTCAACGCCTTCGTTGATCATTTCAAGAAACGGGTGCGAAGGAGACTCAGGCAGCAGCGACACCATCAGAATCCGCACAGCGGCTGTTGGCAGGTAGGCAACAAGAAACGTTTCAAAAGCGAACTTGAGCTCGCAGTTGAAGACCCAACGTTCCTGTTCCAGTGGTGGTTGTGAATCCGACTGACCACCGAGTGTCGCTGGCCCGTGAGCAGACCATTCGGCGGATGTTTCAATCGGCTGTGGCCGAGCGTATGGGACGTCAGGGCCGACGGGTGAATTCGTCGAAAATGCGTCAGGGGGCGCATCAAGATCTCCGAACGGAGATGCTGTTTGCAGCATCACAACTTCCGGATCAGCCGTATACGCCATGTCGTGCGGAGACTTTTGTACACGTGACCTTCCCTGTTGAGCCATGTAGACCGCGGATCCAAAAATCACGAACATGGTCAGATTCATCACCAGAGTCCCGACAAGCAACTCACGAAGATGCTCAACATCGTGCGCTGCCGGCACTGCCTCTGAGAGTTCAACGTCGTCAGATTTCGTGTCAGCGGCGGCGTCATCATCAGCAGCAGCCGAATCGCTGTCTTCCTGAACAGGCGTTTCTTCGGCGGACTCTACCAGCGAAAGTGCTTCCTGCTGCACTTCCGGATTCGGTGTGCCGGCAACCATCATTGCCATCGACAACGTCAGTACGAGGCCACACAGCATCAGCGGCATGGGCACGTACAGTGGTTTTCGTGCTGCTGCCGGCAGGGCTGGTGTGCCCTGACCGATCCGGCTCGCCCACACGGCCATCATGGCAAGGCTGCCAAGCAGTGCAGACAGCACCAGCAGTCCGGAAACGATGCTGCCCGTTGTGATCTTGATGTCCTGCAGGACTTCTGCATTTCCCTGAGCAATTAACAAGACATCGGACGGCATAGCGTGCGAATTCAATTATGAATGTCAACGAATGAAAAGAGCCCCAATCCTGACGGCAGACAGGGGAATGCAGAGGGGCACCGACTGCAGAACGAAAAAAAGCCGGCTGGCAACTCACACGGAACCGACAGCATTGGTGATATCGCAGAACACTGCGACAGCGCTGTCAGCGCGAAATCGAGACGACTTGAGACTAACAGCGTGGCCTTGTTGTATCGCCAATCCTCTAGGATATCATCTGACGGCGGTGGAGATGTCAGATTGTTCAGAAAACTCGAAGCCGCCCGATACAGCGGAGCCCAGCATTGACAACCGTTCTTGATGAAATCGTCGCCCACAAGCAAATAGAAGTGGCTGCTGCGAAAAATCGGCTTCCCGCAGATCAACTCGAAGATCTACTTCCGCATGCTCCCCCCGTGCGGTGTTTCCTGACGGCGTTGTCGACCGGCACACAGCCCGGACTAATCGCCGAAGTGAAGAAAGCCTCACCATCGGCTGGAATCATCCGAGAGGACTTTTCCCCCGTGGAGGTCGCTCGATGCTACGAAGCCGCTGGTGCTCAGTGCCTGAGCGTCCTGACAGACGAAAAGTACTTTCAGGGCCATCTGGACTTTTTGAGGGAGATCCGCGGGCACATTCAGCTTCCGGTGATGCGAAAGGAATTCATCATCGACCGCTATCAGATCCTGGAAGCTCGCGTGGCCGGCGCCGACTGCGTGTTGCTGATCGCAGAATGCCTGGATGACGACCAGTTACAGGATCTGCACGAATATGCGCAAAAACTGGGCATGCAGACGCTGATCGAACTTTACGAACCCGACAATCTTCCACGAGTTCTAAAAACCGGTACGCAGTTAATTGGCATCAACAACCGAGACCTGCGAACCTTCGTCACGACTCTGGAACATACCTTCGACCTGAAGAAAAACGTTCCCGACAATATCGTCCTGGTCAGCGAAAGTGGTATTCGGTATCACGACGACATCGTGCGGCTTCGCGAAGCAGGCATCGGCGGAGTTCTGGTCGGTGAGTCACTCATGCGTCAGTCCGATATCATTGCCGCTGTCAAGCTGCTGATGTCCGGACCGGCAGCAAAATAGATTTCCCGAATCATCCACGGCTGCAGGACATGCAGCCACAAACAGAATTGTCACTCACACCCGATTTTGAAGGAGTCAAACACATGACCGAAACAGCAACCACAAATGCCGTTGAAGCACCCGTTGAACAGGTCCTCGTAATCCCTACCGCCGTGTTCCATGAGATCGGCCACTTTCAGGGTTTCTGTGGCGACATGGATCGATACCTGAACATCATTCTGGATCCCATTCATGCGAGCTACAGACCTCGCAACGAAATGGAAGAAGACCCTTCATTCAAACAGCTGATCCCATACTGCATATTTCGCGCAGACGACAGAGTGTTCAACTATCGTCGGGGAAACGATCAGGGAGAAGCTCGACTGCATGCGAAAAGATCGGTCGGCGTCGGCGGCCATGTCTCAACACTCGACTTAAACGGGGCGGGTTCACCGTACGCCGAGGGTATGAAACGCGAGATCGAAGAAGAAATTCATCTGGACGCTCAGTGGACAGAACGGTGTGTAGGGTTGATCAACGACGACGAAACGGAAGTGGGAAAAGTCCATTTAGGAATTGTTCACATTTTCGAACTGGACTCCGCCAAAGTTGCGCCGCGTGAAAAGTCGATGATAGATGCAGAGTTT
>JAQWLN010000033.1 GCA_029247265.1 Fuerstiella sp.
GTTTTCGAAAACATGTAGCACGTTCGGGCTCGTGGGAAGCTCACATGGCAGGCGGGGAACTGTCATTCGCGGCCACAAGTCAGCGTAATACGCTGTAGCAAGCGTTGACACGCTGACGACGACTTCACTGCCGATGGCCTCAAGCCATCAATTCCTCAATCGCCTTGCCACCGAACTGGCTGAGTTGTTTGAAGCGACCAGCGTGGTAGTAGCTCAGCTTGTTGTCGTCGAGTCCCAGGAGCCGCAGCAGGGTCACATGGAAATCTCGGACGTGGTGTACCTGTTCGACGGCTTGTGCTCCGATTTCGTCAGTGGCGCCCACCGTATGGCCTGCCTTGCAGCCGCCACCCGCCATCCAGACTGTCATTGCGTTGGGATTATGATCGCGACCGTAGGCCACTCCACCGCCGCGCACGCCATTGTCCGGTGTACGACCGAATTCGCCCATCCAGACAATCAGTGTTTCCTCCAGCAGTCCACGTTCCTTCAGATCGCTGATCAATGCGGCGATCGGTTTATCGACGGAAGGAATCAGACTGCCATGCGCCTTGGCAATGTAGTCGTGCGAATCCCATGTACTGGCATACAACTGCACGAAACGAACACCTTTTTCAACTAACTTGCGTGCCAGTAGACACCGGCGAGCAAGATTGTCGGTCGGTTTCTGGTCGACGCCGTAATTTTCCAGAGTCTGTTTGGATTCGCCTGAAATGTTGACGATGTCCGGCACCTGCATCTGCATCCGAAACGCCAGTTCGTAGCTCTCCATACGAGCCGCCAGCTGATCATGCTCAGGATGCTGCGCTGCATGGCGTTTGTTCAGCTGGCTAAGAAAGTCAAGCGTCTTTCGCTGATGGGAACGAGTAATCTCCGCCCGCGGATGAATGTCCAGGATCGGCGAACCCTTGGGCCGCAGCGGAGTGCCCTGCAGACTGGTGGGCAGAAATCCGTTTGACCAATTGGCTGCTCCGCCCTGTGGATGGGCAAGTTCCGGCAGCACAATGAATCCAGGCAGGTCCTTATTTTCTGTACCCAGCCCGTAGTTGACCCATGAGCCCAGTGCCGGATCACCACCGAATCGATTGCCGGTGTTGACGTGGTAATTGGCGGTCGGATGATTCACCGATTCCACCTGGCAGCCACGATAGAAGCACATCTCATCCGCGACGCCAGCAAGATTCTCCCACAAGTGGCACATGTCCGCGCCGGATTCTCCGTGCTGTTGAAATTCAAAGGGGCTCTGTACGTAGTACCGCTTGCCACTGGACATCGCCGATTGCTCTTCGCCAGAACGATTGAACTCCTGCAGGTGCAGTTCCTTCAGCTTTGGCTTGGGATCGAAGGTGTCGATGTGCGAGGGGCCACCTTCCATGTACAGAAAGATGCAGTGCTTCGCTTTGGCCTCAGGAAAGTGCGGCTGCCGTGCTCCATCGCTGTCAGCAGATTCCGCCAGCATGGATGAGAATGCAACGCTGCCAATGCCGGCGCCCAGGCCATACAGATGTTCGCGACGAGTGTGGTTATTCGAATCGAGTATATTCATTGCGGCTCAAACAGCCATTTTGCTGAGTAGTTCTTCGATGTTTTTCTCCAGGGCCGACTCACCCCGGGACTTGAGTTTCTGAATGGTACCAGTTGCATCAATCAGAAAAAACGACGGCCACGCACGGACGCCCCATTGCGAGGAAATCGATTCCGGAGAGTCGTCCGGACCGTCCTGAAAACTGCGCCACGTGATCTTCTCTGCTTTCAGAACGGGCTTCAACCGTTCCATATTCGTGTCGCTGTTGACACCGACAATTGCGAACGGACGACCTGCAAACTTCTGGACAAGCGACCGCTCGACCGGATACATGCTCCGACACGGTCCTCACCAGTGTCCCCAAAAGCTAAGCAGCACAATCTTACCGCGATAGTCACTCAACCGAAGCAAGTCCCCATCCAGATCAGGCCCCTCGATCTCAGGCGCTTGTTGGCCTGGCTGCAGCTTTCGCATCCGAAACAACGTGGCCGCTGCGATTTCGGCAAAAGTCATTTTACCGTCTCTGGTTACGTCACCATAATCGGCAACAACTTATTCAAATAATGCCTCAACCGTGCTGTCATCGACGTCAACGTCACGCCAATAGTCGATTACCTTCTGCGACCGATACTTCCGTATGTTCGCCACATAGCCATCATCATCAAGCCGCGATTTTCGCGGGACAATCCTGCGATAGAATTCTGCGAGACTATAGATCGCTGCCGCCTTCACGTTGCGATGAGGAGAAGACGCGATCAGCCGTTTGAGACGATCCTCGGCTTGCGGATCATGGTCTTCGAAACGCAGCATGCGGGCAACGATGTCCATTCCTGGATGACTTGCGTGCCGCTCAAACAGATCGTCAATGGCTTGCGCCTGCGGCTCAATCGTTGCCCGCCGAGCGATCCATTGCAATGCCCTGGCTTCGACATCGTGACCGACGTTGTTGTCGGCGACCCGCTGATACTTCGCGGTAAAATATTCGCGGTTAGGAAATAGATCCTGGAACGCCTAGTTCGCTGCTTCTTCGGTTTCAGCAGCATCATACGCTTGCTGATATCGGTCCACGACGCCCTGATACTGGTCATCGACCGCAGCAAGCTGTTCTTCGGGTGTGCCGCGAGCACAACCAATCATGCTGCACACCAGAAAAAGAGAATAGATTCGCCAGTCCGTCATCACTGACTCACATCGGGGCCGCACGAACAACAGCACAGGCCTGAATGACCGCCACCAAATGAGTGATGCATTCGGGCGATGAGAATGTCTAAACACCTTCGCTGACACCCGTTATTCCGAACACCTTCTCTGCGATTCACTTAGAGATTGAACATTCCCTGTTCGCCATTGGACATTTGGCCGGGGCATTCCCTCACGAATCATCGTCGACACCTCGATCCGTCAACGGCATCTGCAGCCAGTGCTTTTGCGCTGTACGCCCGAATTCCAGGTTTACGTGTTCTTCCCGCAGTGTCAGAGCAATGTCACCAGCCACCGAAACCCGCTTTGTTTCACTGCGATTCGCGTCGATGGAATGCAACTGGTGCCCCGGAAACATCAACAGATCCCCCGCCGTGGGTTGAATGGACCAGGCGTCTCGATTCCAGCAGTTGAGCTTATTGACGGCAGATTTTTGGTCGTCATGCCAGTCGTAGTGGAACGCTGATCCGAACGGGGCCGTGTTCAGATTCTGTCCCGCATGAAACCGGATACCGCCACCGTCTTTAGGCACATCGATGTAGTAAACCCACGAAATATCACTGCACGAATGATTGTGCGACATCATGGCGTCGTCTTCTCCGTCGCTTGGTTCGCACAGCACGAACCAGCTTTTGAGACACTGCATGTCAAAGAACTCCGGCTTCATGCCCAGCACACGCAGGTACTTGCCGACGTGTTCCGCGAGCGTTCTGAAGAATGGTTGCAGAGATTCCTGTTGATGCAGGAGTATCTTGCCGTGGTATTCACCGGCAAAATGTTTGCCGCCGGTTCCGCTCTCCACCGGAAACTGAAATTCTTCAGCCTCACCCTGAAAGGCGAACGGATACGATCGACATTCTGTGAGACCTGCCTGATAAACCAACGTGGGAAAAAGTGCATGCAGAGTGGCAGAGTTATCGTCAGTCGGAAACTGCATGATTTATCAAAGGCTTCGATTCGAATTTGGGGGCGACAACGACACCTCTTGTGTCTGTGACGCTGCATGCGATCAGACGTCAGCCAGCGTCAGTTGGCGGCGACCGTTTTTTTCTGGCCGATCGCGAACAAATGTTTTTCGCCTCGGATAAACAGCTGTCCGTTGGAAATTGCCGGTGAGGCGAACGTGAATTCGCCCAGCGAGTTTTCATGTACGACGTTCATTTTCGGTCCGGGACGTACAAGACTGGTTGTTCCGTCGTCTGCGGTAAAGTACGCCAGTCCGTTTGCTGTAATAAGCGAAGCGCTGAAATGATTGCCGAGTCGGTCCTGCCACAGGCGCTCGCCGTCTTCGGTATTAAAACAGTTTGCAGTGCCGCGATCGTCGGCCACAAACAGGTGCTTGCCCACGAGCACTGGCGACGGCACGTAACACTTGGCCTGAGTGCTGTGCCAGGCAACGTGAGTGTCCGTCACATCGCCGGAACCGTCCGGTTCGATACCCATGACATGGTGAGTTGGAAATCCGGCGGTCATGTAAAACTTACTGCCATCAAAAACCATTGATGAAACGAACTGTTCGGTCGGACCTTCAACCAGCCAGTGCTGTTGACCGGTCAGCGGATCAAGACTGACGATTCGCTTGCTGCCAGTCATGACCATCTGAGTTTTTCCAGCAACATCCCGGATGATGGGTGTGCAGTAGCTGCGGGTTTTGTGTTCTCGAAAGGTTTTCCAAACTGTTTTTCCCGTGAACCGATCCAGGGCCACAACGTATGACGTCCCATCGTGATCTCCGTTCACGATCAGCAGATTTTTGTATATAACCGGTGCGCTGCAGAAGCCGTGGACACTTGTGAATTCGCCTGGCTTGACTTCCCATAACCTGTTGCCGTCAAAGTCATATGCCGCGACGATCATCTCGCCCGGTGTGACAGGGCGTGCCTTGCCAACGTTGGGGGCGGGGACTTCATGTCCGTCGGCAGCAAGAAACGTCACGTAAATCGTCTTGCCGTCGGTTGCGGGAGTGCCCGAAGCATGACTGTTCAGCCGATGCTTCGTCTCAAGAATCGAATTGACAACTGTTTTCTGCCACAGAGTCTTGCCTGTCGCGCGATCCAGGCAAATCAGGACCCGTTCCTGTTTCTCTTCCAGACAGCTGACCAGAAAGATGCGATTCTGCCAGATCACCGGGGACGCATGCCCGACTCCGGGAACGGCCACTTTCCATGCGATGTTTTCACCCGTTTCTCCGTTCCATGACGTCGGGACATTCGATTCGAGTGACGTTCCGTCACCCCGTGGACCTCTCCAGCCAGGCCAGTTTTCGGCAACGGCCTGAGACCCAACGGTCACCAGGATACAAATCAGAAGGCAATGGCGGCGATCGAGCATGATTGATTCCGAGATGATTGTGCGGCGGAACGTGATTCTGCGGGTTCCGCTTTGCAGTTGCAGAGCCCCTGTTTTATTCTGTCTGGCAGCACCATGCCAGTCATTCTGTTTGTCGGAAGCCCGTATGCGGAAAAATCGCAAGCTGTTGTTTCGCTGCACGGCTGTGCTGCTGGGACTTTCCGCACTGCCGCTGTTTGAAATGACCTGCCGAATTACCGGCTGGGGCGCTGATCTTCCCGAGATTGATGCATTTGCTGAGTTCGCCGCTGTCCGTCCGCTGTTCAAACGCAACGACGACACTCAAAGCTATCAGGTGGCTGAGAATCGACGCAGTTTTTTTGCCGACGATTCATTCGGCATTCAGAAGTCGCCGGATGAGTTCCGCATCTTCGTGTTTGGCGGCTCCACGGTTCAGGGTCGACCGTATTCCGTACCGACGTCATTCGGCACGTTTCTGGAAATTGGCCTGCGACATGCCGTTCCTTCGACGCAGTGGGAAGTGGTTAACTGCGGAGGAGTCTCCTATGCCAGCTATCGGCTGCTACCGATCATGCAGGAATGCCTCAGCTACAAGCCGGATCTGTATATCGTGTGCACAGGGCACAACGAGTTTCTGGAATGTATCACCTACGCCGACGTGATTTCCGCTGCACCAATCGTGTCTGACACGTTTCGTCGACTTCATGGACTGAGCAGCTTTCGTCTGCTTCGCAACGCGATTGGCGGAGTGGGCGCGGCAGATACAGTTGCCGATCAGTCAGGTCACCATTCTTTTCTGGCCGAAGAAGTCGATGCGTTGCTGGACCATCAGGGCGGGTTAGAAGCGTATTCTCGAGCTGCGCTGCATGCTGAAAAAGTTATTGAATCGTTCGGTCACAACCTGCAGCGCATGATCAACATGTGCGAACACGCAGACGTTCCGGTGCTTTTCATGCACCCACCGTCAAACCTGCAGAATTGTCCGCCGTTCAAGTCCGAGTTTTCCGCACGAATAGACGACGTGGCCCGACGGCAGATCGCAGCTGATCTGCAGACGGCGGCTCGACTGCAGACAGAGGACACCAATGCCTCGATTGCCCTGTTCGAACAGATTACTTCTGCAGATGACAGGTTTGCGTTTTCGTGGTACCAACTTGGGCAGGCCTGTGTACTCGATGGCCGATTTGATGATGCCGTCACTGCATTTGAGCGTGCCAGAGATGAAGATGTCTGCCCTCTGAGAATGACGTCCGGGTTGCGGGACGAGATGTTCAGGGTTGTGGAGAACAACACGATTCCGTTACTCGATATTCACCAATTGCTGCAGCAGGCCGCTCGACGGAACATTGTTGGTGATTCCGTGCTGACCGATCACATTCATCCCTCGTTTGCCAGTAATCAGAGAATCGCGTTATCCATCATCGACAGGCTGCAAAGCCTGAATCTTGTCGCCGTGAAACAGAATGAATGGAAGCTCTCGGCGCAGGCGGCCTTCAATCACCAGCTGCAGTCACTGGATAATCTGTACTTTCTACACGGTCAGAGAACGCTGAAATCTCTGGAAGCCTGGGCGCAGGGCCGTGGCGATGGCCCACCGCTTTCGCTGCCTGAACCAGACAACGCAGACGCAGCAAACTGATGCGTGCGGTTGACGATTGACACGTGCACGACGAATCGAAGCTTCGGGGATATTCGTTCCCAAACTAGATTTTGGGAATGAGAAACAGTGTCGAACGCTGTAACGCATGCGGTCACACGCGTTCGAGTTTTGTGATTCGTCCGGTACCCACCCATTCAGCGACGAAGATGTCGCCATTGGCCGCAAAACACGCGTCATGGGGATGGACAAACTGGCCGTCTTTCCATTCCTTCGGCTGCCCCCGCAGGTTGTTGACTTTGTTCAGTCGGTCGATCGCCGTGCCGAGATGCGCGACTACCTCATTTTTTTCGTTCAGCAGCGTCACTCTCGCTTTCAATTCCGGAATCAGCATCAGATTTTGCCACGTGTCCACATTGGCAGGCAAGCCAAAGCCTTCCAGCGTTTCCTGGTATTCACCATCCATGTTGAAAATCTGCAGAGTGTTGTGGGCCCGGTCTGTGACAACGATTGACGGTGTACGGCCCGGACGTTTGTCGACCCACAAACCATGAGCCGTCTTGAACTTGCCCTTACCGTCACCATCCCCGCCAAAACTGCTGACCCAGTTGACGTCTTTGTCAAAACGATGAATATGAAATGAGCCGTAGCCGTCAGCCAGCAGAAATCCTCCATCGTCCAGAAACGCAAAGTTCGTCGGTAGGAATCCCTGACGCGTCCATGTCTTTGACGTGCTGGTGTCTTCGCCCGGAGCGTACACGCCGGATTCCATCGGCGCTTTCCGAAACCACACGATTTCTCCCGTCAACGTCATCTTGGCGAAACACTTAACCTGCTGATACGCCGCGACATACAGGAATTCTTCGCTGCCTTCCTGACGTACTTCAATGCCATGTCCGCCACCCTGGAACTGAGCGCCGAAGGCTCGGATGAATTTTCGTTCCGAATCAAAGACAAAAATGGACGGGTGGTCCTTCTTGTCGGCGTGACCTTCGTGAATGACGTACAGATTGCCGGACTTGTCCACGGCCACATTGTGAGTCGTCTGCCAGTTGTATTTGTCCGGCAGCATAGGCCACTCGTGGTGCACTCGGAACTTGTGTTCTACTTCGCCGGTAATGACTTCATCGCTGGTCCGACTGGCGGTGAAAGCCATGGGCGCTGCGGTAATCAATGCAGCCCCTCCAGCAGCAGAGCATAGAAACTGACGACGGGATGATGATTGTTGAGTCACAAGGGTCCGGCTCCGAAGTTCACAAAAGACACAGATGATGTCACTGTCCATTGTGAGGTAATTGGCCTCCGAGTCCAGTTAACGTTGACTTGTTCTGGATTGATCTGTTGTGGCAGCCAACTACACTCACCGATCAGGAGGCAGTTGGCCGATGGTCGACGCAAACAACGTTTCTACGGCGCACCCGGGGTTTCACATGACTGAATCGGTCCCGTCTTCCACTCAGCGGCAGCTACAATTCGAAAACGGTTCGGCGATCGGGACCAGCCAGCGCTGGCTTGGTGGCCAGTATTGTTCTGTCCTGACTTCCGTCGGTATTGTTGGTTGTGGCATCTATGACCTGAAGACCGCCGAAGAGTTCGGGCAGGCGATCGCGATTGCCAAAGGGACACCGAGCAATCCGCTGGTCGAACCTGAAGATCTATTTGACGCGAAAATCGTGGGGACCACCGCAAAAGCCGCGGAACTGGGAATCAGTATCGGCGACACGGGGCGAGCAGCCATCGAAGCAATGCTGGCAGCTTCCAGCTCAGCGCGTGCGTGATCAGGGGGATGCGCGTCACAGACGCAGGAACAGCTCGGAACAGGGAGCGGGCACAGTGAAGAAAAAACGAAATTCCGCGCAAGATCGTCGCTGGAATGCGCTCAATCGAAAAATCATCGACTGCGAACTGTGCCCCAGGTTGATTGAACATTGCCGAACAGTTGCGTCACAGAAACGAGCGGCCTATCGGAATGAAATCTATTGGGGAAAGCCGGTTCCCAACTTCGGCGATCCACAGGCGCAGTTGTTAATCGTAGGACTGGCACCGGGAGCTCATGGAGCCAATCGCACGGGGCGAATGTTTACGGGTGACCGCAGCGGTGACTGGCTGTTCCGTGCCCTTCACAAGGCCGGCTTCGCAAACCAGAAGAACGCAACGTCGGTGGACGATGGTCTGCAGCTGACCAATTGTGCCATCACGAACGCGTGTCACTGCGCTCCTCCCGGCAATAAACCGACAGCCGAAGAATTAGCCAGCTGCGCCGAATGGTTCGACGATGCACTGGCTCAATTACCGGTGCGAGTCCTGTTGGCACTTGGCGGAATTGCATGGAATACCGTGTGGAGTCACTTTCGCAGCAACTGCCCGCAGGATTTGGTGACGCACAGGAAACCGAAGTTCGGGCATGGATCTTCGGTTCAGCTGACCAGTGAAATCACACTGATTGGCAGCTACCACCCCAGCCAGCAGAACACGTTCACGCGGCGATTAACCGAGCCGATGCTGAATGCCGTGTTTCGGAAAGCACGGAGATTGGTGGATGCGGATCGTCCGTAGCTGTGACGTAGTCCGGAGGCTTGTTGCCGTAACTTCCCTGAGCGAGGGGCGAACAAGGACTCTGGTCGTGTCTGGTTCCCATTACTGACGAGTCAACAAAGGCTGTTGCGCAGGACCGCGTTCGGGTTGAACGGCGCGACCTACTCGACACAAAATCGGACCGTAGTCCTGCCAGAGCGGCGCTGGATTTCGGGGATCGGGGCCCGCTTCGAGGCACGTAAACAATTTATTCCGGTCAGGTTGTCCGCACATATAACATGTAGATAGGCGAAAGGCAGGCTGCCAGCTATTCGTGATCGCCTCCATCGGCAATCCTCAACGACAGATTCCGATCCACATAAGGACCGAAACTTCTACGTGGATTGTCGTACACATTGAGGCGTTCTTTCCTTTCTTACAAGTCGCTCCCATTCGGGCGGGCGAGTATCTGTCGATAAACCCGCAGAAAATTCAGTCCCATGATTTTCTGCAGATCCTCTTCGCTGTATCCCTTCCGATGCAGGCGAATGATGACTTCCTTCCATCGACGGGGACTGTCGAGAACACCGTCGGCCGTGCGGTTATGAGCCATCGTTCCATCCAGATAACCATCTGTGCAAAGCCCGACGTGATCGATGCCGATTAGATTCACAACGTATTCGACGTGAGTGACAAAATCGTCGATGGTGGCATGAGCGATGTTCTCCTCAGGAGGCTGCATTCGCAACTCCTGATATGGGCCTCGCCGGTAGGGCCCGTACCCAATGACGCCAACAACTCCTCCTGTGTTTTTCACTGCCAGCATTTTTTCGTCCGTGGCATTACGAGCATAGCGCGCCAGCCAGCGGTCGTCTTTGGTTTTTACATTTCGGGCGCCGATATGGTTAGCCGTGATCGGAGTATTGTGCTGCCTGGCAATGTTCGCTGTATCGATCGTCGTTTGAGTATTGCAGTGTGCAAGGTCGACAACGATTCCGAGCCGAATCAATTCCTGCACAACCTTTTCACCGAGCTCTGTTAGTCCACCTTCCTGCGTCGGACCGCCACCGAGTCGTTCTTCTGGTTCCTAGTTTGCGTCTCGCGCCGAATACTGAAGCTGCATGATCCGCAGACCTTCGTCGTACCAGTGCTGGATGTTTTCGACAGTGCCGTTGAGCGGATAATGCTGCTGGGCATAAAACATGATGCCGTATTGTTTTGTCCGCACAGCTTTATCAATGTCCGCAGCAGAACGGATCAGCATGGCACCTTTATAACGTCCGGTCATCAGGCTGGCGGCCTGTGCCTGCAGACTTTCCAGCCTGCTGAGCGTAATGCCACCGATGTCGACACCGGTGGCCTGTTTCACCGTACGGCCCTGATTGTCGTTGCTGAAATCGGGTTGTCCGATTCCACTGCCTGTTGTCGTCGAGTAATAATTGACGGTGCCGTCAATTACGATCGAACGACGAAACAATTCGTCCACATCGAACTTCTTGTTCGTCGAATTGACCTGCTGCTGATCAGCAGAATCCTGGGCATGCGCGCACGGAAGACTGGTGACAAGCAATGTCACAAAGGCCGCACAGAGAACGGGAAATCTGCCACGAGAGTTTATGAAATTCATGAGAACCGAATTCTTCCTGTCAAATTCGTATAGCGCTTTCGATTATCGTTGGCCAACGACCGTGGCCGTATCTCGTCAGTATTTCCACTGATCTGTGTCCGTCCCGGCAGCTGCTCGGCTGGTGATATGACCGGCCATGATTTTCAGCAGGGACGCGTTGTTCATGGGATGCCACCCATGAGCCTTCAGTGGCGACCCAAGCTGGACCGATCCACCGTAGAGTGGATTCTTCAATTCTTCCAACGTCTGCTTTGCGAGCAGGACGGACAGATTGAAGTAGTAGTTGTCCATGTCGCCAACGTACAGATGCAGCTTGCCCTTCAGATCGTTTCCTATCCTGGGCCAGTGTGTTTTTACGTACTGAGTCAGATCGTATCCGTTGTCGCGCCAGTACTGTGCGACGTCTCGGTCAATATTTCCGGTTGTCTTGTCCCACAGAGGTTGCGGATATCCGTCGTCCCCAACCGGCCCGAACGAAGCTTCCCACGCATTCAGATAATCACCCGACCGGCCTCGGCTTCCCATCACGCTTTGCAGTTGGCTGAGTTGGCGAATTGTCTGGATCGGCTGGCCTTCCGGACTGCGAAACGCAATTCGTTCGGGTTTCAGACCACCAAATACTGGAACAGAAAATGCATTCGCGTCTTCATAGATATTAACCTGAAACACGCTCCGAAAATCAACCGGGTCCGGGTAGAAGATCCATGAACCTCCAAACGTTCGGGGATGGTGCACCTGCAGCGCCATCGCTTCATAACCGCCCGTTGATCCTCCCGTAAGAACGCGTGCGTACCCTTCGGGGATCATTCGATACGTTTTTTCCAGGTGGGGAATGAGTTCCTGGATCAGCGCGTCAGCATAAGGTCCGTTGTTCGCGGAATTGACAGCATACGAATCGTCGAAGAATGGCGTTGGATGTTGAAACGTAACGCAGATCATGCGAGGAAAATTCTCGGAGGCCCAGCTCTGGTAGAGTTGATAACCGTTCTCCAGGCCGCGAGCGGTTCGCCGAGCAATCTGTTCCGCAGTTTCCTTAATCGGATCCGTACGAAACCCCAGCGGCGGTTGAAGGTTGAAGTGCCCCTGACAATACACTGTTGGATAGGAAACGTCTTTGTGTGTTTCGTAACCCCTGGGCAGAAGTATGGTGGCACCCAGAAAAACAGGTCGTCCCCAGAATTTGGTCAACAGCTGACTCTTGATTTTTACTCGATGCACCCACTTCGAATTTTCAGGAACGGTCTCTGCGCGAATGACGTCATCCAGATTCAGCTTGATACGAGACTTTCCTTTCGATTTGATTGTGACCCTGGTCACCCTGCTCACCAGATTATCTGGTGAAAAATTGAAATGTTGCCCTTCCCACTGATCCATGTGAGCCCGGATTGTATGGCCATCCTAGCGATGAAATTCTGTATAGACGTTAAAAATCGCTTTGGCGTAATACTCCCCTGCCGGCAGGTCCTGCAGACTGGTGACCGGATACCCCGGCGTCGTTTCGTCAATGACTGCTGACTGTCCCGGCCGAAGTTGATCAACGTAGACTCCAAAAAACGGCATGCCAAGATTGGCACGAATCGGCTGATGACCAAGGCTGCGCATGCCAAGGGCCGGATCGTCAGATTGTCGAGACAGTGCCACAAAAACGCGCCCGGTCAGTGGCCGCGCCCCTTCCGTCTCAGGTAACAGCACATGGATCTGAACATCTCGTTGACGGCGATCTGTTTGCGCATGAACGGCACAGCATGTCGTCGTTAGAACAGCAAGGCAGAAAGTCACCCTGGAGGACATCAGCAGTTCAACAGCTCTACAGTTGCGGGACGATTCACAGTCATGGTTCGGTCAATCTTTGCCAGCTCAATGAATGATGAAAGAAACATTGTGATCGGTTGATGTGTTGTTCGCCATGATGTCGCCACCAAATCAAAAATCTCTCTGACAGACACTGCTTTGATTCCGGCAATGAATCCAGGGTCTGACCATTCTGAGACGCTGCCGGTTCCTGACTCCAGGGCAGAATTGCAATACATACCTGTGCGGCCTGCGAAAACGATATTTGCGAAATCGACCTGACGCGAACAACGTCTTTTTCCCTCGGCACAGTACTGTTTGCAAGTGTATTCCACGGACGGCGCGTGTATCCTATGGTCCTGTTCTGCACAGACGAGACATCGGGAATCGCTCTGCAGCCACAGCCCTGCCTTGTTCAACTCGCCACTTCCAACCGCTGGATGCCATGTTTTACGCTGCGATTAATTGCAGTGGCCCGCAGTCTCGCCGAAGATCATTTCTTCGTGGGGAAAGTGTTTCGTTTCATCGGCCGTGGCTTGCTCTGTTGATCTATTGTTCGATCTGCTCATGTATATCGGCTCAGCAACTGGAGAGCGTGTTCCCTGCCAGTGCGCAGGCGGGAACATCGACGCCGGTCGTTTTTGCAGGCAACGGATTAGGAAATCTGTCGTCTGCCCGCAGTAACAGTTCAGGCCTCACCTTTCGCAAGTTAGAAGATGACTCATTCACCGTCGACGTTGCGCCTGACACTCCGCCGGGCTTGTATGACGTGGAGGCCATTGGCTCGAACGGGGTGAGTTCAGCTCGAACGTTCAGCGTTACTCGACAGCAACACGTCGTTGAGCAGGAACGGAGCGAGCCTCAGACGACTCAATCTGTGCCTCTTAACTGTGTCATCAGCGGACGCATCACAAAAGGCGACGTTGACAGTTATCGTTTCACGGCACACCAAGGCGATCGCGTCATCATCGAGTGCTGGGCCGACCGGATTGACTCGTCTCTGCGGGCAATGCTGGAATTGTTTGATGTGGACGGGAAACGCCTGTCGGTCAACCGCGGTTTCTTCGGTGTCGACCCTGTAGTCACGTACTCAATTCCGACCGATGGAGAGTACATCGTCAAACTGCACGACTTGGTCTATTCAGGCAGTGACAATCACTTCTATCGCCTTGATGTCGGTATGGGGCCGCGCGTTGTGTTTGCTGTGCCCCCCGTCGTTGAAGGCGA
Source organism: Fuerstiella sp. (assembly GCA_029247265.1). Lineage (GTDB taxonomy): Bacteria > Planctomycetota > Planctomycetia > Planctomycetales > Planctomycetaceae > Fuerstiella. Next base: position 13,789 of record JAQWLN010000033.1, read on the forward strand.
CCAGGCTTCTAATGTGACACTGTATGGCTGGAATCTGAATGAGTCCGAAAGCATTGCAGCGGGTGAAACTGAGCAGCAACATCCACTGAGTTCAGCCTCGCCGGTAAGGCATGTTCTGTCCGGGAAGCCCCTGTCTTTCGACTCGAAAACCGTTCGCATGACGGCACCAGCGTCAGGGACAGCTTTACCATTGCGTCGCAGGCCTGCGTCATTGACGGTCGATGGTTTTGCCCATTACTTTGACGGTGCTGACGTGCCGATACAGATCGGCATTTCTGACATCCCCGTCGTTTTGGAACACGAGAATAATTCTGCCCGAACGGCAAAGACTCTTGAGGTGCCGACTGAAGTTGCCGGCCAGTTGGTTCGAGGGGATGAGCGTGACTGGTACGCAATCAACGTACGTTCGGGTGAGGTTTTGTATTTCGAAGCGTTCGGTCAACGCATTGATTCTCCGGTCGATCTGGACATTTCGATTCTCGATTCACGGGGCGAAGTTTCGCTTGCTGATTTTCATGATGACGTCGATAACATCGGCGGGCTGCGATTCCCTTCCTCACACCTCGACCCCGCAGGACGCTGGGTGGCGCCGGCCGACGGACGGTATTTTGTCACGATCCGCAATCTGATCGGAAGCATCGCGGACGACGCACGGCGTGTTTACCGCCTGAACGTGCGACGTGAAGAGCCGGATGTGAAGTTGGTCGCGATTGCCAGGGATCCAGCGGCTCCGGCTGGAGTGAACATACCACGCGGCGGACGGGGGGTGGTCGATGTCATGGCCTTTCGCCGTCGAGGCATGAGCCGCTCACTTCGAGTTTCCGCTCGCAACCTGCCGACGGGACTGAACTGCCCTGATATCTGGCTGGGACCGGATGTCACCACCGCACCACTTGTGTTGACCGCAGATGCTGGTGCCGATCCGGTCGTCGGGCCACTGGAACTGTTCTGTCATGTTGACGCAGGTGCAGCAGAAACGGTTGGCCCGTTGCTGTACGGCACAATGGTTCGCAGCGGGCTGCCTACGGGCAGCGGACGATTAATGGAAGAGTTGCCGGTTTCGGTCGCGGGCGATGCTCGGATTCAGATCACAGCCGACGGACACGAGCCGCGTCAACACCAGCTTTATGGTGAACTCAAAGTGCGACACTCTCCTGGCGGAATTATTGATGTGGCGGTACATGTCGACGGTCTCGGCACACAGGTCGACGCACCTGTCCGCCTGGTGGGTGTCGGACTGCCTCCGATGATCGCCAATCAGACGGCCATGATCCCCGCCGGCCGGAATAAGGGTTACGTCAGTTTCTATCTGCCACACTCTTTGCCTGTCGGAACCTACTCGCTGGCGATTCGTGCCGACACGAAGTTGCGAACTGCCGGCACGGACAAGACCGAAGACGTCACTGTGTACAGCAATGCAGTCACGTTCGAAGTGCATCCGCCTGCCTTTCGAATTAACCTAGACCTGACAGCACCGCGGAAAATCAAACGGGGCCAAATCGTACAAGTTGGCTACACAGCTCGACGCATGAATGGTTTCATCAGCAAGATACATACAGAACTGGCAGCTCCTGGCAAAGTGACGAATGTCGGTCGACTTCGTGGACGCGGTGTGAGTTCTACAGGCCAGGCAGAATCGGGTACAATTCAGGTCATTGCGAATGAAGACGCAGACTTAGGGATGCATCCGTTTCTAAGACTTTATGCTGTCGGAGTTCTAGAGGACGAAGCCCTGTATCACGGAAGTTGCTTGCTCCCGATGGAGATCGTCGAGTGATTCGTTACTGTCGCACAACTTTGATGGTATGTGCCGCGATGCTGGCAGTGAATACGTTTGCGCGTGGTGACGAGTCAGCGCAGATTCGTTTCACGACTGACGTTGTGCCGGTGCTGACGAAACTGGGCTGTAACAGCGGCGGTTGCCATGGAAAAGCGACGGGGCAGAACGGATTCAAATTGTCGTTGCTGGGCTTTGAACCGGAATTCGATTACCAGGCGATCGTCAAAGAAAGTCGCGGCCGCCGAATTCTTCCCGGTGCGCCTGGGCGAAGCCTGGTGCTGCTCAAGGCGACCAATGAAAAGCCGCACGGCGGAGGACAGCGAACGAGCGTCGGCAGCGAAGAGTACGAGATTATGCGACGCTGGATTGGCGGTGGTTTGGTCGCTCCAGCAGCAGACGATCCTGTTGTCGAGCGCGTTACGATGTTGCCTCGTGAACAGGTGATGGAAAACAGGGCCAGCGAAGCGTTGCTCATTACCGCTCACCTTTCGGACGGCACAACGCGTGACGTGACGCGACTGGCGGTCTACGAATCGAATGAGCCGGAAATCGCGTCCGTAGAACCGAACGGTCTGGTCAATACACACGACAAGACCGGACTGTTTTCTGTGATGGTTCGTTACGCTGGCAGCATTGCGACTTTCCATGCCGCTGTGCCATTGCAAACAACCGGTCAGTCACAGGGGCAGATCGAAACGAAGCTGAACCATCTGGAACAACAACTGACGTCACCCGTGGAACAGGCGCTGATTCGGCAATGGAGGCGACTTGGCATCACACCGTCAGAGCCCGCCGATGATGCCACGTTTCTGCGACGAGTTTCTGTCGATATCTGCGGCGCGCTGCCGACGCGAAAGGAAGTTGAAGCGTACGTTGACGGCACCGACCCGGAAAAGCGGAACCGCTTGATCGATCGATTGCTGGACCGCCCGGAATACGCCAGCAACTTCGGTCTCAAATGGGCAGACGTTCTGCGAAACCGCGGCAGCGGATATGCCACAAGTAAGCAGCGGCCAGGAACGGCATTGTTTTCGAACTGGATTCGTGATTCGCTGGCAGCTAACAAACCGTACGATCAGTTCGTTGCTGAGATCATCACGGCCAGTGGCAGCCAGAATGAAAATCCGCCAGCCATCTGGTACCGACAGGTGCGGACGCAGCCGGACTATGTCGAATCCGTCGCGCAGGCATTTCTTGGCGTGCGGATTCAATGTGCCCAGTGCCATCATCATCCATTCGATCGCTGGAGCCAGGCTGATTATTACGGGTTAGCGGCAGTCTTCAGTCGCGTGGGCCGCAAGGGAGGATTTGCGGATGCCGAAGTCCCTACAAACGAAGTGATTTATCTAAAGGATAAGGGCGATGTCCTGCACCCTCGAAGCGGTCGACTGATACGTCCGAAGGCGCTCGGTGGCCCTGAGTTTCAACTGACTGGATACGGTGACCCGCGACGCAGTCTGGCTCGGTGGATGGTGTCGCCGGACAATCCCTTTTTTGCGCGCACAATGGTCAACCGCACATGGGCTCATTTTCATGGTCGCGGAATTATTCATCCGATCGACGATGCACGCGATTCCAATCCGCCGACAAACCCGGAACTGCTGGATGCTCTGGCGGCCGATTTCGTCGCCAGCGGTTACGACATCAAACACCTGATTCGCCTGATCTGTAATTCGTATTCCTACGGTCTGACGGCGACACCTAACGACCGGAATGGCGATGATTCGCAGACCTTCGCCAGATTCTATCCGAGGCGTTTGTCGGCCGAAGTCCTGCTGGATGGTATCAGCCAGGTCCTTGATGTGCCGACTCAGTTTGCCGGCGGACCCGGCGAACTGCCGGCAGGAACCCGCGCGATTGATCTGCCTGACGAGAATGTTCCCGTGAGTTTTCTGGACGTCTTCGGTCGCCCCGCCAGAACGTCGTCCTGTGAATGCGAACGCGTCGACGCCCCCAGTCTGGCTCAGGCACTGACGTTGATTAACTCGACCGAAATCCAGCGAAAACTCACAACGGAAACCGGTTACGCCGCACAGCTGGCCGCCAATGCACACACCCACGAGACGAATTCGAAAGATATCTTTCTGCAGTTGCTGGGACGTGAACCCGACGACGCAGAGTTGCAGGCAGCGACTGAATATCTTGAGTCCGAGGAAGACCGCGGCGAAGCCTATCGGTCGTTGTTGTGGTCACTGCTGGCGACCAATGAATTCATGTTTAATCATTAACTGACGGGGTATCCAATGCTGCGTCTGACCGGAACTTCATTTCGAAACTGCGACGGTATTTCACGCCGAAACTTTCTGCAGGTCGGTGCGCCCGCACTGGGGCTGAGCCTGGCGGGTCTGTTGCGATCTGAATCCCGCGCCGCTTCGCCGGCAGCGTCGCACAGCAGGAAGTCAATCATTGTCTTCTGGACGCACGGCGGCATGAGTCAGCAGGACACGTACGATATGAAGCCGGACGCGCCGGCCGAATATCGTGGGATGTACACGCCCATAGCAACGAGCGTTCCCGGGATCGTCGTCGGTGAACGGTTTCCGCAGCAGGCGAAGATCATGCACCATCTGTCGCAGGTCCGGTCAGTGCATCACGACAACGGGATTCACGCGCCGTCAGCCCACTGGATGCAGACCGGACATTTCGGACCGACACTGGCTCGGATCGGTCAGCAGCATCCGTCGTTCGGGTCTATGATTTCACGATCTCTGGGTCCACGACAACCGCAAATGCCGGCGTACGTGGCCGTTCCCAAAGCCGAAGCGTTTGGCTACCAGCGAGCACACTACCTGGGCAAGGCATACAATCCGTTCGACGTCGGAGCGGATCCCAACGCGAAAGATTTCAAAGTTCCCAATCTGTCTCTGCCGGGTGACCTGAAGCTAGACAGTATCAACACTCGACGCAGGCTGCTGGCTCAGTTCGATACGATCCGCCGCGACATCGACCGCAGCGGTGTGATGGACGGTCTGGACACATTCAAATCGCAGGCCCTTGAAATGGTCGCCGGCGACGACGTGCGCGAGGCCTTTGATATTTCGAACGAATATCCGAAACTGCGAGACCGGTACGGACGGCACCAATACGGACAGAGCGCTCTGCTGGCGCGACGGCTGGTCGAAGCCGGCACACGCTGCGTGACCGTCAACACGGGCTATTGGGACCATCACGACAACATCGAAAGCGGCCTGGAAGAACACCTGCCTCCGCTTGACCGTGCGATCGGAGCCCTGGTCGAAGACCTTGTTGAACGCGAAATGCTGGATGACGTGCTGATCTATTGCGCCGGCGAATTTGGTCGCACACCACTCATGAATGGACACGCCGGCAGAGATCACTGGGCGAACTGTTTCACAGTCATGCTGGCAGGCGGTGGCATTCAGGGCGGTCGAGTCGTCGGCGCCAGTGAGAAATGGGGTGGCGGAGTCAAAGAACGTCTGACGTCACCACTGGATATTCTGGCGACAATTTACCAGACGCTCGGCATCCCAACCGATTTGCACTACGAAGATTCGACGGGACGTCCCGTCAGCATCGTTGACAGTGGTCGGCCGATTCACGAATTGCTGTAGGTGAACGCCCTGGCGGCGATCAGGGCCGTTATTGTCGGTCGACAACACTGGCGGTAAACACTACTTCATAGGCGACAGAAGGATCACACTCTCGAGGATTCGGCAGCAACACACAATCGTCGGTGATCACGGGTTGGAATTGCGCCCCTTTGATGATTCGGACATCGCGGACTCGCTCAGGCAGCCAGTGTACGATCGGGCGCCAACCTCGCTGCGACCCGTTCATGTTGATCGGCTTAAAGGAATCAACGCCGCGGTTCGGCGTGACTCGGAGCGTATACACTCCGTCATTAGCAGTCAGTGACTGATCATAAGCACAGTCAGCCGCGGCCAGCCGAGCTTCCCACTTCGGGTCTCCGTAAAACGCAACGACGTCACGATCAAACTCCATGCCTCGCTGATTCTCGGTCCCGGTCTCCAACGCGTGAAGCAATGCAAAATGGTTGGCGAAGAATGCTTCCGTCAGCGAATAGCGACCGGGTTGTTCAACGAAATAATCCAGCATGCCCCAGCCTCCATAGCCAAACCACGTCGGCACCGTGTAGCCGATCATCTGCTTCACACCGACGTCGTTCATCCATGCCAGAGCCATGGCGTCCGGACCGTCGATGTGCCCCATCAGACAATTGCCGATGGGCAGGTAAACTTTGGCGTTTGGGGAATCAACGTCGATGCGTTGGCGCCGAGTATCTTCGCCGTACATCTGACCGTCTTTGGATTTGAAGAAACCATTGCGATAGCGAAATCCAAGCTGCCAGTTCCTTTCGGTGGCGTGACCGGACGTAACGAACAGATCCGGTTTGAAATCATTCAACGACTTCACCAGAGCCTTCGTGGTGTCGTCCGGTCCCTGCAATTGCTGAGCGCTGCCGCCCTTTTGCTTTCGCACAAACTTGTTCTTGACCAGTTCGTCGTACCACAGTCCCTGTTCGCACATTTCCAGAGCGATCTCTGTGCCGGACGCTACCTTTCGTACCGTCAGCGGCTCACGATATGTCGCGATGCCCAGCGCATTGGTGGCATCATAGCCGGTCAGAATGCCCCAGAACGTATCGGTGTAGGGATCGTCATCCAGTTTCCGAGTGAGCTGGTGCACGGCTGCCACGAATTCGCGTCCGGCTTGCTCGCGAGTCGACACGAAACACGTATAGCGAGGATGATCCTGACTCAGCTGGCCAAGCAGCTCGGTGGGGGTCGACGCATACGTCAGTAGTTTTCCGTCGTGTTTTTGGACCAACGTATCGGCAACAGCTTTCCATGACGGGTCCTCGTATGTCGCCGCATTCACGACAACACAATAGTCACCAGCGTACAGGCATGAGGTGCTGAAAATCGGACTTAACGCCAGCAGTGCAATCAGGTGCCGCATAGGAATTAACTCACTGAAAAGCAGGACGAATAATCGTCGGGACTTACCGAAGCTCTCGATGATATCGCGAAAAGGAAATGACTGTCAGGAATTCGGGTTCACTGTTCGCAGAATAGGCACAAGCGTTGACCGATTCCATTCCTGCCAGCCTGCTTACCGCTGATTCATCGCCGCGACAAACGCTCCCCGGCGTGCAATGTGTGCTTCCCTCGAGCCCGAACAGGCGACGTGGTTTCGTAAACTGCTTCGTCCGGGAAACTGGAATTCAGCCGTTTACCACAGGTAAAACAGAGGGCGATTCCAAATCAGACGGAATGCAAGCGGTTGACGGTCAATCATTGGCAATGCGAATTGCCATATCACTTGCGTTGCACTGTCCGAATCACTGTCCGCTGAATTCTTCACGTTGCGCGATGATGGAGACGAAGTGTTGTTGGAGCCAGACGCATGTCGTTGCCTGTGAGCGTGCGTGTAATGTCTGGTAGTTCGTCGCCTTCTCGCGCTGTGACAAAACAACGAACCGTTCCTTTGTCCCTTTCATTCCCCGGAATTGAGATGAATAGGGGTAATATCAATGATTAGCCGAGGCGACGGCGATTTGCGTGATAACATCGGCGCATGCACAAACACGAAAGCACGGCGTGAAAGCGTCGCAAAATCTGTCCTGGCAGAGCAATTCCAGAACCTGTTCTGCTGTCTGGCAATCTGAGGCAGGTTATCCACCGCCTGAAAAGCTCATCATGGCAGATGACACCATGACGGGTGATGCCGCCTACTGGCGAGCGTGCGCGGGCACTGCGATGCTTTATACCGGTGATTTCCAAAACGCCAAACAGCTGCTGCAAGCCGTGACTCGACGAGCCGACCGTAAACCAGCCGGGCCCGTCGGCACAATGCTCGAAACCTTCCATCAACATCGAGCACGACAGATCAGCCGGGCGAACATCACGAATAAGATTTTGATTGAGTTGCAGCATGGTCAATGCAAACTCACCCGATCACCGGACTTACAGGAAGCGGTTGAAGCTGCGTTGGGCGAAAAAGCCCCGGAGACGCTGGTGTTATCTCTACGTGAAACGTTAGGCATGGTCGGCGCTAATGAGTGGAGAAAAAAAGGCGTGTACATCGATGCCTTGAAAGCGAACATCCACGCTGATTACGGGGTGTTTTCACCGGTTCGCGGCGAATACCTGGAGCTCATCAATTCCGCTGAACTCAACGACCCGCGGGTCGCGTGGGACATCGGGACCGGCACTGGTGTCATCGCAGCCGTGCTGGCGGTACGTGGCATTCAGCAAGTGATTGCCACAGACACATGCGGCCGCGCCTTACGATGTGCCGCTGAGAATATTCAACGCCTGCACATGCAGACAAAGATCAGCCTGGTTGAGACAAGCCTCTTTCCCGAAGGCAAAGCTGACCTCATCGTCTGCAACACGCCATGGGTGCCTGCCAAAGTCAAGACACCGATCGAACGTTCCATCTACGATCCCAAAAGCCAAATGCTAAAGGGCTTTTTAAATGGTGCAAAATCACGCTTAAATGCAAACGGTGAAGCCTGGTTGATCATGTCAAACCTGGCAGAGCATATTGGCCTGCGGAGTCCTGACGATTTACAGGATTGGATCAGGCAAGCGGGCTTGAGTGTGATTGAAAAACGAGACACCTCGCCGCAACATGCCAAATCGAGTGAGCAATCAGACCCTCTCTTTGAAGCACGTTCAAGAGAAGTGACATCGCTGTATCGGCTGAGGTCCGCTGACGAGAGATAGGGGACTTCGGGTTTTCGAAAACGGTTCTATGAATCCGCCTTACTCGCACAGTTTTAGACACCGCCACGTGTTTTCGACAGGAACGAAACACAGCTGGCCACCAGCAATCCAACGCCCAGCAGCGAAAAGGCATAGGTGAAAGCACGGAAGAATTCGAAACGGTGGATGTCGGGTTCAAAGAGGTCTCTATAGATCTGCACAGCAATCGAACCCGTGTAGCCGACAGAATCGGCAATGTAGATCGCAAACACCGCATTTCCGCGAAATTGTGTGGACGCAATGAGTCGCTCAAACAGCGCTGTCCCGAACGGAACGTATGCGAGGTACGAACCGAGTCCCACTAACACCATCCACCAGAGTTCATGTCCCTCAAGCAGACCAGCATCAAGCATTAATGTGGATCCGGCCATCAACAACAATCCGCAGGTCATCACCACGTAAACAGCGATGAGTCCGTGACGATGGTTTCGAAAGATATTCAGCACGGCCATCGCCAGCACGACTCCGATGGCCACCGGAAATTCCGTACGCGAAAAAATTCCGGGAGTGTCCGCATAGCCCAGTGCCTGGAAAATCTCAATGCCGTAGTTGTCTCGAAAGTCTCGATAGGCGGTCAGGAAGAAATAGACCGTAAACAGAAGAAGCAGGCCCATCCAGAACTGCCCCACGAATCTGGTGCGATCCGCGGCATTCATTTTCGGTCGTTCCGTGCGCGAAGCGATATCGGCTGCTGACGCAGCCGGAACCTGATCTAACAGCCATACGGAGACGATATACAGCGGCAGAAAACAGAATCCTGTGACTGCGGGCATCCACACATCAGACACGCCGCAACTCATCCACATCCGACCGACATCTTTGACGACACCGCTCGCGATGATGTATGAACAACTCAGACCAGCCAGCACCAGCTCCGAGAGTCTTCTTCCCTCCAGATAGCGCACCACAAGTCCCCAGATCATGCCCAACGGAAGACCGTTCAGCAGAATTGCAGGTACTTTCCAGGGCGCCGGAACGATCGCGAAAGCAACCAATGCTGTCTGGGCCCAGATGATCAGCACAAGCAGGGCGAGCGCCCGACGGGATCTGCTCAGCTCTGAGCAAACTTTCATTCCAATCACTTTGGACAGCGTATAGCCAACGACCTGACTGATGACGAGCGCCGTTTTCAGATCCAGCCCGACAAACGTTTCAAAGCCATCGTATGTCGCGGCCGCAAACGGCTTGCGAAATGCGTACATACAGAAGTAGGTCGAGAACGACGCTCCGACGGCGTATGCAGCGAACTTCCAGTCCGGGGCCCGGGTAAGCCATCGAGTCAGAAAAAAGTCTTGCGATCTGACATTGCTCACACGCTGCTTTCTCTGGAATGTGTTGCGGTCACCGCGAAAGAAAGCAGAGCCTATTTTCGTCCACAAACGAATGTCGTTTGTCCGATTTTCAATCGCTTCTGTTCTCGCTCATCCAGCCAGGCCTGCATCGTTCCCTCACGATTCATCTGTTCGACTCGTTCCTGAGCACTTGCAAGTTCGGTTTCCGTGACCAATGACCATGTCGAGTCGCCGGCTCGCCAGGCTTCCTTGAGTGGGCCTTCAGGATCCAGATAGGACGACCCCTGGAGTATCCCATTCAGTTCCGGCGCGACGGACTCAATCTCAAATCCGGCTTCGGTGAGCATCTGTTGCAGTTGATCCAGGTCAGGCATCCTGCAAGTCAGGCGTGACACTGCTGTCGGAATCAAAGCAGCCCACCAATAGCCATCACGGAACTGATCGTGTGTCGTTGCATTGATCACGAACGCTCCGCCTGGCTTCAGAACTCGCCATGCTTCCTGAATGAACCGGGTCAGATTAGGAAACTGATTCGGCTTCCACGCAGAAGGATCATCGGCCGCGTGCGGCCCTTCATCAAGATGATGAATCACCTGATTGCACGTAATGCCATCAAAACCGTCGTCTTTGAACGCCATGTCGAGAATGCTGCCGCAGGTGAGATCAACCTGTGCGTCGAGTTTCCTGCGCGCTTGTGTCAGCATGCCTTAGCTAAAGTCGATGCCGGAAAGACTGCCCAGGTGGTCTTGCAGTGCATGCAAGTAGTTTCCTGTCCCGCAACCAGCCTCCAACAGCACCTGTTGACTGAGTGGAATGGCTGTCCGGTCAAGACAGGACAGGATTGTATCGACGCCAACCGGAATTCTCGTTGTGTCGTAGCTGTCCGAATCGAGAGCGTAGTTGGCGTATTGTGACATAGTGTGTGTGT